>JAFXYD010000022.1 GCA_017541995.1 Oscillospiraceae bacterium
CCAAGTTTGTCATTGCGAGACCAGTCCGCAGACTGGTCGTGGCCCTAGCTCCGCGTCGCCGTCCCCCCCGTCCCAATTTCCAATGTTTTCAAATCGCAATTTGAAAACACCCGACATTTTCAATTTTCAACTTTCAATTTTCAATTCCAAATTCGCCCGTGGCCGGGTGCATGTGGCGGTCAATGACCGCCGCTACGGCGGGGTGCGGGGTACGGCGGGCGGCCAATGACCGCCCCTACGGGCGGGCCTGTTGCCTGTTGCCTGTTGCCTGTTGCCTGTTGCCTGTTGCCTCGTCCGTGCGGGGAACGGCGGGCGGTCAATGACCGCCCCTACGGGCGGGACGGGGAACCCGTCCCCTTCCCCCACCCTGATCCCTGATCCCTGATCCCTTGTCCAGACGGGGCGGGCAGCAGAATTTATATAAAAGATTGAAACATCCGTGTACGTACGTACGAGGCGTACACCGCAGGCTTCAGCGTCTGCGTTCCGGATCGGAGGCGTTCTTATGGATCACGCAAAACGCGCACAGGAATTGTTTTACCGGGGCTATAACTGCGCCCAGGCGGTTTTTTGCGCCTTCGCGGCGGAGATGGGCCTGGATCTGGACACGGCGGCCCGGCTTTCCTCCTCCTTTGGGGGCGGTTTGGGCCGTCTGCGGGAGCTCTGCGGAGCCCTGGCCGGGGCGGAGCTGGCCCTGGGAATGCTCCGGGGCTATTCCGACCTGACGGACCCGGCTCTGAAATCGGAGCACTACCGGCGCGTCCGTCTGCTGGCGGAGGACTTCCGTACACGAAACGGTATGTATCTCTGCCGGGAGCTGCTCCGGGACGTGCCCACCACCCCCGGCGGGGAGCCGGAGCCCCGGACGCCGGAATTCTACGCCCGCCGCCCCTGCCTCCGCCTGGTGGGGGAGGCCGCCGCAGCCCTGGAGGCCCTGCTGGCCCGGGAGCCCGCGGAAACCCCCGAAAAAAGAACGTAGGGACAAGCCGCGCTTGTCCGCTCCCTGCTGTCTCCCATCTTCATGTGCATCCTGGGCTTCGGCAGCGCCCGATACGAGGGCCCCGAGGAGCTCTGAGCAAAATCCCCCGCGCGGCGCTTGAAGCGCAGCGCGGGGGATTTCCGCCTTTGGCCGGATCACTCGCAGTCGAAGATGGCCTTTTTCGCGGTGATGGGGCCGTACTCCTGCTTCCACTGGGCGTGGGGGGCCGAGGCGTCGTAGGCGGGCAGGGCCTCCTTGTCCATGTCCAGCACGATCATGAGGTCGTAGCGGTTGGGCCGATCCACGCAGGAGGGCTTCAGCTCCACCCCGTGAATCCCGGGAATGCTGAGGGTCCGCTCAAAAATGGCCCGCACCGGCTCCAGCAGGGCCCCCACGTCGGTGCCCTCGGTGAATTTGACGATGATGTGATGCTTCATAGTCTGCTCCCTTCTGATCTGGTGTCGGGCTGATTATAGCACAATCTCCCCGCCGCCGCAAGCCGTTTTCCGTTGACGGCGGGGCGCTGCTGTGATAAAATAAGGAAAAACCAAGGAACCGAGGGATCCCCATGGAAGAGAAAATCAGAAGCGTGATCATCGAGGCCCGGCAGGCCCTCCACGAGCTGGCGGAGCTGCCCGGGCAGGAGACCCGCACCCGGGCCTATCTCAAGGCCTTCCTGGCCGCCCGCACCGGCCTGCGGATCGTGGACCGGGGCAGCTGGCTCTACGCCGCCCACGACGAAGGGGCGGCCCGGACCCTGGTGGTCCGGGCGGATCACGACGCCGTCCCCACGGTCCGGGGCCCCCGGCATCTCTGCGGCCACGACGGCCACAGCGCGGCCCTGCTGGGCCTGGGCCTGCTGCTGGAGGGACAGCGCCTGGGGAAGAACGTGATCCTCCTCTTCCAGCCCGCCGAGGAGACCGGGGCCGGGGCGGCGGAGTGCTGCGCCCTCTTCGGGGAGGAGGGCCTGGGGCCGGAAAACTGCCGGATCCTCGGCTGCCACAACATCCCGGGGCAGCCCCTGGGCCGTCTGCTGCTGCGCCGGGGGACCTTCGCCTGCGCCTCCTGCGGGCTGGAGATCCGCCTGAACGGCAGCCCCGCCCACGCCGCCTACCCGGAAAACGGCCGGAATCCCGCCGCCGCTCTGGCCCGGCTGAGCCTGGAGCTCCCGGCCCTGGCCGAGACCCTGGCCCGGGAGCACGGCTGCATGGTGCTGGCCACGGTGGTGGGCCTGCGGGTGGGGGAGCGGGCCTTCGGGGTGGCCGCCTCCCGGGGGCAGCTCTGGGTCACCCTCCGGGCGGAGAAGGCCGCGGCCTTCGACGCGCTGAACGCCCGGGCGGAGGCGGCGGTTCGGGCCGCCGCCGAGGCCGAGGGCCTGGAATGGGGTCTGGAGCGGGTGGACGTCTTCCCCGCCACGGAGAACGACGAGGCCCTGCAAAGCGCCCTGGAGGCCGCCTGCCGCCGGGCGAAGCTGCCCTATGAATACCTGCCGGAGCCCTTCCGCTGGTCCGAGGACTTCGGCTGCTACGGCGCGTACCTGCCCGCCTGCTTCTTCGGGGTGGGGGCCGGGCCGGAGACCGCCCCGCTGCACACGGAGGCCTACCGATACCCCGACCCCCTGGCCCCCGTCACCGCCGAGACCCTCCTGGCCCTGCTGCGGGAGCTGTAATACGAAGGAAAAGGGGCTGTAAATAAACAGCCATGAAAAAGAACAAGGTCTCGTCAGAGCGGCGAGATCTTGTTCTCTTTTTCCATACTCGGCTCCGAAAAGTACTGCGGTGACCGCAAAACGGACGGTGTGTGAATATCTTACGCAC
>JAFXYD010000023.1 GCA_017541995.1 Oscillospiraceae bacterium
ATCTCGATGTGCTCACGGCTCAGCTCAACGCCGCAGACGGAGCACTTGGTCACCATGTCGTAGCCGCCGGGCTCGGTGCAGCTGGGAGCCGTCTCGTTTTCCTTCACAGGCTCAGCGGGCGTGTGGCCCAGGGCGGGGATCTCGATGTGCTCACGGCTCAGCTCAACGCCGCAGACGGAGCACTTGGTCACCATGTCGCAGCCGCCGGGCTCGGTGCAGCTGGGAGCGGTCTCGTTTTCCTTGACAGGCTCAGCGGGCGTGTGGCCCGGGGCGGGGATCTCGATGTGCTCACGGCTCAGCTCAACGCCGCAGACGGAGCACTTGGTCACCAGATCGTAGCCGCCGGGCTCGGTGCAGCTGGGAGCGGTCTCATTTTCCTTCACAGGCTCAGCGGGCGTGTGGCCAAGCGCGTCCACGGGACGGGTCTCCACTTCGTCGCAGCGGGAGCAGGAGCGGGTCTCTGTGCCGGCCTCGGTGCAGCTGGGCGCGGTCGTCACGGTCCAGTCGCCAAAGTCATGGCCCAGGGCGTCCACAGGACGGGTTTCCGTGGTCAGACAGCGGGCGCAGAGACGACTCTCCTCGCCGGGCTCGGTGCAGCTGGGCGCGGTAGTCTCAGTCCATTCGCTGAAGGCATGGCCCAGTGCGTCCACGTAATTGTCCACATAGCTGTCGCCGCAGCGGGAGCAGGTGTAGGTGGTGAAGCCCTGCTCGGTACAAGTCGGGTTCGTCACCACCGCGTTGTAGTCGTGCCCCAGGGCGGGGAGCTCTCTTGTCTCAGCGTAGCCGCAGACGGTACAGACCCGCTTCTCGGTGCCGGGCTCGGTGCAGCCGGGCGCCTTGATCTGGGTCCAGTCTCCGAAGCTGTGCTGGTCGCACACGGTTTTGAATCTGGGATTCGTGGTGAACCAGAAGACGCCGTTTCCGGAGGAATAAACGGAGATCTGCTCCTGACCGGTCTTGTAGCAGCGGAACAGGCCCTTGTTGGTGTTGTTGAAGCGCAGCGTGCGCTCGGTATAGAGGGCGTTGGCGATCTGCACGCCCTGGGAATTCATGCTCAGCAGCCACTGGGCCTTCTTGTTGGCGCCGCTGACGGCGGTCATCAGCGCGTTGGAGTCGCTGGTCAGAGCCAGATACACCTCGTGGTCCTTCATCTTCAGGGTGTAGCCGCCGTTCCCGGCAGGCTCCGCGGTGTAGATGACGTCGTCGGGGACGTTGTAGAGCGCGTCGCCGTCCAGGATCGCGCCAACGTCCTCCAGATATCTGGCCGCCGCGCTGCCGCCGATGCTGGAGCCAGTGATCTCGCCGCTGGCGTCCAGAAGCCGGTTGCCCTGGTAGGTGATGACGTAGTCCCCTGCCCAGGAGGCGGGAGCCGAGGTCACCAGCTTAAAGGAGCCCTCGGAAACGCCGTCCTCCGCCACGAAATACTTATACAGGGCATAGTAGGTGGTCTGGGGAGCCGCCACGGTGAAGGCCGTGCCGGACTTCTGATAGTTGGGCATTTCCTGGCTGTCCTCCGTCAGATCCGCCGTCGTCCAGCCCAGGAAGCTGTAGTGATAGGCGTCCGCAAGGGGTTCGCCCACAGGCGCAGGAAGGGAGATCTCATCGCCCACGTAGCCGCTGTAGTTCTCCACGCTGACGCCCTCGGGCGCAACAAAGTTGACGACGGCGGGGATGCGGGCGGCAAAGTTGATCTGGATCTCGCAGTCGGTCTCGGCCTGGACCTGGAAGACGTTGCCGTTCTGGGTCACGGTGCAGGTGCCGCTGAGGACCTCGTAGCCCGCGACCTCATAGCCCACGGCAGGCGTCGCGGTGATCTGACGGCCGGAGACGGTGACGGTGCCCCAGGCGTCGTTGTTGGAGCAGGCAGCGATGTTGAACTGGTTGAACAGGGTCCACAGAGAGTTCGGGACCTGGATCACGTCCACGTTGCCGTGGCCGAGATAGGGGTCCTCAGAGGAGGAAACGATGGGGAAGGCAACATGGTTGGCAACCGCCTGGCTGTAGGAATAGCCGCTGTAGGCGGGGTCCCAGTCGCAGTTGGACTTGGTCTTCATGTAGGCGCAGGCTTCCGCCACGGTGTGGTCCTGGCACATGTAGGGCCAGAAGAAGCCTTCGTACTTGTAGTCGCCGGTGAAGGTGACGGACTGGGAGTAGCCGTACACGACCTCAGCGCCGCGGTCATGGAAGGGGGCTTCCAGACCGTCGGTAGCCATGCCGAGACAGATGGCCATCCAGACCATGCTGTTGGGGGCGGTGCCGTTCATGTGGTTGGTGATGGCGGTGCCGTCCACGGCCCAGTCGCCGCCGCCAAGGCTGAAGGCATGATAGTAGGTGCCAAATTCGCCCTGGGCGGAGGACTTGTCCGCATTGGTGATGCCGGTGCTGGTGGTCAGGCAGAGGTAGGAGGAGTTGGCCTGAGAGGTGTAATCATCCCAACTGTCGTAGTCGGTGGTGCCGTGGGAGTCGAAGATCACGACGCCGCAGCTGTCCAGTGCGATGCCCAGGTTGTTGACGTTGGCGTTGCTCTGCTTGTAGGTGGTGCCCACGCCGCCGGTGGCCTGGGCGATGGCGTTGCAGCGAGTCTCATACTGGGCGGTGAAGCTGCTGTCGATGCCGATATAGGGCTGGAAAGCAGCCACGTCGATGGAGGAGGGAGAACCGCCCTTGACGCCATAGTTCACGACCTCCGTCGTACCGCCGACGACAGCGCCGGGGATGGCGCCGATCTGCCGCTTGGCACGGTAGCTGGGAGAGTAACCGTTGGGATCGCCCTTGGTATCCACCCAGAAGAAGAAGTTGCCGTGGCGTTCCAGCGTACCGGGTACATAGTCGGAAGAAGCCTCGACGGCCTCGATCATCTCGTCTACCGCGTTCCGGTAGGCATCCGTGAGGGATTCCACGTTGTTTGCTCGGGTCTTTCTTGCCGCGTTCTGCTCGATATCGGAGATCATGTCCCAAATATCACGCTGCTGCGCGCCGCCCTGGGAGCTCGCAAAGGCCAGAGGCGAAACAGAAAGGGTGAGAATGAGTGCTAGGATGAGCGCGATGATTTTTTTCATCTATTGTACCTCCTTAGTACTGATTTGCAATTGTATTATAACACAGAATCAGTGTAAATTGCAACAGATAAACAAAAATATATTATGAAGAATAATCGTTGAAAATGTGCCTTGTTTTTCGGTGTAAACGTGCAAAGCCCTCCCCTTTTCCTCCGGCTCTTTTGTGCATTTTCCAAAAATTTTCCTGTTTCGCGGGAGGGTGATTTTTTATTTTATCCTTTACAATTCCGCAATTATTTGTTATGATAAACATGTAATCGGGGATAGGCGCTTTTGCGCTTTTCCTCCTATTTCCACCAGAAAGGCAGCGCGAGTCCATGGAACTGAAAAACTATCCCAAAGATTTAGAGGAGTACGAACTGGATACGCCAACGGACGTACAGCCGGATGATCAGCCGTCTCAGGTCCATCCCCTTGTCTCCGTGATCAAATTTCTCCCTCTGGTTTTATTCGCTGCTCTTGTCCTGTTCCTGAAATTCGACCTTCTTCTGGCTGCGCCGATCTCGACGTTTGCCGCGATCCTCGTCTATATGCTGACCACCAGGGTCTCCTTCGAGGCCGCGTTTGACCAGGGCATAGAGGCTACCAAAAAAATCATCCTGATCTTCTTTATTTTGATGTTTG
The DNA here is from genome assembly GCA_017541995.1 of Oscillospiraceae bacterium. Taxonomy (GTDB): domain Bacteria; phylum Bacillota; class Clostridia; order Oscillospirales; family Oscillospiraceae; genus JAFRPC01. Next base: position 3,684 of record JAFXYD010000023.1, read on the forward strand.
CCACCACCGTGGCGGAGTGCTTTATGCGCACAGGCGTCGGCGCGTCCATGATCAAAATCGCCCTGCTGCTGGGTATTACCGGTCGCAGCGTCGCCGTCGTATCCCTGCTGGTCACCTGTATCATTTCCTTTGCCACCGGCTCCTCCTGGGGTACGTTCGCGGCTTGTGCGCCAATCTTTCTTTGGCTGAGCCATATCGTCGGAGGCAACCCGATCCTGACCGTCGGCGCCATTGCCGGCGGCGCCTGCTTCGGGGACAACATCGGTATGATCTCCGACGTCACCTTCCTCAGCTGCCATATGCAGGACGTCAAGATCATCGCCCGCGTCAAGCACCAGGTTTTCTGGTCTCTGGGCTGCGTTCTGATCTCCGCTGTCGCCATCTACCTTTTCAGCCTGCCGCTGCCCAACACAGCCGGAGATCCATCCGGGATCTTCTCCACCATTCCCCAGCAGACCTTTGCGGATCTGGAGGCCGAACGCCCTTCCGCCGCCATCATGCTGACCCAGGTTCGTGATGGCGTCCCGTATTACATGGTCATTCCCGTGATCATCGTGATCGGACTCAGCTTTATGGGCTGCCACACCCTGCTGTGCCTGGGCTCGGGCATTCTCTCTTCCCTCTTGCTGGGCACGATTGCCGATACCGTCAGCTTCTCCGCCTGGTTTTCCTCCGACGGCCCGATCTACTCCGGTTTCGCGGACGCGGGCAGCTGGGTCATCATCATGGTCATGTGGGTCTCCGTCTTCGCCGGCGTCATGAATGCCATGAAGACCTTTGATCCGCTGAAGCGGATGGTCGTCCGGATGTCCCGCAACGTACACCATCTGATGGGCTGGTGCTCAGTCCTGTGTCTGCTGGGCAATGCGGCCCTGGCAGACGAGAGCGCGCAGGTCACAACCATGTCTCCCATTATCCGGGAGCTGGTGGAGCAGAACACCGAATGCGATACCAAGGAGGACGCCTACCAGCTGCGGGTCAAGCTGGCAACCTTTACCTCCTCCATGGGGATCTACGGCTCAGAGCTGATCCCCTGGCACTGCTTCCCGGTTTTCTTTGCCTCCATCGCAACCACGGTGTATCCGCTTTATAACTTTACTCCGGTGGATATCATTCGGCTGAACTTCACCAGCTTTATCATGATTGGCTCGATCCTGATTCTGACCTTTACCGGCTGGGACCGCTTCATTCCGAATTTCGGCCTTCCCAAGTCCGCAAGACTGAAAAAGCGCTCCGCCCGGATCTGAATCAGATCTGACCGCTTCCGCGTATCGATCAGCGATCCGCCTTTTTCTCCCGGCTGCTTCTGGCGGCCGGGAGTTTTTACGGGACGAAAACACAGGAATATCGGTAAAATAGACAAATAATGTATCCAAAAAAGAATTGTTGCTTTACAAAAGTTATAACTTGTGTTAAAATTTTATATGTGATTCAGGCTTCCAGTCCTATGTCCCGTCTGATAATCTGTGCATGGAAAGGTTGGTTTCTCGCTCTATGGAAGAAAAGAAAGCAGTACAGCAAACGGAACGAAAGCCGCAGCCCAAATTTTGGCAGGCACTGATCGTTCTGCTCGTTACCGTCGGGATTATCGCGTATTCCCTGATCGTCGCCAAGACTGACAGCGTCCACGTCGCCCTCTTCCTCGCCACCTGCGTCGCGGTCATCATGTCGCTCTTCATCGGCTTCAAGTGGTCGGAGCTCGAACAGCTGATGATCGAGAGCATCAAGAAGTCCCTGCAGTCCATTATGATCCTGCTGGTCATCGGTATGCTGACCGGCGTCTGGATGCTCTCCGGCGTCGTCCCCTCCATGATCTACTACGGTCTGCAGATCATGCGGCCCTCCTTCTTTCTGGCCGCCGTTATGATCATCTGCTCCATCTCCTCCGTCGCCACCGGCTCCTCCTGGAGCACGGCTGCCTCCATGGGTATCGCCTTCCTGGGCATCTCCCACGGCCTGGGCATCAATCCCGCCATCACCGCCGGCGCCATCATCTCCGGCGCCTACTTCGGCGATAAGCTCTCTCCCCTCTCCGACACCACCAACCTGGCTCCCGCCATGGCCGGTACGGACGTTATGACGCACGTCAAATTCATGCTGATCCCCACGGGCGTCACCTATGTGATTGCCCTTGCAGCCTTCGCGCTGATGCCTCTGGCCGCCAACCTGTTCCCCGCGTTCCAGAAGCTGTTCTATACAGGCAGCGTCGGCGCCGGCGATATGAGCGTCGCCAAGGCCCTGGGCGAGGCGGTGAAGGAAAACTTCAACATCAGCCCCATTCTGCTCCTGCCTCCCGTGGTGGTCATCGTTGCCATCGCCCTGAAGCTCCCTGCCATCCCCGGCATCACCCTGGGCGTCTTTGCCGGCGCCATCATGGGCCTGATCTTCCAGAAGGACTGCTCCTTCGGGGACCTCCTCAACGTCAGCTTCGGCGGCTATACGATGCAGGAGGGTTATGCATTTGCCTCCACCGCTTACTCGGCAGAGATCGGCGAAACCGTGAACTCCGCGATCCGGGAGCTGCTTGACGGCCGCGGGGGCATCAACTCCATGGGCGATACCATTTCCCTGGTTCTGATCGCCATGATGTACGGCGGCGTCATGGAAGGCACCGGTATGCTGGCCAAGCTTGTGGGCTGGATCAAAAAATACGTGAAGACTCCGGGCTCTGTGGTCGCCATCACAGAGGGCACCTGTATCTTCTCCAACGTGGCCATGCCCGACCAGTATGTCTCCATCGTTGTGGGCGGCCGGATGTACGGCGAGGACTACGAAAAGATGGGGCTCTATCCCGCGACCCTGTCCAACGCCCTGGAGAGCTCCGCCACCATCACCTCCGCCCTGGTTCCCTGGAACACCTGCGGCGCCTATATGACGGACACCCTGGGCATCAAGATCTGGGGCGCCGGGGGCTATGGTCCCTGGGCCATCTTCAACTGGCTGATGCCGATCATGAACGTCATTCTGGCCTATATGGGCATTGCCGTTGCCGACAAGGACGGCGTCCGCCTGCGCAAAAAGAAGAAGCTTGCAAAGAAAGCGCAGAAGCAATCCGCGCTTTGATTCATTCATAGTCCATTTGGAAACCGGGGTTCTAAAAAAACCCCGGTTTCCAAAAAATAATGCTTGACATTTCAGTTTTTTTTGCTATAATAAAGAAGCTGACTGCGAAACGCTGTTATAGCTCAGCCGGTAGAGCGCATCCTTGGTAAGGATGAGGTCCCCGGTTCAAATCCGGGTAACAGCTCCAAAAATCGCGCGTTTTCTCTGGAAAACGCGCGATTTCTCCATTTTGTCCTTTGATCTGTAACTCCTTGACCCACAAAAGACCCACGCGCTTGTGGGTCAAAGGAAAGCAGCGGAAAGGTCCGGAAAGGTTTTTCCGCCCTCAAAAAAACTGACCCACAAAAATCACTCTGCCCCTCTCCCCGGCAGAGTGATTTTTCGTCCTCTTTGTTTGGCGTATCAGTATTTGACCGTGTTTTGATTCTAGTCCAACTTGCTTCCGATCACGTTTCCTACCATCTCCGCCGCCTTTACCTGCATGGGGTTGGTCACGTGGGTGTAGGTCCGCAGGGTGAAGCCCGGGTCGGAGTGGCCCAGCATGCCGCTGACCGTTCGGATGTCCACGCCGCTTTGCAGGGCGATGGTGGCGAAGGTGTGACGCAGATCGTGGAAGCGGACCCGTTCCACGCCGATGGCGTCCAGGATCTTTTCGTTGATGTCGTTCAGGGAGTCCGGGTATAGCATCCCGCCGGTCACGGGGCTGGGGAACATATAGGGGCTGTCCGGATGCTTTTCGTGCTCCTGAATCAGAAGGTCCACCGCTTGCTGCGGGATGGGTTCCTTTCGGATGGAGGTTGCGGTCTTTGGCCTGGTGATCTTCACGCCCCCGCCCTTGACCCGGGTGGCTTGCTTGTTGATGGAGATGGTTTTGTTTTCGATATCCAGGTCCTCCCAGAGCAGGGCGGCCAGCTCCCCTTTTCGCAGGCCGGAGCACAGCTCCAGGAACATCATGGGAAGGCAGCTCCGGCGTTCCGCTTCCGCCAGATATGCCTTGATGTATTCCGGCTTAAGGATTTTCATTTCCTCTCGCTCCACCTTGGGGAGTACCACATTGTCGCAGGGGTTTCGGATCAGCAGTTCTTCCCTGACCGCCCGTTCCAGGCACATTTTCAGCATCCGGTGCAGGCTGTGGATATAGGACGCGCTGAGAGATTTGTCTCGCTTGTCATTTGGGCCCTTCAGCACTCTGCCATGATCCCGGACGTTGTTGTACATGATCTGAATGTCCCGGCCCGTGAGCTTCCTCAGCTTGATATGCCCAATCTCGGGAATGATGTGGTAGTCGATATGGTTCGAATATCGCTCCTGGGTGGATTCCCTCAGATTGGGCTTGGAGTAGATCTCAAACCAGGTCTTTACCCAGCGCTCCACCGTATACTCGTCCGCCTTGGCCACGTCCAGGTACTTCGCTTCCTCGATGGCCTTCCGCAGCTTGTCCTTGACCTCCGCCTGGGTTTTCCCGAGTACGTTTTTGCGGATTTCCTTCCCGTTGGCGTCATGCCCCGCAACGTATCGACCTTCCCAG
>JAFXYD010000024.1 GCA_017541995.1 Oscillospiraceae bacterium
ATGAAGTTTCATAGCAGTTACATTATACCACCATTTGGCTGCTTCCGAAAGGGGGCAGCCATCTCTTTTCATAACAAAAAATGAGAAGCCGCTTTTCACGACTTCTCATTTTTCGTTATGGGACTTTTTTTACAGCCCCTCTTTCCTTGCGGGGGCCTTGCCTCAGCGTCCCGCCGGAGGGCGGCGATCCTCCCCGCAATCCGCAGCCGGGGCTTCCGTCTGCGCCACGATCTGCCGGTATTCCAGGTCCGTGGTGGGGATCACGTAGTTGGGGATCTCCGGAGTGCCCTCGGTCTGGGGCAGCTCCGGGCTGACAAAGCGTTTCTTTTTCGACATTCTTCATCCCTCCCGGCCCTATCTTGCCCGAAACCGGAAAAAGTATGCGAAAACAAATGATTTTACTTATTACTTATTACTTATTCCTTATTGCCTGCCCCTCGCTTCCCTCAGGGGGCCGCGGTCTCCGTGCCGCCGGTCTCGGGGGCCGTGGTCTCCGTGCCGCCGGCCTCGGGGGCCCAGGGGTGCTGGGCGTCCACGTAGGCGTGCTGCAGCAGGTAGTCGTGCCAGTAGCGGTAGCAGTTGGCCTTCAGGTGGGCGCCGTCGCCGGTGTAGTCGGAGGGCAGGTGGTCGGTGCCGTCGTTGAGGGCGTCGTTGACCTCCAGGTAGAAGATGTCCACATCGTTGGCCAGCTGCTTGATGGCCTCGTTCTTCTCCTTGATGTTGGAGCTGGCGAAGACCGGGTACTTGGCCTCGTGGTTCTGGGTCACGTAGCAGATGCTCTGGATATAGATCAGCGCGTCGGGCTGCAGGCTGCGGATCTCCTCCACAACCTCCCTGTACTTGTCGGCAAAGACGGCGGTGTCGTAGCCGCACTCGTTGATGCCGAACATCAGATAGATCTTGCCGAACTTCTCCCCCTTCAGCAGCTCCCGGGTGCTGGAATAGCCGTAGCGATGCTCCTCGTCCTCGGCGTCCATGCACTTGAAGATGGTCAGAGAGGTGGCGGGGAAGGGATAGTGCTTGCAGTCGCCGGGGGTGCTGTAGAGGAAGAGCCCGTCGGTGCGGGAGTCGCCCAGGAAGAGGGCGTCGTCAAAGTAGCGGTCGTCCACCGTCATCATGGTGGGTCCGGGAGGCTCTGTGGTGGTGGGCACCGGGGTGGTGGTGGGGACGGAGGTGACGGGCTCCGTGGTGACGGGCTCGGAGCTGATCACGGGGGCCTCGGTGCTCTGGGTCTCGCCGGCGGGGAGACTGTCCGTCTGGAGGGTGCTCTGCTGGGTCTGAGCCGGGTCGGGGACCTGGCTGCCCTCGCTGTCGCCCTGGGAGGCGCAGCCCTTCACCGCCATCATCAGCAGGAAGAAGAGTCCGAAAAGGAGCACCAGGGTCAGAATGGGAGCCCTGGAGAGGAGGGCGGCGCCGCCCTGGGGGGCCCTGCGGCTCCGGGCCGCGGGACGCTGGGAATTGGTATTTCTCTCGTTCATAGCGTTCTCCTATGCGTTTATCAGAATGCGGCGTAGCCCATGGGGTCGCTGCCGTTTTGCACCAGCACGTAGACGGCGTACCAGAACAGCCCCGCCAGCAGGGCGGAGACGATCCAGGAGCCGGCCTTGCTGCGCTTGAGCAGGCGGATCAGCCGGTCCACCACGGGGAAGCAGAAAATCACGCCCACGATGACGGCGGGTCCCACCAGGGCCCAGTTCTTGGCGAAGTCCGCGGGATCCGCCCCGGCGGAGGCTCCGGCGGCGGGGAAGAGGCGGCTGAAATAGACGCCCAGCTGATCCAGATCCCGGATGGTGAAGACCACCCAGCTCAGAATCATGGGGATCACCACCCAGATATGGGCCAGCACCGAGACCAGGAGCCTCCAGAGCTTGCCCAGGGCGCCTTCGGTCCCCAGCCGTTCTCCGATCCGGAAGCGCTCGGCCACGAAGGTCCGCCACAGCCGCTCCAGGACGATCATCACGCCGATGCTCATGCCCCAGATCAGATAGTTGGAGGCCAGGCTGCTGCCGTGCCAGAGGGAGGTCAGCAGCCACACAAAGAGGACGTTCACAATGGTCCGGGCCAGGCCCCGGCGGCTGCCCCCCAGGGGGATATAGATGAAATCCTTGAACCAGCGGGTCAGGGTCATGTGCCAGCGCCGGTAGTAGTCCCCCACGGTCCGGGCGATATAGGGGAAGTTGAAGTTCTCCGGCAGCTTGAAGCCCAGCATCCGGGCGATGCCCAGGGCCATATACATATAGGAGATCCACTCGATATAGATGTGCAGGCTGGTGACCACGGCTCCCAGCCAGGCCAGCTTGGTGGAAATGGCCTCATATCCCACGGTTTTCAGGGCGTAGAAGCCGTCTCCGAAGAAGACCCCCAGCTTGTCCGCCACCAGCAGCTTGAGAATGAAGCCCAGGGTGAAGTCCTCCAGGCCCTTCTGGATCCCGGCGGCTGTGAGCCGGGCCTTGTCCAGCTGGCCCCCCAGCTCGCTGTAGCGGGTGATGGGGCCCATGGTGAACTTGGGGAAGAGGAAGCCGAAGGCGGCGAAGCGCAGGGGATCCAGCTCCGCCTCCACGGTGCCCCGGTAGACCTCCACCAGATAGGCGATGAAGGAGAAGAGGTAGTAGCTCATGCCCAGCACGCCCACGTTCAGCAGCTTGAAGGTGACGAGGGCCATGGCGTTGATGGCCACCGCCATGGCCATGAGGGCCTTGGGCTGCCGGGTGCGCTGGATGAAGATGCCCAGAAAATAGTTCACGACCGTGAAGAGCAGGGCCCACAGGGCGGCCTTGACGGAGCCCAGGACCACAAAGAGTATGCTGCCCGCCAGCAGGAGCCAGCTCCGGTACCGCGCCGGACAAAAGGCGTAGAGCACCAGGAAGGCCGCCAGGAAGCAGAGGAAGGGTATACTGGAAAAGCTCATAGACGAATCCCTCGCAATAACTTGTGGTTTTTGCCGATTTTCAAGTTATTATAGCACTATATAACGGAAAAAGCAATACAATTTCTGCTACTTGAAAATATTCCCGATCTATGGTAAAATATTTAGAAATATGGATCCATCCAATAAAACAAAAAGGAAAGCGCTATGAACGACACTGTGAACGAACTGAATTACGAAGAACACAGCTTCCGGGAGATGGACATTCCCGAGAAGATCAAGCTGGCCCTGGAGAAGAAGGGGCTGGACTGCCCCACCCGGGTCCAGGCGGAGGCCATTCCCCCGCTGATGGAATGGAAGGACGTCATCGCCAAGGCCCCCACCGGCACCGGCAAGACCTTTGCCTTCGGCATCCCCATGATTGCCCACATCGACCCCGAGGACCAGGCGGTGCAGGGGCTGATCCTGGCCCCCACCCGGGAGCTGGCCCTGCAGATCGGAGACGAGCTGCGCAGCCTGCTGACGGAGTACGACAATATCCGGGTGGCCGTGCTCTATGGCGGCCAGAAGCTGGAGCCCCAGTTTGAGCAGCTGAAGAAGAAGCCCCAGATCGTGGTGGCCACCCCGGGCCGTCTGATGGACCACTACAAGCGCCACGCCATCCGCCTGGACGGGGTGAAGACCGTGATCCTCGACGAGGCTGACCGGATGCTGGACATGGGCTTCTTCAAGGACGTCACCGGCATCGTGGAGAAGGTGAAGAACCGGAAGAACCTGGGGCTCTTCTCCGCCACCATGTCCCAGGAGGTCATGACGGTCTCCTGGATGTACCAGCGCGACGAGGTGGAGATCACCGTCAAGCCCGTCTCCGAGGAGAAGCCGGACATCGACCAGTATTCCGTCACGGTCCCGGCCCTGGAAAAGCTCAACGCCCTGCGCTGGATCCTCTATCTGGGGGGCTTTGAGCGGGTCATCGTCTTCTGCAATACCAAGGTCATGTGCCAGCGCCTGTCCGACGATCTGCGCCGGGTGGGGGTGGACGCGGACTGCATCCACGGGGACATTCCCCAGGCCCAGCGGGAGCGCACCATGAAGTCCTTCCGCAAGGGCAAGCTGCCGGTGCTGATTGCCACCGACGTGGCCTCCCGGGGCATCGACGTGGACGACGTGGACTGCGTGGTGAACTACGACGTGCCCCAGGAGAACGACTACTACGTCCACCGCATCGGCCGCACGGGCCGGGCCAAGAAGAAGGGCGTCAGCTGGACCATCATCGGCTCCTTCCCGGAGCAGGCCAAGCTGGATGAAATCGCCAAATACTGCCGCTTCAGCGTGCAGCCCATGCAGATCACCGAGACGGGCTTTGTGCCCGTGGAACGGCGGCAGGCCGCCCCGGTCTCCCGCCGCCGCAGATGAACCCCCGGGAGCGGGCCATGCTCCTGCTCTGCGCCGACCTGGGCGACGGCCAAAAGCCCCTGACCCCGGCCCAGTTCCGGCGGCTCCGGGTCCATGTGCTGGCCCGCCCGGAGGGGGAAGCCCCGGCGGAGCGGACCCTGGAGGAGGCGGACCTGCGGGCCCTGGGGCTGGAGGCGAGCTTTGCCCGCCGGGTCGCCGCCCTGCTGGACCGGGAGGCCGCTCTGGACGCCTATTTGCGGGTGGGGCGGGAGCTGGATGTCAGCCCCGTGACCCGCGTTTCCCCGCTCTATCCCGCCCGGCTTCGGGTCCTGGGGCAGGACGCCCCACGGTCCTGTTCTGCCGGGGCGATTCCTCCCTGCTTCAAAGGCCCGCCGTGGCCCTGGTGGGCAGCCGGGAGCTGACGGCCTCGGGCCGGGCCTTCGCCCGACGGGTGGGAGAGCTGGCGGCCCGGGAGGGCTATGTCCTGATCTCCGGCAACGCCCGGGGGGCGGATCAATGCGCCCAGGAGGCCTGCCTGGCGGCGGGCGGGGCGGTGCTGGCGGTGCTGCCCGACAGTCTGGCGGAGCATAAGCCGGAAGGCGAGGGGGTCTTGTACCTCTGCCGGGACGGCTGGAGCCTGCCCTTCGCCCCCTACCGGGCCCTGGACCGGAACCGGATGATCCACGCCCTGGGGGAGAAGACCCTGGCGGCCCAGTCCCGGCTGACGGGGGGAACCTGGTCCGGCTCCGAGGAGAACCTGCGCCGGGGCTGGAGCCCCCTCTTCGTCAACGAGGAGGGAGGCCCCGGCTGCGCCCAACTCATCACCCTGGGCGCGAACCCCGTCCGGCTGTGTGAGCTGGAATCTCTTGCCTCTCTTCAGCCCTTGATGCTTCCTTTGCAGCCGGTTTTCCGGTTCGAGGATGAAGTTGAAAGTTGAAAATTGACAGTTGAAAGTTTCGGAATTTTCCAATTCTGCGAATTGGAAAATACATTCATTTTCAACTTTCAACTTTCAATTTTCAACTATTCATTGTAATTTCAAAAAGTATGTGCTATAATCAATAGCACAAAACCCACAGGAGGTCACAGTATTATGTGTGGAATCGTAGGTTATCTTGGCAGCCGTCAGGCAGCCCCCATTTTGCTGGACGGCCTGTCCAAGCTGGAATATCGCGGCTATGACTCCGCGGGCGTCTGCGTCATGTCCGAGGGCGAGCTGAAGGTGGCCAAGTCCAAGGGCCGCCTGGCCAATCTCAGCGGCCTCATCAACGGCGGCGAGGCCATCAAGGGCACCTTCGGCATCGGCCATACCCGCTGGGCCACCCACGGGGCCCCCTCCGACGTCAACAGCCATCCCCATATCGCGGACGCCGGGAAGATTGCCGTGGTACACAACGGCATCATCGAAAACTACCTCCGGCTCAAGGAGGATCTGGTCCGCAAGGGCAAGCACTTCCAGTCCGAGACTGACACCGAGGTGGTAGCCAACCTCATCGAATACTACTACGACAAGCTCCAGGACTTCCCCCGGGCCGTGCGCCGGGCCGTGGGCCAGCTGGAGGGCAGCTATGCCCTGGGCATCCTCTGCCAGGACCACCCCGGCACCATGATCGCCGTGAAGAAGGACTCTCCTCTGATCTTCGGCTTCGGGGAGGGGGAGAACTTCATCGCCTCCGACGTGCCCGCCATTCTCAAGTACACCCGCAAGGTGGTCTACCTCCAGGACGGCGACACCGTGATTTTCACCAAGGACACGGCCCGCTTCTACGACGCCTTCTACGATCCCGTGGAAAAGACCCCCGAGCTCATCGACTGGGACATCTCCGCCGCTGAGAAGTGCGGCTACGATCACTTCATGATCAAGGAGATCCACGAGCAGCCCAAGGCCGTCAAGGGCACCCTCTCCCCCCGGATCCGGGACGGCCGGGTGGTGCTGGACGACATCACCCTCTCCAAGGAGTACCTGGAGGAGCTCAAGCGCATCTACATCGTGGCCTGCGGCTCCTCCTATTACGTGGGCTGCCTGGGCAAGCACATCCTGGAAAAGACCTGCCGCATCCCCGTGGAGCCCATCCTGGCCTCGGAGTTCCGCTATTCCGAGCCGGTGCTGGGCAAGGACACCCTGGTGCTGATCATCTCCCAGTCCGGCGAGACCGCCGACACCAAGGCCGCCCTGATGGAGGCCAAGCGGCAGGGGGCCCGGACCCTGGCCATCGTCAACGTGGTGGGCTCCGCCATCGCCAAGGAGGCCGACGACGTGATCTACACCTGGGCCGGTCCCGAAATCGCCGTGGCCACCACCAAGGCCTTCTCCACCCAGCTCTCCGTGATCTATCTCATCGCCCTGTACATTGCGGACCTGCTGGGAACCATCGGACGGGAGGAGTACGACGCGTTGGTGTGCGAGCTGATGAAGCTGGACCAGAAAATCGCCCTCTGCCTCACCAACGACAACATCGCCAAGATCCGCTACTACGCCGAGCAGTATTTCAAGGTCCACGACGCCTTCTTCATCGGCCGCAACGTGGACAGCGCCATCTGCCTGGAGGGCAGCCTGAAGCTCAAGGAGATTGCCTACATCCACTCCGAGGCCTACCCCGCCGGCGAGCTGAAGCACGGCCCCATCTCCCTCATCGAGGAGGGAACCTTGGTGGTGGCCGTGGCTACCGTGGACAATCTCTTTGACAAGACCATGTCCAACGTCAAGGAGGTCCGGGCCCGGGGCGCCGACGTCTTCGGCGTCACCACCGAGAAGCACGCCGCCGAGATCCGGAAGACCGTGCCCTCCGTCATCACCGTCCCCGTCACCCACCCCCTGCTGCAGCCCAGTCTGACCATCATCCCCCTGCAAACCTTCGCCTACTACATCGCCCTGCTCCGGGACTGCGACGTAGATAAGCCCCGCAACCTGGCAAAATCCGTCACCGTCGAATAATCGACTGCCTGCCGAATTTGATGTAGGGACAAGCCTTGCTTGTCCGCCGGATAACAGAAAGTGAGGAATCAAGTATGAAGCTGCCCAGCAATACCGTATGGTCCGACCGCAAGCACACCCTGTTCGGCCTGCCCTGGTCCTTCACCAAGTACATCCTGACCGATGAAAAGCTCCTGATCGTCAAGGGCCTGTTCAGGCAGACCGAGGATGAGATCCGCCTCTACCGCATTTTCGATATGTCTCTGACCCGCAGTCTGCGGGACCGGCTCGACCGGGTGGGCACCATCCACTGCTGCTCCGGCGACAAGAGCAGCCCGGAGTTTGACATCAAGCGCATCCGGGACGCCCGCAAGGTGAAGGAAATGCTCTCCGACCTGGTGGAGAAGCAGAAAATCGCCCGGGGCGTCAGCGTCCGGGAGGAGATGGGCCACACCATCGACCACGACCACGACGGCATCAGCGACCTGGTGGAGAAGAAGTAGGATTCAGGGATCAAGGATCAGGGATCAGGGATCAGGGATCAAGGATCAGGGAATAGGCATCAGGGATCAGGCATCAGGCATCAGACCCGCCCGTAGGGGCGGTCATTGACCGCCCGCCGTACCCCGCACCCCGCCGTAGCGGCGGTCATTGACCGCCACATGCACCCCACCCGGAGCAAAGAAATAAGGAACAGGCCTTATTGTCGGCAACTTATTTCTTATTCCTTATTACCGATTCCTTTTCCAGGCGCCTTCCCCCGCACCGACAAGACAACAGGCAGCAGGAGCGTTTGCGCTCCTGCTGCCTGTTGCTTTTTGAACTCTATGTTATTAAATACACGATTATAGAATACTCCTTACTTGAAATGTAGTAATTGTAATGTAGTAATTGTAATGTAGTAATGAAGTTTTGAAAAGTATTGTGGCGTATCTCATAATAGTTTGAAGAAAGTGTTATTACGTTTCATTACATTACACATTACACGGGGCCGGCGTTTTCCTGTGTCCGCCGCAGGAACGCGGCCGGCTGAGAGCCGTCCCTACAGGCGGGTGCGTGCGGGGTACGGCGGGCGGCCAATGACCGCCCCTACAGGCGTGTCATTGCGAGGCCGGTGCGCACACTGGCCGCGGCCCTAGCTTCGCGTCGCCGCATCCCCCGATTTGTCATTTCGAGCGCAGCGAGAAATCCGCATCCCCCGTCCCCTGATCCTTGATCCCTGATCCTTGATCCCTGCCCTGTTGCCTCGGGCGGGCGGCCGATGACCGCCCCTACAGGAGAACGCGGGGCGTCGAGGGCGCCGCCCCCTACAAACCCTGATCCCTGATCCCTGATCCCGATTTTCCTGTTGCTTATTTTTACATTCTCTGGTATAATATACGGTACGATACTATACAAACGCGGAGATAATACGGTGATTGAACATGAATGAAAACATCGTGGTCCGGGGCGCCCGGGCCAACAATCTGAAGAACGTGGATCTGACCATCCCCCGGGACAAATTTGTGGTGTTCACGGGGCTCTCCGGCTCCGGCAAGTCCTCTCTGGCCTTTGACACCATCTACGCCGAGGGTCAGCGGCGCTACGTGGAGTCCCTGTCCTCCTACGCCCGGATGTTCCTGGGCCAGATGGACAAGCCCGACGTGGACGCCATCGACGGCCTGTCTCCCGCCATCTCCATCGACCAGAAGACCACCTCCAAGAACCCCCGCTCCACCGTGGGCACTGTCACGGAGATCTACGACTATCTGCGCCTGCTCTGGGCCCGCACCGGCGTGCCCCACTGCCCCAACTGCGGCAAGGAGATCCGCAGGCAGACCATCGACCAGATCGTGGACAAGGTGCAAAAGCTCCCCGAGGGCACCCGCTTCCAGGTGCTCTCCCCGGTGGTCCGGGGCAAGAAGGGCGAGCACCAGAAGGTCTTCTCCGACGCCCGGAAGGCGGGCTTCGCCCGGGTGCGGGTGGACGGCAATCTCTACGATCTCAGCGAGGAGATCAGCCTGGAGAAGAACAAAAAGCACAACGTCGAGCTGCTGGTGGACCGGCTGATCCTCCGGGGGGACATCACCCGGCGACTGACGGACTCCCTGGAGACCGCCACCGCCCACGGCGGCGGCCTGGCGCTGATCCAGCGGATGGACACCCAGGAGGAGCTGCCCTTCTCCCTGAACTACGCCTGCGAGGACTGCGGCGTCTCCATGCCGGAGCTGAGCCCCCGGATGTTCTCCTTCAACAACCCCTACGGGGCCTGCCCCCACTGCGCGGGCCTGGGCTTCCAGCTGAAGGTGGACCCGGAGCTGATCATCCCCAACCGCTCCCTGTCCATCCTGGACGGGGCCATCCAGGCCAGCGGCTGGGGCAACGTGAAAAACGACTCCATCGCCAAGATGTACTTCGACGCCATGGCCGAGCGCTACCACTTCAAGCTGACGGATCCGGTGGAGAAGCTCCCCAAGACCGCCCTGGACGCCATTCTCTACGGCACTAAGGGAGAGAAGCTGAAGCTCTACTACGAGCGGGCCAACGGCAGGGGCACCCTGGAGCAGGCCTTCGAGGGCATCGTCCCCAGCCTGGAGCGGCGCTACAGGGAGACCCAGTCCGATTCCATGCGCAAGGAGCTGGAGGAGTGCATGTCCAGCTCCCCCTGCCCCGAATGCGGCGGCAAGCGGCTTTCCCCCATCTCCCGGGCCGTCACCGTGGGGGGCATGAAGATCATGGACTACTGCGAGCTCCCCGTCACCAAGGCCCTGGACTTCATGGAGGGCCTGGAGCTGCCCCCCACCGAGACCATGATCGCCGCCCCCATTTTGCGGGAGATCAAGGCCCGGCTGGGCTTCCTGCGCAGCGTGGGATTGCAGTATCTGACCCTCTCCCGGGCCGCCGCCACCCTCTCCGGGGGCGAGAGCCAGCGCATCCGCCTGGCCACCCAGATCGGCTCCTCTCTGATGGGGGTGCTGTACATCCTGGACGAGCCCTCCATCGGCCTGCACCAGCGGGACAACGACAAGCTGCTGGAGACCCTGAAGCGGCTGCGGGACATCGGCAACACCCTGATCGTGGTGGAGCACGACGAGGACACCATGCGGGCCGCGGACTACGTGGTGGACGTGGGCCCCGGCGCGGGGATCCACGGGGGTGAGATCGTGGCCCAGGGCTCCATCGCGGACCTGGAGGCGGAGCCCCGCTCCGTCACGGGCCAGTATCTCTCGGGGCAGAAGACCATCCCCGTCCCCGCAGCCCGCCGCCCCGGCAGCGGCAAAAGCCTCCGGGTATATGGCTGCGCGGAGAACAACCTGCAAAACATCGACGTTCGCGTTCCCCTGGGGACCCTCTGCTGCGTCACCGGCGTCTCCGGCTCCGGCAAGTCCTCCCTGGTGAACGAGATCATCCACAAAAAGCTGGCGGGCAGTCTGAACCACGCCCGGATCCGGGCGGGAAAGCACGAGCGCTTCGAGGGCATCGAGCATCTGGACAAGGTGATCTGCATCGACCAAAGCCCCATCGGCCGGACGCCCCGCTCCAACCCCGCCACCTACACCGGCCTGTTCAACGACATCCGGGATCTCTTCGCCTCCACCCAGGACGCCAAGCTCCGGGGCTACGGCCCGGGCCGCTTTTCCTTCAACACCAAGGGCGGCCGCTGCGAGGCCTGCGGAGGCGACGGCCTGGTGAAGATCGAAATGCACTTCCTGCCGGACATCTACGTGCCCTGCGACGTCTGCCAGGGCAAGCGCTACAACCGGGAGACCCTGGAGGTGAAGTACAAGGGGGCCTCCATTGCCGACGTGCTGGAGATGACCTGCGACGAGGCCCTGGACTTCTTCCAGAACCTGCCCCGGCTGCGGGATCGGGTCCAGACCTTAGTGGACGTGGGCCTGGGCTACATCAAGCTGGGCCAGAGCTCCACCACCCTCTCCGGCGGCGAGGCCCAGCGGGTGAAGCTGGCCACGGAGCTCTCCAGGCGCTCCACGGGCTCCACCTGCTACATCCTGGACGAGCCCACCACGGGCCTGCACATGTACGACGTCAGCAAGCTCATCGACGTGCTGCAGAAGTTCGTGGACGCGGGGAACACCGTGCTGGTGATCGAGCACAACCTGGACGTGATCAAGTGCGCCGACTGGATCATCGACCTGGGCCCCGAGGGCGGCGACGGCGGCGGCCGCGTGGTAGCAGCCGGCACGCCGGAGGAAATCTGTGAAGTTCCCGAGAGCTTTACGGGACAGTATTTGAAGAAAGCGTTGAAAATTGAAAGTTGAAAGTTGAAAATGGAGGTATTTTTCATATCACGATATGAAAAATGAATTTTAAATTGTCGCGAAGCGACTCCGAAACTTTCAATTTTCCATTTTCAACTTTCAACTGTTTGGAGGAACTATGAGACTTGACAAATTCCTGAAGGTATCGAGAATTATCAAGCGCCGCACCGTGGCCAACGAGGCCTGCGACGCGGAGCGGGTCACGGTGAACGGTCGGCCCGCCAAGGCCGGCTACGAGGTGAAGGTGGGGGATCGGATCTCCATCCGCTTCGGCGCCAACACCCTGAACGTGGAGGTCCTCCGGGTGGAGGACAACGTCCGCAAGGACGACGCCGCGGGAATGTACCGGGAAATCTGAACCTGCCGAAGGCAGAACCAAATAAAAAAGGAGGCTTCCCCATGAACGTGTTCAAGAAGATCCTGCTGGCGCTGGCCATTGTGCTGGGCGTCATCCTGCTGGGCGTGGCGGGGCTCTTCACCTGGCTCACCATCACCGAGTACCGGCCCGAGCCGGTGGAGACCCTGGCGGCGGAGCCGCCTCTGAAGGCCGAGGCCGCCCCGAAGGCCCTGGACAAGGACAGCTTCACCGTGCTGAGCTGGAACATCGGCTACTGCGGCCTGGGCCGGGAGAGCGACTTCTTCATGGACGGGGGCAGCCAGGTCCAGCCCCTGAGCCAGGAGCTGGTGGAGAAAAACTTCGACGGCATCCGGCAGCGGATCCAGGCCGAGGAGGCGGACTTCACCCTGCTGCAGGAGGTGGACGCCGACTCCGCCCGCAGCGGCGGTCTCAATCAGTCTATGAAGCTGCGGGAGAATCTGGCGGAGCAGAGCGACGCCTTCGCGCTGAACTTCTGCGCCAAATTCGTCCCCTATCCCTGGCCCCCCATCGGGAAGGTGAACTCGGGGCTCCAGACCTTCTCCCGCTATCAGATCTCCGAGGCAGCCCGGGTCAGCCTGCCCTGCCCCTTCTCCTGGCCCGTGTCCATGGTGAATCTCAAGCGCTGCCTGCTGGTGAGCCGGATCCCCCTGGCGAACTCCGAGAAGGAGCTGGTGCTGGTGAACCTGCACCTGGAGGCCTACGACGACGGCGAGGGCAAGCTGGCCCAGTCCAGGCAGCTCCGGGAGCTCCTGGAGCAGGAGTATCAGAAGGGCAACTACGTGGTGGCCGGGGGCGACTGGAACCAGATCTTTCCCAAGTCGGAGAAGTCCTGGCCCAATACCCATAAGGAGCTCTGGACCCCCGGCTATCTGGACGAGAGCGAGCTGGCCGAGGGCTGGCGCTACGTCTGGGATGCCTCCGTGCCCAGCTGCCGTCTGCTGAACCAGCCCTACGACCCCGCCGATGCCGC
Source organism: Oscillospiraceae bacterium (assembly GCA_017541995.1). Lineage (GTDB taxonomy): Bacteria > Bacillota > Clostridia > Oscillospirales > Oscillospiraceae > JAFRPC01. The sequence goes on from JAFXYD010000024.1 coordinate 12,784, forward strand.
CGACACCCAGTATTACGTCATCGACGGCTTCCTGGTCTCCCCCAATCTGGAGGTGGAGGCGGTGCAGACCCTGGATGAGGGCTTCGCCTGCTCCGACCACAACCCCGTCCTGCTGACGCTGTCCATGGGTGAATGAGATGAGACGGATGACAGCTTTGATCCTGGCCCTGCTGCTTCTGGCGGGGCTCAGCGCCTGTGAGCTCCGCAACCGGCAGAGCTCTGAGGACTTCATTCCCAGCGGCACGGCGGCCCCCGCCCCCCGCTGGACCGACGCCGGGAGCGCCCCGGACCCCGCGATCCCCCAGGAGCGCAGCGTCGTCAAGACCGTGCTCTCTTACGAGGGGGAGATTCCCGGCTCCTATCCCGCCCGGGGCTACAGCTACAGCCTGCCCATGATCGACCTGGGGGGCGGGGAGGCCATGGCCTGCAACCAGGAGATCGAGGAGCGCTTCGGCAGTCTGATCCGCCAGTCCATGGAGGCCATGGAGCGGTGGCAGGATCCCATTCTGGAGCGTCTGAGCTATACCAGCTACACCCTGGAGGGCATTCTGAATCTGCGCATCGACCGCCAGGATCTGGACGGCGGGACCCAGCAGGTCTGGTACGCGGTGGACGCCGCCAGCGGCGAGGCAGTGACGGTGGAGCGGCTCTTTGCCGCCGCCGGCATCGAGGGCGAGCCCCAGAAGACCGTGGAGGCGGCGGCCGAGGCCGCCTTCCGGGCCCGCTACGGCGATCCCGCCGCCCCGGACGCCGCCTGGACCACCGCCCTCACCAAAACCCAGGCGGAGCTTCTGCCGCTGACGGCCAACCGGATGCATCTGACGGAGGAGGGGGGCCTGGTCGTGGCGGTGGAGTTCTTCGCCCCGGAGGGCGGCAGCAGCGTGGAAGCCCTGCGCCTGCCCTGAGGAGGCTGCTATGAACACAACAATTCAAATCGCCCTCTGCGTGCTGGGGGTGAACCTTCTGAGCTGCCTGGTCTACGGGCTGGACAAGCTGCTGGCCCTCCGCCGGAAACGGCGGGTGCCGGAGGCGACGCTTCTGACCCTGGCCCTGTTGGGGGGCAGCGTGGGGGCCATGCTGGGCATGGCCCTCTTTCACCATAAGACCGACGCCCGGGCGCACCCGGCCTTCGCCTGGGGGGTGCCGATGTTCTTTCTGGCCCAGCTGGGGGCGGCCCTTTGGCTGACCCGGGGCCTGTAGCGCCGGAGGATAAGAGGATGGAACAAGAAAAACGAAAAAGCCCGGAACGGCAGGGGGATAAGCGCCCCGCCCCCTCCGGGAAGCGGGGCCTGCTGCTCCTGGCGGGCCTGGCCCTGGCGCTGATGCTGCTGGCAGCCCTGCTGCTGGTGCTGCTGTTTTCGGGCCTCACCGGCCGGGAGGAGGGGCAGAAGCCCAGCCTGGAGGACTATCTGGCGGAGCAATGGACGGTGTTCCGGCTCCGGGCCTGGGACCCGGAAACCGGGGCCCTGGAGCTGGACTACCCCCTGCGCTTCAGCTATGCCCAGATGGAGAAATACGGGGCCGCAGTGGAGGAGCTGCGGGAGCTCCCCGCCGGAAACCGGGAGACCGTGGCGGCCCTGCAAAGCGCCGCCCGGGAGAGCACCGGGGCGCGGATCCGCAGCGTCACCGTCTACGGCCTCACGAGCGACGGCCAGGTGGCCTATACCCTCTTCCCGGACGGCAGCGTGGAATGCTGCTGGCAAGCGGATAAAGGGCTAATTGAAAATTGAAAATTGAAAGTTGAAAATTGTGGTGTTTTCAAATTGCCATTCTGGTTATCGGCTTTCATCAGCCGATCCATCGTAGGGGCGGTCACTGGCCGCCCGCCACACGTACCAGCGCTCCCCTCTGCACCACGCCCGTAGGGGCGGTCACTGGCCGCCCGGTCCGCCAGAGGCGGACGATTTGCCGGAGGCAAATCCTGCCCGGCCGCGTGTTACGGAAACACCTCGATGAACGATACCGGGCTGGATCGCCCTGCG
>JAFXYD010000025.1 GCA_017541995.1 Oscillospiraceae bacterium
GGCCCGCAAGATTTTAAGTCCACTTTGTCTACCTATTCCAACATAGCGGCGTAGAAAACAGAGATTGGCGCGGTGGCAAAAACGACCTCGCACGACCTTGCAGAACCTCGGAAAATGGAGGTCGTTTTGGAGGTCGATTGGGAAAAATACGGGAGACGGCTTTCAAAAAACCCAGGAAAAATCAAGGATTTTTGAGGGCTCAACGTCAAAAGGCCCACAAGATTTTAAGTCCGCTTTGTCTACCTATTCCAACATAGCGGCGTGCGGGGATATTGTAGCACGCATTTGGAGGCGCGTCAAGTGAAAAAGCGGCTTATTCAGGCAGATAATTCTGCGGTTTATCCAGGCAGATATTTCTGCGGCCTACCCGAACAGATATTTCTGCGGCTTATCCAAACAGATATTGCTCCAGCTCCGCCGGATCCTCGAAGGCGAGCTCGCAGTTTTGCTCCATGAAGCTTCGGATTTCCGGCACGTCATAGGCCCAGCAGGCGGCGGCGAAGGGGACGGCGGCGGCCCGGGCCATATCGTAGCCGGGCTTGAGATCGTCCACCACCAGGCAGTCCTCCGGCCGCAGATCGAAACGCGCCAGCACCTGCTTCAGGGCCCAGGGGTCCGGCTTCCGCAGCTGCCGGGGCAGCTCCCAGCCGTAGACGGCGTCGGGCTCCGGCAGGCCGTTGGCGGCGTAGTCCCGGCGGATGTTGTAGTCGAAGGAATGGGAAATCACACAGACCAGGCCCCCCAGCTCCTTCTGGCGGCGGATGATCCGGGCCATGCCGGGATAGACCGCGGGGATATGCTCCTTCACATAGGCCTGCCAGATCTCCAGCTCCCGGGCGTACTCCGCTTCGGTGAAGCCCAGGGTCTCGGCGCAGTATTGGAGGAAGCCCGGATGGAAGTTCATGCGGAAGTAGTCCTCCAGGCTGATGGTATGGCCGGGGCGCAGCTCCTTCAGGGCCACCAGGAAGGCGGGGTGGTGTACGTGGGCGGTGGAGTCCACGACGGTATCGTCGTGGTCCAGGATCAGGCATTTGTATTTCATATTCGTTCCTTTGTGTTGACAGATTCGGATTTGGCGGGCTGACGCAATGAAAGAATGAAAAAATGAAAATATGAAAGAATTATGGTATTTTCCATATCTCCGATATGGAAAATGATTTCAAATTTGTCCCGAAGGGACACCTCAATTTTTTCATTTTTTCATAGTTTCATTTTTTCATTCTCCCCGACAAATCCCGATTTGCGGTAAAAAGCGAGGCGGCCAGGGGTCTGGCCGCCCTGCGCTTTATAACGGCAGGAAAATATTCGCCACTCCGAAGTACACCAGCAGGGACAGGGCGTCCACGATGGTGGTGATAAAGGGGCTGGCCATGACGGCGGGGTCGAAGCCCAGCTTCTTGGCGAACAGGGGCAGGGTGCAGCCCACCACCTTGGCAAAGAGCACGGTGATGGCCAGGGTGATGCAGATGACGCCGATGATGACGAAGGGGCTGGCCACGGTGACCTCGGCAAAGCTGCCCAGGATCAGATAGTCCACCAGCAGGATCTTGGCGAAGCAGGCCACCGCAAGGCTCAGACCGCAGAGCACGGCCACCCGGGCCTCCTTCCAGATGATTTGTAAAATGTCGGAAAACTCGATCTCGTTCAGGCTCAGGCCGCGGATGATGGTGACGGAGGCCTGGGAGCCGGAGTTGCCGGCGGTATCCATCAGCATGGGGATAAAGGCGGTGAGGATCACCAGCTTGGCCAGGGCGGACTCGAAGTGGGAGATGATGATGCCGGTAAAGGTGGCGGATACCATCAGCAGCATCAGCCAGGGGATGCGGTTTTTCCAGATCTCGAAGGGCGTCATGCTCATGTAGGGCTTCTCCGAGGGAATGATGGCGGCCATCTTTTCGATATCCTCGGTGGCCTCTTCTTCCATGACGTCCATGGCGTCGTCGAAGGTGACGATACCCACCAGGCGGTTCTCTCCGTCCACCACGGGCAGGGCCATGAAGTTGTACTTGGAGAACATCTGGGCGACCTCTTCCTGGTCGTCGTGGGTATTGACCGAGATGACCTTCTCGATCATGACGTCCTCGATCAGCTTGTCGTCGTCGTCACAGAGCAGCAGGTCCTTGACGGTAACCACGCCGATGAGGGTCCGGTCCTTGGTGACGTAGCAGGTATAGATGGTCTCCTTGTCGATGCCGGTGCGGCGGATCCGGGTAATGGCCTCCGCCACGGTCATCTTGGGCCGCAGGGAGATGTACTCCGTGGTCATGATGGAGCCGGCGGAGCTCTCGGGGTAGCGCAGGATCTCGTTGATGGACTTGCGCATCTCGGGGTCCGCCTGCTGCAGGATGCGGCGAACCACCGTGGCGGGCATCTCCTCGATGATGTCCACGGCGTCGTCCACAAAGAGCTCGTCCAGAACCTCCTTCAGCTCGGAGTCAGAGAAGCCGCGGATCAGCAGCTCCTGGGCCTCCTGATCCATTTCCACAAAGGTGTCGGCCGCCAGCTCCTTGGGCAGCAGACGGTAGAGCAGAGGCAGACGGTCCTCCTCCAGCTCGTCAAAGATGGCGGCAATATCCGCCGGGTTCATGGTGACCAGGATCTCCCGCAGGGTGGCGTATTTCTTCTCCGCCAGGAGCTTCCGCAGGGTGTTCTCCATGATCACGGTATGTTCTGCCATTTGGGTTACCTCCTTTTCATGGTTTGTTTGACAGCTTTCTGCCGCGGCGCACAGCGGCGCGCCGCGGCAGGGCCGTCGCAGCCTTTGCGATGGGGACATGAAAAGCAGGCACGTTGGCCGAAACTACAGGAACTCCCAGGCACACAAGGGAATTCCGTCTATGGGACTTCGGCCGGATGTGCCGCCGTTACTCCCCGCGTCCATGGTCGTTCACTTCCTTTGTAATCAGATTGAAGGGGCAGCGCCCCATCTTGAATATCATAAACGAAATTCCGGGGATTGTCAAGTGATTTTGCGCCCCGGAGCGTCCGCATTTTGCCCTTCGGAGCGTCCGCTTTCACAGGCTTGATCCACTGATTTCTGCTTGCTTTATCCGCCTGTGTGTGTTATAATTTGCATCGCCGCCGAATCATCGTATCGGCGCAACTCCCATGCTCTGGAAAAGGTCCTGACGCGATATGAATCTCTTTGAAAAAATCGTCCGTTTTCTGCAATTTGAAATGGAGCGTCCGCACTCCTACGGCTGGTTCCACCTGCTCTGGCTGGGGGCCTCCCTCGCTCTGATCCTGTTCCTCTGCCTGCGCAGGGAGAAGGACCACGAGCGCAGCCTGCGCACCCTCCTGCTGATCTACGGTCTCGGCGCTCTGCTGCTGGAGGCTGTCAAGCAGATCATCTGGTCCTATTCTTTCGACCCGGCCACCGGGACGGGGGTCTGGGACTACCAGTGGTACGCCTTTCCCTTCCAGCTCTGCACGACGCCGATCTTCGTCTCGCTGATCGCCGCGTTTCTGAAAAAGGGGCCGGCCCGGGATTGGCTGCTCTCCTTCCTGGCCTTTGTCAGCATCCTGGGCAGCCTGGCCACCGCCCTCTACCCCGAGTCCTGCTTCGTCTCCACGGTGATGGTGGATCTGCACACCATGTATCTCCACCTCGGCAGTCTGGTCGTCTCCGTCTACCTGCTGGCCACGGGGGAGATCCGGCCCCGGTTCCGGAACCTGCTGCGGGGCTTCGCCGTGTTTCTGATCTTCGCAGCCCTGGCGGAGCTGCTGAATCTGGCGGTCTACCGTTCCGGCGTCCTGCAGGGTGAGAGCTTCAATATGTTCTACATCAGCCCCTGGTTTCCCAGCTCCCTGCCGGTCTTCGACCGGATTCAGGCAAGCGTTCCCTTCCCGGTCTTTCTGCTGAGCTATCTCCTGGCCGTTTTCCTGGGGGCCCTGCTGGTCTTCCTGACGGCCAGGCTGCTCGCCGGCAGGAAAAGGAAGCCGTAATCTGTAAGAAGTAAGAAGCATCCGTGTCGAAGCGGGTGCTTCTTCTTTTTTACTGGGAATCGGGATTGGCGGAAATGCAGTGCGGGCAGTCTGCCGGCCCGACCAGCTCCGGCTTTTCGTTTTTGCCGGCAGATTGCCGGCGCTACAGACTTGCAAATCCCGATCTGGCAGCCGGGCGGAGGTGCGGGGCGTCGAGGACGCCGCCCCCTACGGCGGGTGCGGGGGAGTGGCGGCCAATGGCCGCCGCTACGGCGAGTGCGGGCGGAGTGTGGCGGCCAATGGCCGCCGCTACGGCGGGGGCGGGCGGGGTGTGGCGGCCAATGGCCGCCGCTACGGGCCGATGCGGGCGGGGCCGTTTTCTCCGATGAGGGGGGCGGTGTGCTGTCTGCGGGGGAGCTCCGGAGCCTGCTCCGGGGCGGCGGGGCGGAAGCTGCCGTAGGCCTTGGGATAATCCCGCAGATCCACGTGGTTGGGCTCTCCCGGCGTCACGTCCCGGACCTTGTTGATGCGATTCACTAAAATCTGGGCCCGCTTTTTGGCTACCGCGTCTCCGTCCCGGGCCGCCATGGCCACGGCGCTGATGGCCAGGTCCACGGCCTCCCGGTCCTCCTGCCTGTGCCGGACGCTCTTTTTGCCCTTCAGAAACTTCTCCGCCGCGTCAAAGACCGCGCCGGAATCCCGGGCCGCCGGGTTCTCCAGGGCCGCCTTCAGACTGTTCCACTCCGGGTTCCTGTTCTCCTGCATGGCGGCTCCCAGCTGCGCCAGGCGGCTCCTGCCCTGGACGCTCATGGCATAGCGCTCTTTGCCCCCCAGGGTGAGCTCCGCCAGGTCCGACACCCGGCCTCCGATCAGAACGTCCCGGAGCTTCTCCGTTCCGGCGGACCGGACGGCGGCGATGAAATTGGGGCTTTTTTGCAGCACCTCCGCGTAGTGATGCAGGGCCTTCAGATCAAAGGCGCTCTGCTTCCGCTGCAGCAGAGCCGTCGCGGTGACCTTGGCGGCGTATTCCCCCAGCTTCTCGTCCGGGATCCGGCTGGCGGCGGCCCCGGTGTGCTTGTAGCAATAGCTGCGGTAGCTCCGCTCCCGGGGGCTTTTCACTGTGGGAAGAGGCTCTCCCCGCTTCCGCTTCGGTATATTGTCCTTGACGGCGCTGTAGAGCTTGTAGTCCTTCACGGCCACGATATTTTTGCCCCGGTGGTAGGCCTTGACGGCGTCCTTGCTCTCAAAAATCCCCACCCCCGTGGGGACCACCCCCGGCCTGTGGAACAGCGCTCCGGTGGGCGGGGCGGTGGTCTCCAGGGACAGGGTGAATTTCTGGCTTTGGAGGACTCCCTTCTCATCCGGCAGCCGCAGCTGCACGTCGGCGGCCAGGAAGGCGTGCTCCGCAAAGGCGATGTACTTGCCATCCCGCTTTGCGGCCTCCTCCTGATCCAGCATATTCATATGAACGCCCTCCACCTGGTACTCGTCCAGGCCGTGGGCCTTGCGGTAGGCGTTGTTCTGCCGGACGAACTGACCGGTCAGGGTCCGGAAGCTGATGCAGTCCATGGGAAACAGCACCCGGGTCTCCGTCTCCGGGTCCATCTCCGCCATTTCCCGGTAGCCCTGCATGGTATTCTCAAACTGCTCCCGGAAGGAGGCGGCGAACTGCCGGGCCTCGGGGTCGAGATTGCCGTTCATGACCTTCTGATAGGGCAGGAGCCGGGTCTCGATGTCGGTGAGCATCATCTGAACGGGGCTGTAGGCGAAGTGCAGCAGCGCGGAGCCCTTCCCCGGCACCCCCACGTGGTTGGCCCGGAGGAAGGTTTCAAAATCGGAACGGCGCTCCTCCGGGACGTCCAGCCGGTCCACGAATGCCCGGAAGCTCTGCTCGTCGGCCCTCCCGCCTCTGGACAGCCTGGTGCAGAGCTCGGACAGGCTTTCCAGCCGGTTGGGGTCCAGATTTCCGTCCTTGTCCATGCAGTCCCGGACGATGCCCCGGATCAGATAGTTCATGTTGATCCGGATGTTGAACTCCGTCCCCTCCAGGCTTTCCTCGTACTGCCTGTCCTCCGAGGCTGTGTAGCGGCCCCGCTCCGGCAGGCGGACCTGCATCAGCTGGTGGTCGCCCTGGGGGACAAAGCGCAGCAGCTCCCGTCCGATGGGCTGATTCTGCAAGGCCCGGGCAAATTCATTGCTGACGGGCGCGCCGTTGTAATTTGTATTCTGAAAATAGCCTGCCATTCCGGGTTCCTCCTGTGTCCGTATGCTTTTTGGAAATCAGAAAGCCGGCGCTTCGCTCCGCCGGCCGTCCTGTCAGAACGGCGGCGGAGCAAAGAACCGGCTTGCTGTTTGGGATCTTACTGTTCCGTCAAACGCCCCAGCCGGCGTCCTCGATCTCCCGGCCCTTTTTGCGGGACATGAGGGAGCCAAGGGCGGAGCCCACGGGGGCGCCCTCGTAGAGGACCCGGTAGGCGGCCTGGGTGATGGGCATATCCACCCCCATGCGGTCTGCCAGCAGCTTGACGGCCTGGGTGGCGTAGTAGCCCTCCACCACGGCGCCTACCTCCTTCATGGCCTCCTCGGGCTTCATGCCGCTGCCGATGAGGATGCCGGCCCGGCGGTTCCGGGAGTGCATGGAGGTACAGGTGACGATGAGGTCTCCGATGCCGGTGAGGCCGGCAAAGGTGTCGGTCCGGGAGCCCAGCTTCATGCCCAGCCGGGCCACCTCCGTCAGTCCCCGGGTCATCAGCAGGGCCTTGGTGTTGTCGCCGTAGCCCAGGCCGTCGCAGACCCCCGCGCAGAGGGCGATGACGTTCTTCATGGCGGCCCCCAGCTCCACCCCCAGGGGATCGGAGGAGGTGTAGACCCGGAAGTGGTCGTTCATAAAGACCTCTTGAACGATCTCCGCCAGAAGCCGGTCCTCGCAGGCCGCCACCACGCCGGTGGGGACCCGGCGGCTGACCTCCTCCGCGTGGGAGGGACCGGAGAGCACCACGGTCTTCTTCCCGGTGACCTCCGACACGATCTCGCTCATCCGCTTGCCGGTGTCGGGCTCGATGCCCTTGGTGGCGGAAACCAGGATGGCGTCGGGACGCAGGAAGGGGGCGATCTTCTCCGCGGTGGAGCGGATGGCGAAGGAGGGCGGGACCACCACCACCAGGGTGCACTCCGCCACGGCGGCGGGGTCGGCGGTGTAGCGCATATCCTCCGGCAGCTTCACCCCGGGAAGGAAGGGGTTTTCATGGGTTTTGGCAAGCCTGTCGCTCTCCTCCTGGGACCAGGAGATCAGGGTGACCTCATGCCGGTTTTCATGCAGCAGCATGGACAGGGCCGTGCCCCATCCGCCGCTGCCGACGACTGCGATTTGCATAATGACAGGTCCTTTCTGTGTTCAGCGGGGTGGTATTCAGGGATCAGGGATCAGGCATCAGGCATCAGGCACCGCCTGTTTGCTTTTTGCGTCATTTCACCTCTTTGCCCGTTCGATCAGGATTCTGATCTGTTTATTCAAAGATGAAAAGAATCCGGCAGAGCAGTATCATGGATCCAATCAGCATACCATTGCTTCTTCCATTTGATTTCCAATGTTTTCAAATGGCAATTTGAAAACACCTCAATTATTCACTATTCATTATTCGTTATTAATTTCCGCCCCGGGCGGGGTACGGCGGGCGGCCAATGACCGCCCCCACAGGCGGGAAACGGCGGGCGGCCAATGACCGCCCCTACAGGCGGGAAACGGCGGGCCGGGGAACCCGGCCCCTACGGGCGGGTCATTCCGAGCGCAGCGAGGCATTGCGCCCTTTATGGGTGAATCCGCATCCCCCGTCCCCTGATGCCTGATGCCTATTGCCTGATGCCTCGTCGGAGCGGGGAGCAC
>JAFXYD010000026.1 GCA_017541995.1 Oscillospiraceae bacterium
CGGCGTGGGCTTCTACTCCGCCTTCATGGTGGCCGACACCGTCACGGTGCTGACGAAGAAATACGGCGAGGAGGAGGCCTGGATGTGGCAGTCCTCCGGCGCCGACGGCTTCACCATCTCCCCCTGCGACAAGACCACCGTGGGCACCGAGGTGATTCTGAAGCTGAAGACCGACTCCGACGACGAGAAGTATTCCCGCTTCTTGGAGCAGTACGAGCTGCAGAACCTGGTGAAGAAGTACTCCGACTACATCCGCTGGCCCATCCGCATGGAGATGGAGAAGAGCCGCCAGAAGCCCAAGGCCGAGGGCGACGAGGAGGACAAGGAGCCCGAATGGGAGAGCTACACCGAGCTTACCACCCTGAACTCCCGGGTACCCGTCTGGCTCAAGGCCAAAAAGGACGTCACCGACGAGGAGTACGACGGCTTCTACAAGGACAAGTTCTTCGACTATGAGAAGCCCCTGGCCCACATCCACATCAGCGTGGAGGGCGCCGTCACCTACAAGGCCCTGCTCTATATCCCCGCCAAGGCCCCCTATGACTTCTACACCAAGGACTACAAGAAGGGCCTGCAGCTCTATTCCTCCGGCGTCATGATTATGGAGCACTGCGAGGATCTGCTGCCCGACCACTTCCGCTTCGTCCGGGGCGTGGTGGACAGCGCCGATCTGAGCCTGAACATCAGCCGGGAGATGCTGCAGCACAACCGCCAGCTCTCCATCATCTCCGGCAACCTGGAAAAGAAGATCAAGCAGGAGCTGCTGAGCATGCAGACCGAGCGCCGGGAGGACTATGAGAAGTTCTTCGCCGCCTTCGGCCGCCAGCTCAAGTACGGCGTGGTCTCCGACTACGGGATGCACAAGGACGCCCTCCAGGATCTGCTGCTGTTCTGGTCCGCCAAGAACCAGAAGCTGGTGAGCCTGAAGGAGTACGTGGAGGCCATGCCCGAGGAGCAGAAGCACATCTACTTCGCCGCCGGGGAGAGCAACGCAAGGCTGTCCCAGCTGCCCCAGTACCAGAAGCTCCAGGAGAAGGGCTTCGACGTGCTCTTCATGACCGAGGACGTGGACGAGTTCGTGCCCCGGACCCTGATGAGCTTTATGGAGAAGGACTTCCGCAACCTGGCCACCGACGATCTGGATCTCAGCTCCGAGGAGGAGAAGAAGGCCGCCGAGGCCGCTGCCGCCGACTGGAAGGAGAGTCTGGACTTCGTGAAGACCGCCCTGGGGGATAAGATCGTCCGGGCGGAGATTTCCCCGGACCTGGGCAGCCACCCGGTCTGCCTGGTGCCCGAGGGGGGCATGAGCTTTGAGATGGAGAAGTACTTCAAGCGCATGAATCCCGAAATGGCCATGCCCGTGGAGAAGGTGCTGCGGCTGAACCCGGAGCATCCCGTGGTGCAGAAGCTGAAGACCCTCATCACCGAGGAGCCCGAGAAGGCCAAGCAGTACGCCCAGGTGCTCTACGCCCAGGGTCTGATCCTGGCGGATCTGCCCATCGAGGACGCCCAGGCCTACACCGAGCTGATCTGCGGCCTGCTGTAAGGCGAAACAATTGCCCGCTCGATCCGATTTGGACCGAGCGGGCTTTTTTGCTCAGATTTTGACCTTTTCCCCCACGGTGCAGTTGGGGTCCGTCACCAGGCTGCCGGAGTATTCCACCCGGTCGATGACGCACTCGGGGCCGATGCGGACCTTGACCCCCCGGACGGTCTCGCAGTCGGTGCTCTCCAGGTCGATCTCGTCGGCCTCGATGAGGCTGGAGGCCAGGTGGGGGCGGCTGCTGCCGCCGTCGTAGTTGAGCTTGCGGGCGCCGAAGAAGGGGAGGCTGAGATCCAGATGGACCCGGAAGCCGGAGCGCTGGGCCCCGCCGTTCTCCCGGCCCGCCCGGACCCGGACGCTGCCGCCCACGATGGTCTCGATCATGCTCTCGCCGCTGAGCTGCAGCTCCACGGTCTCGGCGTTCAGCTCCCCGTCGATGGTGACGGGGCCCTCGGCCCGGAACGTCTCCGCCTGAACGTCGCCCTCCGACTTCAGCACGCCGCTGACCTCGAAGCTTTCCGCCTTCATCCCGGCCTCGGCCTTCAGAACCCCGGAGACCCGGACGGTCCTGCCCCGGAAGTCCTGCTCGGTCTTCACAGCTCCCTTGACGTCGGCCAGTCCGCCAATGACGCAGGGTCCGTCGCTCTTGAGGCTGCCCAGGATCTCAGCGTCCGCCCGGATCTCGCAGCCGGACTCGGTGCTGAAGGCCCCGTGGACGCTCAGACCCTGGGCCAGCACCGGGCCCTCCACCTTGCAGGCTCCGTGGCAGCTGATGCTGCCGTGGACCGTCAGGCCCCCGTCCTCCACCTTTCCGGCCCCGGGGACGGTGAATTCGTTGCACTCCACGTCGCCGCTGAGCTTGCCGGAGCCCGCAATCAGCACCTTGCCGAAGCGGCCGCCGGGCTCCTTGCCCACGCCCAAAATCTGTAAATCTCGGTATTCACCCATGTCTGATCGCTCCTTTCAGTTGTTCCAACAGTTCGGTCTGCTCCGCGCCCAGGGCCAGCCGCACGGACTCCAGAGCCTCCAGGGGGTAGCGGTGCAGGCCGTAGGCGTCCTGGATCAGCAGCTCCGCCCTGGGCTCCGGGTCCGGAGAGGCCCGGTGATTCAGCTCCGCCGCCAGGTTTTCCAGGGAGGCCCCCCGCTCCGTGATCTGATCCATCCGGGGGATGATCTGATCCCGGCGGAAGAAGGTCTCCTGCCCCGTGGAGGTGGAGCGGCGGATGAACCAGTCCTCAGGGATCAGCCCCATCCGCTTCCAGCGGTACAGGGCTCCGTAGGAGATGCCGTACATCTCCAAAAGCTCCTTCTTGGAAATATATGTCGCGTCCATAGCTCCTCCTTTCGTAACACTGTTATGATAATAGCATAACAGTGTTACGTTGTCAAGGGGTAATTTAAGGAATCAGTAAAAAGAAATCAATAAACAAGGAATAAGTAATAAGCTGCCGATCATAACACTTATTACTTATTCCTTGTTCCTTAATTATCAATTCTCAATTTTCAATTTTCAATTCTCAATTCTCAATTCGCCCGGGGGGGCTTCGATGTAGAGGCTCAGCAGGCCGGGGCGGAGCTCGGCGTGGAGGCCGTCCCATACCGCGTGGTGATAGCCCTGAGGCAGCGCGGGATCCCGGTCGATCTCAAAGCCAGCCTCCCAGAGCTTTGATTCAAAGTCCACGCCGGAGCTGGCTGAGCTCACACCGTGATACTCCCGCTGGGGGTCGCTGTAATCCACCCGGCTCACATAGCTGCCGCCGCCCAGGCTGTCCGGGAAGACGGTGATGGTGTAGACCACGCTCTCCTCCGGGGCCCGGAGGCTGCCGTCGGCCTCCCGGACGGCCTCGTAGTGGGAGTCCAGCAGTCTTCTGCCCTCCGAGCTCGCCGGGAGCTCCGTCAGCCCTGCCAGGTCCCAGGCGCAGACCGGTTCTCCCACGTCGAAGTCCAGGGGCTTCGAGTTCACGGAGGCGTAGCGCCAGCCGAAGGCCGGGTCGCTGCCGCAGCTCAGCCAGCGTACCGAGAAGGCCAGCTCCGTGCCCGCGGGATCGGAGCCGAAGCCCGCCTGGCTCTGCTGGCGCAGATGGAGCACAAAGCGCTCGATCCGTGCGCTGTAGCGCAGCTCCAGGGCGTCGGCGGGGATCTCCGCCTCCCGGATCCGGTAATCGGCGGGCCGGGTCTCGGGGGTATAGGGGCTGTCCCAGAGCCGCAGCGTCAGCGTCTGCTGCTCCAGGCTCCACAGGCCGTCCATATAGCGGCAGTGGGCGGGATCCAGGTCGCCCTCCCGGTAGTAGAGGCTGCCGTCGCCGTAGAGGGTGAGACCTCTGCCCAGCCACCGGCCCTGGGCGTCCCGGGTCTCGGCCCGCCACTCGGAGGTGATGTCAGAGATACAGTACAGGGGATCCGGCTCCAGGAGGATAGACAGATCTTCGCTGTAGTTGCTCCGCCGCAGCGCCTGATATTCCTCGGGGGAGAGCTCCTCCGGATTGAGGACGGACAGATCCTCGTCACTGGCGGCGGGCAGATCCTCGCCGCTGTCCGGGTTCCAGGCCTCTTCGCTGCTGTCCGGGTCCCGGGTCTCGGCTCCGGGCTCTTCAGACTCCGCCGGGAGGCTGTTGTTCTGGAACGCGGAGGAGAGATCCCAGCTCTGGAAGCGGAGCTCCGTGCCCGCGGGATCCTCCCAGAGCCCCTCGGGGCTCAGCTGGGTCAGCTCCAGGCAGTTGTCCCGGGCCCGACAGGCAAAGCGCAGGGAGATGGGGTAGGCGGCAGGGGGCGCGGGCTGGGAGGCGGCCCCCATGGGATCCTCCAGGCCGCTTGCGCTGCTCTCCCGGAGGGAAAGCAGCAGCTCGCCGCTGTCTGACAGGCTCCAGTAGCCCTCCAGCGCCCGTTCCCCGGCGCTCTCCTCCAGGCAGGTCACCCGGCCGTCGGAGCGCAGATACAGAAAGCGCATGCTGGCCCCGTCCGGCAGCCAGGCCATCCAGACGCTCCCCGCCAGGGGGGCGTTTTCCATGTCGATGGGGCTGTGGGCCTCGTCCAGCACCGCGCAGCGGTTCAGCCGCATCCCGTCCCGGGTCTCCCGCAGCCAGGCGCAGCCCTGCTCACAGCGCAGCAGCTTGCCCTGCTCCGCCAGAGCCTCGGCCTCCTCCCAGCTGAGGGAGACGAGGTCCGCCCATACAAAGTCCTCCATGGGGGCCGCGTCGTAGACCCGGAAGGCCGCGTAGACGGCGCCGCTCTCCCATTGGTTTGTGGCGTTGGCGGCGTAGCTGCACAGGGCGAAGCGGGTGCTCCGGGGCGCCTCGGCGGAGGGCCACCAGAAGCAGCCGTCGTGGTAGCTTGCCCGGGTCTGGGGGGCCGCCGCGGAATCGCCGTAGACCGTGCCCTCCGCCGGGGAGAGCCTCCGGTTCATCAGCTCCCCCAGGCCCCGGTTGAGATCCGCCAGCTTCAGGGTCTCATAGAGGACGCCGTCCTCCTGCTGCCACAGAATGTCCTGCCGGTTCAGCAGATCCCGGCGGTGGATGAAGTCCGCCATCTGCGCCTCGGTCCGCAGGGCCTGATTGCTGTCCTGAATGCCCTGCCGGGCAAATTCGCTGATTAAGGGGTTGATCCGGGCCTGCAGGCTGAGATCCGCGGGCTCCAGGGCGGAGGCCCTGTACTCCGCCACGGAACGGGCGTCCCCCGCCCCGGTCAGCCGGGCGCTGCCCACCTGGAGCTTCACCAGCTTGCGCTCCGCCAGCAGCGCCTCCACCTCCCCGAGGGAGAGGGCGGGGAGGGCGTCGGCCTCCGCCTCGGGCCAGGTATGGCGCAGGGCGGCATAGACCGTGAAGTTGACCATGTTTTCCTCCCGGAGGATGCTGTCCGCCAGGACGAAGCACTTGTCCGCCCCAAAGGCCTCTGCCCAGCCGGGCTCCCGGGCCAGGGCATCTAAGGCGTAAGGCGTCAGCAGGCGGCTGATCTGCTCCTGCTCCGGGCCGGTGAGGGCCTCCAGAGCGTACCAGGTGACGTCTTCAAACGGGGTGGTAGCCGCGACCCCATTTTCCGTGCCCGTCAGATTCGCAAGGGTGGCAAGGGGCGAGTGGGCGGCGCGCCGCAGCAGCAGCTGCCGCACCCCCAGGCCGCCCAGCACCACCAGGCTCAGGGCGGCGGCCAGGGACAGGGCCTCCCGCCAGCCGAAGCGGTGCTTCCGCTGCCGCAGGACGGCGGGGGATTGATCTTGTGCGCTGCGCCCGGCCTCCTCCGGCAGGACGGCGGGGGGCAGGGTGTCGTGGGTATCCGCGTAGAGATCCATGAGATCCGTGATCTGGACTTTCATGCTCAGACCTCCTTTTCCAATTTTTTCCGCAGCAGCGCCCGGCCTCTGGAGAGCCGGGACCGCACCGAGGCCGGGGCCAGGCCCAGCTCCCGGGCGATGCGCTCTACGGGCTGCAGGTAGAAATAGTAGCGAAGGAAAACCGTCCGGTCCTTGGGCCGCAGACTGTCCACCGCCTTCCGGACGGCGGCGGCCAGCTCAGCCCGGATGGCCTCGTCCTCCAGGCCGGGGCTTCCGTCGGGGAGGCTCAGCTCCAGGCTGTCCGGGTCCATGGGCAGCTCCCGCCGCTGGCGCAGCCAGTTTTTGGCCTTGTTCCGGGCCACGGAGCCCAGCCAGGCCTTGAGCTGCCCGGGCTCCGGGTCGGCGGCGTGCTGCCACAGGCTCAGAAACACGTCGGCGCAGAGCTCCTCCGCGTCCTCCCGGACACCCACGTCCCGGAGCATATTCAGAAGCAGGCCGAACACGTAGGGCCGGTAGCGCTGGGTCAGCGCGTCCAGCGCGTCCGCGTCCTGCCGCCGCAGCCGCTCCAGCAAAGCCGCGTCCCGCATAAGCCTCAACTCCCTTCTCATCTATCATAACACAGGAAATCGGAAAAGTGTTGCAAAAATTTTCAAAAAAAATCACAGCAGCCCGTCCAAAGGGGCGGGCTGCTGTTTTTGCGGGGCTTCCGCTGTTTTATTCGTCGGTGGCGCGGAAGCGGAGCTCCGTGCGAGGGGCGTCGTCGTGGAGACCACTGTCCGTTTCCTGGGTGAGGATCAGCTCCTCCCCCTGGATCGCGCAGCGGTAATAGCTGATCTCGTCCCCTTCTCCCTCCAGCCAGTTTCCGGATTCGCTGACGGCCCGGTGCTCCAGCGCCAGGGTGTATTGGTCCACGATCCACCAGCTGCCGGATTCCCAATGGGAGAACTCCGAGTCCGGGTCCCCCTCCCGATAGGAGAGTTGGCCGGAGGCGGAGAGCTCCAGCTCCCGGACGCTCCGGGTCCCGTCTGCCTCCTGGGTCTCAGCCCGCAGGGTTTCGGTGCCCCGGTAGAGCCGGGCCAGCTCCCCCGCGTCCTCGGGCAGGGTCCATTCTCCGGGCAGATTGGAGCAAACCTGGTATTCGCCCTCCTCCGTGGCCCGCAGGGCCACGGTCCAATGGGGCATGACGCCGGAGGAGGGGGTGGTGTAATATTCCTGGGGCTGATAGAGCACCAGAATCCGCCCGCCCCGGGCCTTGACGTCTATGATTTCAGGAAACATGATGTTGGTGTCCCCGTGCTCGTGGTAGTAACAGCCGGTTTCCGGGAGGCAGCGCCAAGGAAGATGATCGAACTGCTCCAGACTCACGCCGAAGTAACGGGTCAGCACTTGGTCCATGCGCTCCGGGGAGAGACGGTCGCAGGTGGTGTGAAGCTCTCCCAGAGCCTCCAGCTCCGCCTGGGTGAGCTCGCTTTCCCCGGGGATGCCGTCGTAGAAGAGAAGGTACAGGCTCAGCTGATCCGGCTGAGCGAAGCGGCTGGTCAGGGCTCTGGATTGCCAGCTTCCCGGATCGGCAAAGAGGGCTTCCACCTCAGCCCGCACGGCGGGGTCCACCGCAGTGCTCTGATCCTCCGGGAGACCGGGCTCCGGCTCCGAGGCGGACAGCTGCCGCCAGCGCAGCATCGTCAGGGAATCCTCCAGGGCGGCGACCCGGTACTCGCCCTCCGCGGCGCGGCGGAGCTTGCCGGCGCTTTCCAGATCCTTCAGATCCTCCGGCTTCACGGCCATAAGGTTCAGGCCGTTCTCCTCGAAGACAGCGGGATCCGCCTCATAGACCAGGAAGCCGCCGCTGAGAACGGGCCTGCCGTCGTCCCAGGAGAGGGCGGCGGAGCTGTGGATGGCGAAGCGGGTGCGCATATCCCCGTCGGCGGCGGGCCACCAGAAGCGCCCGTCGTGATAGCTTTCGTGCTGGGCGTAGTTGTCGCCCCGCTGGGCGGTGTAGTCGGTGCCCTCGGCGGGGGAGAGGGTCTTACCAAGCAGCCAGTTCAGGGTCTCGTTCACCTGCTCCAGGGTCAGGGTCTCCCAGCTCTCGCCGTCCTCCGTCTGCCGGGAAATGGCGTCAGGATCGTGGAGCTTGGTCCAGATATGGGCGAACTGGGCCAGCTCGTATTCTCCCGCCAGATCCGTGTCGATGTCCCGGATTCCCTGCTCGGCAAAGGCCGTCAGCAGGCTGTTGAGCTGGACGGGGTCCAGGTCGTAGCTGGGCTCCGGGGGATACGACGCCACTTCCGTCTCCGGCTCCGGGTCTGTGACGGGCTCCGGGGCCAGATCCTGCTTCGCGTATTCCAGCAGGCGCAGGCCGGTCTCGCTGCGCTCCAGCAAGGCGTCGCCGTAGAAGCAGCGGGTCAGCTTGCCCTCCCGCACCAGGGTCTCCGCCTCCTCCCGGCTCAGACCGGGGAGGGGATCCAGCTCGAAGCCAGGCCAGTTGTAGAGATTGACGCCGTAGACCGTGAAGCTCACCCGCCCGTTGGCGGAGCCGCGCTCCGCCAGGGCGAAGCGGAGCAGCTGATCGTATCCGGAGGGCTCCTGCCAGAAGCAGCCGTCGTGATAGCTGCAATGGCCCCCCACGGGCTCGGAGCGCAGCAGGTCATAGTTGGCGTTCTCGTCCGGGGTGACGGTCTTCCCCAAAAGCCGGGCCAGGGTCTCGTTCACCTGCTCCGGGGTCAGGGTGTCGGTGAGCTGCTCGTCCTGGAGCTGATAGACGATGGATTCGGGGTCGTGGATCCGCCGGTAGATGAAGGCGAAGCGGATCAGCTCCGCGTCCTCGTCCAGATCCGTATCCAGGTTCTCCACGCCCTGCTGGGCAAAGGCGGTGAGGAAGCGGTTGATCTCCTCCCGCTCCGCCCCCTCCAGGGGCAGCATTTCCTCGGGACCATGTACGGCCTCCGTTGTGCTCTGGGCGCCGGGGCTGCCCTGCCGGGCAGCGGGGCCGCGGTCCAGCAGCTTCTTCACCCCAAAGCCCCCCAGCACCACAATGGCCAGGGCGGCCGCCAGAGACAGGCCCTCCCTCCAGCCAAAGGCATGTTTGCGTTCTTTCACTGCAATTACCTCCTCTTCCGCGCCGTCACGCGCTTCGATCCGGCCTTCGGGGGCCAGGGGGCAATGCTCGTCCTCATACAGGCTCATTAGATCTGTGATTTTCAGTTTCATGCTCTGACCTCCCGTTCCAATTTTTTCCGCAGCGTCTCCCGGCCCCGGGAGAGCCGGGACCGCACCGAGGCCGGGGCCAGACCCAGGGTCTCGGCAATGGTCTCGATGGGCTGCAAATAGAAGTAGTAGCGCAGGAAGATGTCCCGGTCCTTAGGCCGCAGGCTGTCCACAGCCCTTCGCACGGCGGCGGCCAGCTCGGCCCGGATGGCCTGGTTTTCCAGATCGCCGTCGGGGTCCGGCAGCTCGATCTCGTCCAGATCCATGCTCAGGGCCCGGCGCTTCCGCAGCCAGCTCAGGGCCAGGTTCCGGGCCACGGTACCCAGCCAGGGCTTCAGATGCCCGGGGCGGGGCTGGTCGGGGTGCTGCCACAGGGCCAGAAACACGTCGGAGCAGAGCTCCTCCACGTCCTCCCGGGTTCCGGCGGCCGAGAGCAGATTGGAGAGCACGGTGCAGACGTAGGAGCGGTAGCGCGCCGTGAGCTCTTCCAGCGCCTCCGCCTCCTGCCGCCGCAGCCGCTCCAGCAGCGCAGCGTCTCGCATGGCCTTTCATCTCCCTTCATAGATATAAACGCGGTCAGAGGGGAAAGTGTTGCAAATATTTGGAGAACAATCAAAGCGACCCGCCGCGGGGGCGGACCGCTTTGATTATAGGGCGGCGGGACTCAGTTGTCAACCGGGGCGATGGGCTGCAGATCAAGGCTCTGTCCCTCGGTGCTCCGGGTGAGGGCCAGCAGCTTCCCGTCCCGGGTGAACCAGAAGCGGTCGGAGCCGTCCCGGAGGCTGAAATGGCAGGGACCCAGGCGGGCCTCCAGCTCCTCCGGGGTGAGCGCCGCCAGGGGGCTGATGTCCCCCAGGGGGTCCAGGGGCTCCATGCCCGAGGCGAAGCAGAAGCAATGTCCGTCCTGGGGTTGCTCATAGCGCAGCAGCCCCGTTACCGTGACGCCGTTGCCGCTGAGGGCTACAAAGGTCTTGGGTACGTCCTGGGCCTGCGCCGCCTCCTGCCAGATCAGACAGTCGGGGTAGTCGATGATCAAACGCTCCTTGGGCTGCTCCCGCAGCCAGGCGAAGGAGCGGCCGAAGCGGGTCCATTCCGGCCCGCCCCAGAGCGCGCAGCCCTCGGGCAGCTGGCCGCCGTTCAGCAGCAGCTCGCCGTCCTGCACGGTGACGGCGCAGGACTCCTCCGCCTGGGAGACGGTGCTGCCCGCCTCGGGGTCATAGCGCCGGGGCGTGTAGTGGAGCAGGATCTCCCCGTCCTCCTCCGTCAGCCGCAGCTCGCCCCGGTTCAGATTGTAGAGCTGGGCAGCCTCCAGCACCGGCCAGCCCTGCTCCAGACCGTAGACGCAGATGGAAACGGTGAAGAGCCCGGAGGTGGGGCCGTAGCACCAGTAGACCAGCTCCGGCTGCCCGTCCGCGTCGGGATCGGCCCAGACCGGATCATGGCATTCCGCGATCATAAAGGACAGGGCCTCCACGCTGCCGGCGGGCCCGGCAAGCAGGGGGATGCCGTACGCCCCCCCGGAGGCTTGCAGCTCCGGCGCGGCGGCTGCCGTCTCGTTGGGGTAATCCGACAGGAAGAGCTGGTTGACGGCGGGAATATAGAGGGGCTGGAAGGCCAGGGCGCCGCTTTGGGTCTCCCGGCCCAGGGGCCGGAGGAAGCGGTAGAAGGGCAGCAGAGATTCCCCGGTCTCGTTGGGCAGGTAGACCAGATCCATCCGCAGCTCGTCCGTGTTTTGGGTCTCGGCGGGCTCCTCCGTCAGCTCCCAGCTGCTGGGGGCGGCGGTGGCGAGCCCCGCCCACTGCCCGGCCCGGGCCAGGGCGCGGGCCTCCGTGGGGCTGATGATGGGATAGCGGCCCAGGACCTCCGGCGTCCAGCCGTTGGGGAGCGGCATGTTGCCAGACCAGCCTTCCTGCTCCGCCGGGGCCTCCTCCCCGTAGCGGGTGGTGTGGAGGGCGGGATCCGCGATCACCGGGGTGGGGATGGTGCAGCCCCAGAGGGTTCCGTCCCGATACCAGAGGGTGATGCGGCTCAGGCTGTAGGCTGCGGCCTCGTTGGTTTTGGCGAAGACGAAGGCGGGGTACAGGGCCTCCTCCGTTCCGTCCGGCTGCAGGGCCTGGGGGCAGAGACCCGAGACGATGCCCCAGCTCAGATCCCGGCGCAGCCCGGCCAGATCCAGAATATGATTGCAGAAGGCCCGGATCAGAGACTCGTCCGCGTCGGAGCCGGTGAAGCCCGCCTCGGGCCTGGGACTGTATTGGGCCTCCGGGCGGAACAGCAGTGTGACGCTGCCGTCGGACCGGGCAGTCAGCAGCCCCAGCTCCGTCTCCGCCCGGGCGGCGGCGTAGAGGCTTTCATCGCCCCAGGGCCAAGGCTCCAGGTATTCCGGCTCCGCCTCCGGGCTGAGACCGCAGGAGGAGGCCGTCAGCTCCAGCATCCCCGCCAGCATCTCCTCGGGCAGGACGCCCTGGGGAAGGCGCTGCTCCATCTCGAGGGGAATACTGCCCGAAAGGGGATTGCGGTAGACAGGCAGGGCGGCGAATTGGGGGAGCTCCTGCCAGGGGTTGGAGTCATGATAGGCGTCGGGATCCGTCAGCAGCAGGGGCTCCCCGCCGCCGATCTGCCCCAGGGTCAGCTGCTGCGCCCCGGACTCCTCCGGCTCCGCCGTCCAGTCCGTCAGATAGGCGTCCTGCACCGCGGGCACGTAGACGGGCAGATATTGGGCGGAAGCGTCCAGCGAGCTGCTGCCCGCGGGCTCCATGAGGATCCAGAAGCGGTAGAAGGGGACCAGCAGCCGGTGGCCGTATTCCGGGAGATAGACCAGGTTTTCCTCCAGCAGCTGCCCATCCTGGAGCTGCGCCGGGTCCAGCTCCTCCTCGCAGAGATAACGCCCCGCCAGCACCGCCGCCGTGGCCTCGTCGGCACTGCGAACCGGGTAGCTGCCCACCAGCTCCAGGCCCTCGGGGACCTCATCCTCACCCGGGAAGCGGTCCAGGGAAAAGCCACAGAGCTTGAGCCCGTCCACCGTCAGCAGGCGGATCCGGGAAAAATACCGGGCCGACAGCTGCTGGGCCATGTCCTCCCGGCGGGGATAGAGGGTGTAGACCGTCCAGCCGCTGGAGAAGGGATCCATCCGATCCCGGGTGACGAATTCGTACTCCGGCAGCCCCAGCCGCTGACACAGCTGCTGACCGCAGCTTTCCATGGCGGCGTCCTGCCGGGCCCGAATTTCCGCTGCCTTGTCCAGGGGCTCGGAAAAATCCACCTTCACGGTGGGGTGAATGACGTAGTCCTCGTTGTACTGCATCAGAATGGAGCCGTCGGAGGAGACCGTCAGCGTGCCCTGATCCGTCTGGGCGCTGACGGTGAAGGCTGTCTCGGCGTGGGGAGCGCTGAGGGTGAGCTGGTCGGAGAGCGTCACCCCCAGCCACTCCGCAGCCCGGAAGATCCGCCTGTTCAGCTGATCCTGGGTGTAGAGCTGCGCGGGATTCCCCCGGCGGTACACCGGCAGCGACAGGCTGCGGAGGGTGTCGTATTCCAGAACCAGGCTTCCGGCCATGGAGGCCCGAAGATCCTCAAAGCGGCTCCGGCCCGCCCTGGTCCAGCAGTCCCCCAGCTCCAGCGTGGGCAGCTCCCGGGGATTCTCGTTCACCGGCTCCGGGGTGACGGTGCTGGCGTCGGGCGTGGGCTCATTGCCCGTGACGGCGGGGGAGCCTCCGGTTCTCAGATTGCGCCAGAGGAAAAAGCCCCCCAGCCCCACCGCCGCTGCCAGCACGGCGGCAGCCGCGGCCCGCCCCCAGGGGCGGCGCCGCCGGGCCAGGACGTTCTGCTCGGCGGCGCCGATCAGATCCTCCCCCACGTGGTCCAGACTGTAAAACAATTCTTCCGCTTTCATAGCAAGCCCTCCTTTTTTAAGTAGTCCCGCAGGCGCTTCCGGGTCCTGGACAGGCTCACCGACACCAGGGCCGCGGAGATCTCATAGCGCTCGGCGATCTCCGTGCGGCTGTCCAGGAAGTAGTAGCGGCGCAGGAAGATGTTTCGACTCTGCTCCGACTGGGTGCGCAGGAAGCGATCCACCGCCTGGCCCAGCTCCCGGGCCATCAGCTCGCTTTCGGGGCTGTTCCGGCCGGTGACCTGGCCCAGCTCCTCCAGGGAGCACTTCACGGCCTTGCCGCCCCGCTTGGCGGCCCCCTCCTGCCGCAGCCGGTCCACGCAGAGGTTCCGCAGGGTCCGGGTGAGATAGCCGCCCAGAGAGTCGGGCCGGTCCGGGGGAATCCGCTGCCAGAGCCGCAGATAGGCGTCGCTGACGCACTCCTCCGCGTCCTCGCTGCTGCGGAGCATCCGTCGGGCAAGACCCCGGCACAGGGCGCCGTAGCTTCGGTCCAGCTCGTCGATGGCCTGCTGGTCCCGGATCCAGAAGAGATTTATAATTTGCTCGTCCAACAAGGTGATCCTTCCTTTCTTTTTATCTCTTCACCCTGTATGACGGAAAGCAAAGAGAAAGCTTGCAGCTCCAGCATAGCATTTTTCTGCGTTTTTTTCAAGTCCGCCCTTGTGCGGCGGGAAGTTTGGTGGTAAAATGGGTGACAAATCGGGATTTGGCGCGTTCTCGCAAACGTCCGGTAGCGGCGCACACCAGTGCGCCACGCGACCGGGTTCCGGTGGCGCACTGGTGTGCGCCGCTACGGGAGCGTTTCGCCAAATCCAAATATGTTCTTTTTCTGGAGGGTCTATGTCTTTTTACGGTTCTGAAACACGCTTTCCCCCCAAGGAAACGGCCCTGACGGGGATCACGACGCCCCAGGCGCTCTACCGGGCCCTGCTGGGCTGCTGGTGCGCCGAGACCTGCGCCCCCCGGATGCGGGATCGCTGGAGCCCGGAGGATCCCAGCCTGGGCCAGTGCTCCGTCACGGCCTTTCTGGCCCAGGATCTCTTCGGGGGCGAGGTGCTGGGGGTCCCGCTGCCGGAGGGGGGCTTCCACTGCTTCAACGCGGTGGGGGGCCTGATCTTCGATCTCAGCTCCGAGCAGTTCCACGGCGCGCCCCTGGACTACGCCCACGCCCAGCCCCAGAGCCGGGCGGAGCACTTCGCCAAGACGGAAAAATACGAACGGTATCTGCTTTTGAAGCAGCGGCTGCGGGAACAATTGAGAATTGAGAATTGAGAATTGAAAGTTTTCGGAGTTTCGCAAATCTCAATTCTGGTTATCGGTTTTACTCAGCAAGCCGGGCGTAGGGGCGGTCATTGGCCGCCCGCCCGAGGCAGAGGCCTGCCGTGAACCACCCGTCCGTAGGGGCGGTCATCGGCCGCCCGGTTTGCGGAGCAAACAATCGCCCGC
>JAFXYD010000027.1 GCA_017541995.1 Oscillospiraceae bacterium
CTGCGGGCGATTGTTTGCTCCGCAAACCGGGCGGCCGATGACCGCCCCTACGGACGGGTGGTTAACGGCAGGCCTCTGCCTCGGGCGGGCGGCCAATGACCGCCCCTACGCCCGGCTTGCTGAGTAAAACCGATAACCAGATCCCTTATTACTTATTACTTATTACCTGTTGCTTATTCTTTTTTCCTGTCAAAAAACAACACATACACCACCAGCGCGGCGGCACCGCAGGTGATGAAGATATCCGCCGCGTTGAAGACGGCGAAGTCGATGAACAGGGGCTCGATCATATCCGTCACGGTGCCGGACACGGCCCGGTCGATGGCGTTGCCCAGGGCGCCGCCGCTGATGGCGGCCAGGGCCCAGAGCTCCGGGGCCTTGGTGACGTACTTCCGCCGGATCAGCAGGGCCTCCCCCGCGAAGAAGAGCACCACCAGGACCAGAAAGAACCAGCGGGCGCCCCCCAGCATGGAGAAGGCGGCCCCCTCGTTCTCCACGTGGGTCAGCTGCACGATCCCCGGCAGCACCGGCACGGCGTGGCCGACGGGGATCTCCGCCCGGACGACGGCCTTGGTGATCTGGTCGGCTGCCGTGATCGCGGCCATGAAGAGGGCCAAAAGCAGCCAGCGTTTCTTTGTCATAGCGTCGTGTTCCTTTCGTTTCGGCTTCAAATGCCCGAGGGCGCCGGCTGTCCAAGCCTGTCATTCTGCGCGGAGCGCAAGCGGAGTCGAAGGATCCGCCCCCGGTCGCTGCTCCTGCGGCGGGGTGCGGCGGGACGGGGAACCCGTCCCCTACGGCTTTGCGGCCCGCTCGGCGGCGTCCGCGACGGCCTCCAGCAGCTCCGGCACGGGGGCGGGCTCCAGGGCCTTTTTCGGGTCCACCAGCGCCTTCAGCTCCCCCGCCTCCAGCTGGGCGGGCAGGGGCTCCAGGAGCAGGAGGGCCGAGAGCAGAAAATCGGCGTTGATCTCCCGGATCAGCTGGGCCGTCTCGTCAAAGCTCAGATCCGCGGGCATGATGTAGCGCCGCACCCGGATCCCGGCGGCCCTGGCGGCGGCCAGGAGCTCCGCCTCATATTCCACCGCGGCGGGGTCCTCCCCCAGCCGCAGGGTGGCCAGCACCGGGAAGACGTATTCCAGATATAAAGCGTCCACGCGGGTTTTGAGCGCAGTCACAGAATCACGCATGGGATCATCCCTCCATTCGATTATTGGAGATGCTCCTCCAGCCAGGTTTTGAGCTCCGCGATGGGCACCCGGACCTGCTCCATGGTATCCCGGTCCCGGATGGTGACGGCGTGGTCTGGCTCGATGCCCTTCTCGGGGTCGCCCACGGTGTCGAAGTCCACGGTGATGCAGTAGGGGGTGCCGATCTCGTCGGCCCGGCGGTAGCGCTTGCCGATGGAGCCGGTGTCGTCATAGTCCACCATGAAGGACTTGGCCAGCTCGTCCCGGATCTCCATGGCCTTGTCCCCCAGCTTCTTGGACAGGGGCAGGATGGAGGCCTTGATGGGGGCGATGGCGGGCTTCAGGTGCAGGACCACCCGGACGTCGTTCTTGGCTTCGTCCACCACTTCCTCGTCGTAGGCCTGGCAGAGCAGGGCCAGGACGGTGCGGTCCAGGCCGTAGGTGGACTCCACGATGTAGGGAATGTAGCGCTCGCCGGTGTAGGGATCCAGATAGTCCATCTTCTGGCCGGAGTACTCCTGGTGGCGGGACAGGTCGAAGTTGGTGCGGTCATGGGTGCCGTTGATCTCGCCCCAGCCCAGGGTGGGGAAGAGGAACTCGATGTCGCAGGCCGCGGCGGCGTAGTGGGCCAGCTTCTCATGGTCGTGGAAGCGCAGGTTCTCCGCGGGCAGGCCCAGGTCCTCAAAGAACTGCTTGCCGTAGTTCTTGAAGTACTCGTAGAGCTCCAGATCGTCGCCGGGCTTGCAGAAGGTCTGGAACTCCATCTGCTCGAACTCGATGGTGCGGAAGGTGAAGTTGCCCGGGGTGATCTCGTTGCGGAAGGCCTTGCCGATCTGGCCGATGGAGAAGGGCAGCTTGGCCCGCATGGAGCGCAGCACGTTGGGGTAGTTGACGTACTCGCCCTGGGCGTTCTCGGGCCGCAGGTAGATGACGGACTTGGCGTCGTTGGTGACGCCCCGGTAGGTCTGGAACATCAGGTTGAATTCCCGGATGTCGGTGAAGTTGTGCTTGCCGCAGTGGGGGCAGGGGATGGAGTGGGCCTTGATGTAGGCGAACATCTCCTCCTTGGTCATGCCGTCGGCATGGGCCTCGGGGTCAAACTCGTCGATGAGGTTGTCGGCCCGGAAGCGCATCTTGCACTCCTTGCAGTCCAGCAGGGGGTCGGAGAAGGAGCCCACGTGGCCGCTGGCCTCCCAGACTCTGGGGTTCATGAGGATGTCGGCGTCCACCTCGAAGGAGTTGTGCCGCTCCTGGATGAAGCGCTTGCGCCAGGCGTCCTTGACGTTGTTCTTCAGCCGGGTGCCCAGGGGGCCGTAGTCCCAGGTGTTGGCCAGGCCGCCGTAGATCTCGGAGCCGGCGAAGATAAAGCCCCGGTTCTTGCAAAGGGCCACGATCTTGTCCATGGTCTTTTCGGTGTTGTTCATGTTTAGCCTCCGTATTCGGTATCGCCCGCAGGGCGATTGATGTTTGGGGTTTCCCCGTTATTATAGTGCTTTTGCCGGAGAAGTCAAGGGTTCCCGGCGCTCTCCCCGGTCTCGGCGGCCTCCGCCTCGGCCCGGGCGATGTTCCAGGGGTTGTTCTCGTCGGGATCCGTGGGGTCCCAGCCGGCCCAGGGGTCCTCGGGGTCGATGCGGATGGGCTCCGGGCGCTCCACCCCCTCGGGCAGGGCCTCGGCGTCGTAGATGTGGATGGGGGTGCCGGTGGGGCAGTTGTCGTAGATCCACTTCACGTCCCCCGCCGCCAGGCGGATGCAGCCCATGGAGGCCTTGGTGCCCAGCTTGTTGAACTCCTCGGTCTCCAGGCTGTCCTTCTCCATCCGCTCATAGGGGACGGAGTGGAAGAGGATGTCTCCGATGATGCCGCAGACGTACTGGCCGTAGACGTCTCCGAAGAGGCGGCCCCATTCCTTCTTGTAGCCCAGGCGGTAGTCCCCCCGGGGGGTGGCCCCGCCGGTGGAGCAGAGCCAGACCTTCACGGGGATGGTATAGTCGCCGTTTTCATCCTTGCCGTAGACCACCACCACGTTCTGGCTGCGCAGCACGTCGATGGAGTAGGGGGTCCTGTCGTCGGAGTACATCTGATAGAGCTCCTCGGGGTAGTTCTCCAGGGAGAGGCTGGTCTGCTCCTGCACAAAGCGCTCGCCGCAGCGGAGGGTGGCGGTGACGGTCACGTCCCGGCTCTCGGTGTAGCGGTTGAAGGAGAATTCCAGGTCCAGCCGCTCCTCGGCCCCCTGGACCAGCCGGAGCTCCGGCCAGGTCTTGACGGTCTCCCCGTCCAGATCCAGGGTCAGCTCACAGATCAGCCCGTCGGGGGACAGGCGGGGATCCACCTTGGGGAAGGAGATCACCATCTCCACGCCGGGGGTGCCGGGGGTGACGATGAGGCCCTGGGAGAGCTCCATCTCCACGCCGGCCAGAAGGTCCGGCGGCACGGTGCTCTCCGGGGGAGCCTGGGTCTCGGGCTCCGGCTCCGGGGCGGGGGCGGTGCTGGGCGGGGCGGTGGGGGCCGCGATGGGGGCCGCGCTCTGGCTTGGCTCGCTCCGGTTGGCGTCCAGGCAGCCGCAGAGCAAAAGCAGCAGAACCAGGGCTGCGCATATAATACGTTTCATGGCGTTATTTTCCTGTCTTTTTTGATTTTTGCTCGAATTGACCTATATTATACAAAAAAACTGCCCCGATGACAAGGGGCAGTTTTCCAGGATTCGTGTTTTTTTGAGAAAAGTGAATTCCACTGTGGAATTTACTTTGGGAATTCACCGGCGGATATTGCGCAAAAAAATTTATTTACCCCCTTGACAAACGCTAATCAATTTGATACAATTCAATTGTAAACAAAACAAATTGCAAGGAGGACATTGTTATGAGTATCTACGAGCTTTCCGTCAAGACCCGCAAGGGCGAGGATTTCGCCCTTTCCCAGCTGCAGGGCAAGGTCCTGCTCATCGTCAACACCGCCACCGGCTGCGGCTTCACCCCCCAGTATGAGGCCCTGGAGAAGCTCTACGAGACCTACCACGATCAGGGTCTCGAGGTGCTGGACTTCCCCTGCAACCAGTTCGGCCACCAGGCCCCCGGCGAGGACGAGGAGATCCACTCCTTCTGCACCGGCCGCTACAAGACCCAGTTCGACCAGTTCCGGAAGATCGACGTCAACGGCGAGACCGCGGACCCCCTCTTTGTGTGGCTGAAGGAGAAGGCCCCCGCCGAGCAGGAGCCCAAGGGTCTGAAGAACAAGGCCGCCATGAAGATGATCGCCGGCATCAGCAGCACCTGCAAGGAGCCCAACGACATCAAGTGGAACTTCACCAAGTTCCTGGTGGACCGGGCCGGCCGCGTCGTCAAGCGCTGGGGCCCCACCGACGTGCCCACCGACTTCGCCAAGGACATTGAGGAGCTGCTGTAATTCCATCTTTACAAGCGCCGAATCCTGTGCTATCATCGAAGTACCAAACCAACCAAGGAGGATCTTACTATGGCTATCCGTGAAATCACTGCCGCCGACTTCGAGGAGGTCGTGCTGAAATCTGAAAAGCCCGTGCTGGTGGACTTCAACGCCACCTGGTGCGGCCCCTGCCGTATGCTGAAGCCCGTGCTGGAGGAGCTGGCCGCCGAGCGCTCCGACGTCACCATCGTGGGCATCGACGTGGACGAGAATATGGATCTGGCCGAGGAATACGGCGTGTTCTCCATCCCCTGCGTGGTGCTGATGAAGGACGGCGCCGAGGCCGACCGCTCCGTGGGCCTGGTGCCCAAGGAGCAGCTGGCGGCAATGCTGGGCTGAGGTAATTCTATGCAATATGATATCGTCATCGTCGGCGCCGGTCCTGCGGGGCTAACTGCCGCCATCTACGCCCGGCGGGCGGCCAAGACCGTGCTGGTGCTGGAGGCCAAGGCCTGGGGCGGGCAGATCATCAACACCCCCGACATCGAGAACTACCCCGTGGTGCCCCACATCTCCGGGGCGGATTTCGCCAACAATCTCTATCAGCAGGCCACGGCCCTGGGGGCCGAGGTGAAGCTGGAGAAGGTCACGGGCCTGGAGGATCTGGGCAAGCGCAAGAAGGTCCGCACCACCCGGGACGAGTACGAGGCCGGGGCCGTGATCCTGGCCACCGGCTCCGAGAATCGGAAGCTGGGGGTGGACCGGGAGCAGGAGCTCACCGGCAAGGGCGTGTCCTACTGCGCCACCTGCGACGGCAACTTCTTCCGCAAGCGGGACGTGGCCGTGGTGGGCGGCGGCAACACCGCCCTGGAGGACGCCCTCTATCTGGCGGACCTGGCCAACAAGGTCTATCTGATCCACCGCCGGGACAGCTTCCGGGGCGAGGAGGCCACCGTGGCCCGACTCCGGGAGAAGGAGAACGTAGAGTTCGTCTTCAACGCCAACGTCACCGCCCTGCTGGGGGACAAGCGTCTGAGCGGCATCGAGGTCACCGACAAGCTCAGCGGCGCGGTCCGGAGCATCGAGCTCAAGGGCCTGTTCGTGGCCGTGGGCCGCATCCCGGAGAACGAGAGCTTCTCCGCCCTCATCGACGTGGACCAGGCGGGCTACGCCGTGGCCGGAGAGAACTGCCACACCAAGGTCCCCGGCATTTTTGTGGCGGGGGACAACCGCACCAAGGAGCTGCGTCAGCTGGTCACCGCCGCCGCCGACGGCGCCATGGCGGCCACGGAGGCCGTGAAGTTCCTGAACGCCTGAGGGCCGGCAGTCCGCTGTTGAAAATGGAACGTTGAAAACGGAACATGTCGGTGTGGGTCAAATTGCCGTTCTGGTTATCGGTTTTACTCAGCAAGCCGGGCGTAGGGGCGGTCATTGGCCGCCCGCCCGAGGCAGAGGCCTGCCGTTAACCACCCGTCCGTAGGGGCGGTCATCGGCCGCCCGGTTTGCGGAGCAAACAATCGCCCGCA
>JAFXYD010000028.1 GCA_017541995.1 Oscillospiraceae bacterium
AAAGGCAAGGCTATCTCGTGACGCCCAGCGCCACGTAGATTATACTCCATCCACTCGTCCTTGAATAGTCCCCTTTTTTAGGGGGCTTGCGTTTGTGCGCCTTTTTTCGGTATGGTGCTCAGATTACAATGTTTCAACCTTGTTACCTCCTGCCTCAGATGACGTCGCCGGGCTTGACGACCTGGTTGACCTCGATGATGTGATCCTTGCCCACCACGGAGATCTGGCGCTTCTCGCCCTCCCGGAAGGCGCCGCCGATGACGGCGCCGCTGCGGACGGTGCAGCCCTCGCCGATGATGGCGTTGCGGATGATGGCGCCCTCTTCAATGACGGTGTTGGGCATGATGACGGCGTCCTCGATGACCACGTCCTTGGCCACGCGGCAGCCGGTGGAGACCACGCTGTGCCGCACGGAGCCGTAGATCTCGCAGCCCTCGGCAATCAGGCAGTTGATATTCTTGGAGCCGGTGTCGATGTAGGAGGCGGGCAGGGCGTAGTTCCGGGCGAAGATGGGGGCGCTGCCGTCGCCGTAGAGATTGAACTCGGGGTCGGTGCCCAGAAGCTCCATGTTGGCTTCCCACAGAGAGGAGATGGTGCCCACGTCCTTCCAGTAGCCCTTGAAGTCATAGGCGAAGAGCTTGTGGCCGGCGTTGAGAATGGCGGGAATGACGTTCTTGCCGAAGTCGTTCTCGGAGTTGGGATCCTCCTCGTCCTCGGTGAGGAACTTCTTGAGGATGCTCCACTTGAAGACGTAGATGCCCATGGAGGCGTTGTTGGACTTGGGCTGCTTGGGCTTCTCCTCGAACTCGTAGATGGAGCCGTCGGGGTTGGTGTTCATAATGCCGAAGCGGGAGGCCTCCTCCATGGGAACCTTGCGCACGGCGATGGTCACGTCGGAGTCGTGCTCCTCGTGGTATTTGATCATCTTGGCGTAGTCCATGCGGTAGATGTGGTCGCCGGAGAGAATGAGCACGTTGTCGGGATCGTAGCGCTCGATGAACTTGATGTTCTGGTAGATGGCGTTGGCAGTGCCTTTGTACCACTCGGACTTCTTGGAGCCTGCGTAGGGAGGCAGCACCTGGACGCCGCCGTGGGAGCGGTTCAGACCCCAGGGCTGACCGTTGCCGATGTATTCATTGAGCTCCAGGGGCTGATACTGGGTCAGAATGCCCACGGTGTCGATGCCGGAGTTGACGCAGTTGGAGAGGGGGAAGTCGATGATGCGGTACTTGCCGCCAAAGGGGACGGCCGGCTTGGCGGTGTTTTCCGTCAAGACGTAGAGGCGGGTGCCCTGGCCGCCGGCCAGCAGCATTGCGACGCAGCGCTTTTTCTGGAAGTTCATGGTGTTCGGGTCTCCTTTTTTGATTTATTGTAGCGGCGCAAACCCTGCGCCGAAGTTATGCTTTTTTGGGGCTTCTTCCCTTGGGCTTGTAGAACAGCACGGACAGGGGCGGCAGGGTGAACTCGCCGGAGTACTGCAGATCGCCCCAGGGGCTCTGCTCGGCCTTCACCTCGGGCAGCTCCGTGCCCCAGCCGCCGTACTGCTTCTCGTCGGAGTTCAGAATCAGCTCGTAGGCGCCGGCCTTGGGCAGGCCGATGCGGTAGTGCTCCCGCTTGACGGGGCAGAAGTTGCAGATGCCGATGATCTCATGGCCCTTGTCGTCGATGCGGCGGAAGGCGATGACGGAGTTGTCCCGGTCGTCGCAGGAGATCCACTTGAAGCCGTCCCAGCTCAGATCGTTCTGCCAGAAGGCGGGGGTGCTCAGATACAGGTGGTTCAGATCCCGGACGAAGCGCTGCATCTGGCGGTGGCTCTCATAGTCCAGCAGCAGCCAGTCCAGACCCTGGTTCTCGTTCCACTCGATGAACTGGGCGAACTCGTTGCCCATGAAGTTCAGCTTCTTGCCGGGGTGGCCCATCTGCCAGCCGTAGAAGGTCCGCAGGTTGGCGAACTTGTCCACGTAGTAGCCCGGCATCTTCTGGATCAGGGAGCACTTGCCGTGAACCACCTCGTCGTGGCTCAGGGGCAGGATGTAGTTCTCCGAGAAGGCGTAGGTCATGGAGAAGGTGAGGTTCTCGTGGGAGTACTTGCGGTAGATGGGATCCTGGCTCATGTAGCGCAGGTTGTCGTTCATCCAGCCCATATTCCACTTGAAGAGGAAGCCCAGGCCCCCGTCGGTGGTGGGCTTGGTGATCAGCGGGAAGGCAGTGGACTCCTCGGCCACCATGATGGGCTGATGCTTCACGGAGAAGGCCGCCTCGTTGAGCTTGCGCAGGAAGGCGATGGCCTCCAGATTCTCCCGGCCGCCGTACTTGTTGGGCCGGTAGTTGGGCCGGTTGTAGTCCAGATACAGCATGGAGGCCACGGCGTCCACCCGGATGCCGTCGATGTGGTACTGCTCCAGCCAGAACACCGCGCTGGAGATCAGGAAGGAGCTGACCTCGGGCTTGCCGTAGTCGTAGATCCGGGTGGTCCAGTCGGGATGCTCATTCATCATGGGGTCGGAGAGCTCGTAGCAGCAGGAGCCGTCGAACTCAAACAGACCGCTGATGTCCTTGGGGAAGTGGGCGGGAACCCAGTCCAGGATCACGCCGATGCCCGCCTGGTGCAGCTTGTCGATGAGCTCCATCAGCAGATAGGGCTCGCCGTAGCGGGAGGTGGGGGCAAAGTAGCCCGTCACCTGGTAGCCCCAGGAGGGATCGTAGGGGTATTCGGTAATGGGCATCAGCTCCACGTGGGTGTAGCCCATCTCCTTGATGTAGGGGATCAGCTGATCGGCCAGCTCGGAGTAGCCGTAGGGCACGTTGCCCTCCTTGCGGCGCCAGGAGCCGAAGTGCATCTCATAGATGTTCAAGGGCCGCTTCAGGATGTTCTGGCGGTTCTGGTTGGCCCGCCACAGGCCGTCGTGCCACTTGTGCTTGCTCAGATCGCAGATCACCGAGCAGTTGTCGGGGCGGTAGGTGGTGCGGAAGCCGTAGGGATCGGTCTTGTCCACCTCCCGGCCGTCGGCGCCCACCACAAAATACTTGTAGGAGCAGCCCAGCTTGGCCCACTTGGAGAAGGCCTCCCAGATGCCGTGGGAGATCTTGCTCATGGGCAGATCGCCCTTGTTCCAGCCGTTGAAGTCGCCGATGACGCTGACATAACGGGCGTTGGGTGCCCAGACGCGGAAGACGAAGCCGTCTTCTCCGTCCCGGGTGTCAGGATGGCAGCCCAGCAGCTGGAAGGCGCGGATATTGTCGCCCCGGTGGAAGGACTCGACCATTTGTCTGACTTTTTCATCCATCGTTCATTCCTCCATTCGTTTTGGGACATCGAGCGCGTCCCGAAAATAGAAAAAGCATATTATTCCATTTCTATTATAATGGCTTTTGGGGAAGAATGCAATGCTTAACTTTCGGATTTTTTAACAAATCCGGAGCCGTTTTTTTGTCGCAATTCACGAGATATGATTTTTGGTTGTTATTTACGCGGCTTTGTGGTATAGTGGAGCTGTCAAAAAAACGCGTGAAGAAGGGAGAAGCAAGCATGAACGAATCCAAGCGCTATACCGATCTGGCGGTGGAGCAGGCCGCTGCGCTGCTGGCCATCGACAGCCCCACGGGCTATACCGCCAACGCCGAGGCGCATCTTCTGAAAACCTTCCGGGATATGGGCTATGAGCCCGTTCACACCGTCAAGGGGGGCGTCCTGGTGGACCTGGGAGGCACCGACAGCCAAAACGGTCTGCTGCTGGAGGCCCACTGCGATACCCTGGGGGCCATGGTGGCGGAGATCAAGGGCAGCGGCCGCCTGCGGCTGGTCCCCCTGGGGGGCCTGCCCGCGGTGATGATCAACACCGAGAGCTGCCGGGTGGTCACCAAGTTCGACGGAGACTACGAGGGCACCGTCCAGATCTGCAACGCCTCCACCCACGTCAACGGGGAGCTGCGAAGCCTGGTTCCCAGCTATGACAACATGGAGCTGGTGCTGGACGAGCTGGTCTCCAACGCCGAGGACGTGAAGGCCCTGGGCATCGGGGTGGGCGACATCGTCTGCGTCAAGCCCCGCACCACCGTCACCGGGAAGGGCTACATCAAGAGCCGCTACCTGGACGACAAGCTCTCCGCCGGCATCCTGATTGCCCTGGCGAAATACCTGAAGGACCAGAACGTGACCCCGGCCCGCCGGGTCTATCTGCATTTCACGGTCTATGAGGAGGTGGGCCACGGCGGCGCGGGCTCCGTGCCCGGCGGCGTGACGGAGGCCATCTCCGTGGATATGGGCTGCGTGGGCAACGGCCTGCAGTGCACCGAGCGCCAGGTCTCCATCTGCGCCAAGGACAGCGGCGGCCCCTACAGCTACGAGGTGGTGCGCAAGCTCATCGCCGCGGCCAAGGCCCAGGGGGCGGACTACGCCGTGGACGTCTACCCCCACTACGGCTCCGACGTGGAGGCCACTCTGGGGGCAGGCTGGGACCTGCGCCACGGCCTCATCGGCCCCGGCGTCTACGCCTCCCACGGCTACGAGCGCAGCCACAAGGACGGAGTGGAGAATACGCTGAAGGTACTGGTAGGGTATATTACGGAATAAGGAGATGAAAGCGATGGAACCCATCACACAAAATGATTTGCTGCGATACACATTCCTCTCCGGGCTGCGCTTCGCGCCGGGGGGAGAGCGGGCGGCCTTTGTGGCGGCCAATTCCAACGAGGAGGAGAACTGCTACGAGCGCAGGCTCTGGCTCTATGAGAAGGGCGGGCTGCGGCAGCTCACCGATCTGGGCAAGGAGGGCAGCTTCCTCTGGCTCGACGATAATCGGCTGATCTTCCCGGCAGTGCGCTCCGCCAAGGAGAAGAAGCGGGCCGAGGCCAAGGAGGAGTTTACCTCCTATTACCTGCTGGACCTCCGGGGCGGCGAGGCGCTGCCCTATATGTGCCTGCCCTTCGCCGTGGGCTCCATCCGCCTGCTGGACAGCAATCACTTCCTGGTCACCGCCAACGTGGACAAGGACAGGCCCCTGCTCTACGCCGCCCCGGAGGAGGAGCGGGCCAAGGCCCGGAAGGAAAAGGAAGAGGAGAAGGATTACGAGGTCTTCACCGAGCTGCCCTTCTGGTCCAACGGCGCGGGGGTCACCAACGGCAGCCGCCGCCTGGCCTATCTGGTGGAGCGGGAGCCCATGAAGATCACCCCCCTCATGGAGGCCCCGGAGGATCTGGAGACCATGACGGTCTGCGGCAATCAGATCCTGCTGGCCTACCAGGTCTGGACCGCCAGGTATCCCATCGGAGGCTACCGCCTCCGCTCCGTGGACTGGACCGACGGCAGCCGCCGGGAGCTGCGGGGCCACGAGACCCTGTCCCCCCACATGCTGGAGACCGCGGGGGATACGGTCCTGCTCACCGCCACCGAGGGCAAGCGCCACGGCATCAACGAGAACGCCTGGGTCTATACCCTGGACCCCGAGACCGGCGACCTGAGCCTGCTGCGGCAGGAGGAATATAATATGTATAACTCCGTGGGCTCCGACTGCCGTCTGGGGGGCGGCCGCCAGGCCGTGGGGACCCCGGAGGGACTCTACCACCTGAGCACCCGGGAGGGGAACGCCGTGCTGCATCTGCTGAAGCCGGACGGCAGCGACCAGCCGGTCTTCACCGGAGAGGGCGCCATGGACTGCTTCGACGTGGCGGACGGGAAGCTCCTCTGCGTGGGTCTCTACGACATGCGGCCCCAGGAGCTCTACGCCGCCTGGCTGGGAGCGGAGAAGCTGACCCGGGTCTCCCACTTCAACGACGCCGCCCTGGAGGGCCGCTATGTGGCCCGGCCCGAGCCCGTCACGGTGCAGAGCCGGGGCTGGGAGATCGGCGGCTGGGTGCTGAAGCCCAAGGATTTCGACCCGGCCAAGCGATACCCCGCCGTGCTGGACGTCCACGGAGGCCCCAAGACCGTCTACGGCCCGGTGTTCTACCATGAGATGCAGCTCTGGGCCTCCATGGGCTACTTCGTCTTCTTCTGCAATCCCATGGGCAGCGACGGCCGGGACAACCGCTTCATGGACATCCGGGGCCATTACGGGGACACGGACTATCAGAATCTCATGGACTTCACCGACGCGGTGCTGGCCAAATACCCCCAGATCGACCCCAAGCGGATCTGCGAGACCGGCGGCAGCTACGGCGGCTTCATGACCAACTGGATCATCGGCCACACGGACCGCTTCTGCTGCGCCGCCTCCCAGCGCTCCATCGCCAACTGGCTGGCCTTCTACGGCATGTCGGACATCGGCTACTACTTCGCCTCGGATCAGACCGACGGAGATATCTACGACAGCCCCGAGAAGCTCTGGGCTCAGTCCCCGCTGAAATACGCCAAAAACGTCAAAACCCCCACCCTCTTCATCCACTCGGATGAGGACTACCGCTGCCCCATGGCGGAGGGCATCCAGATGTACGCCGCCCTGGTGGATCGGGGGGTGGAGGCCCGGCTCTGCCTCTTCCACGGGGAGACCCATGAGCTCTCCCGCTCCGGCAAGCCCAAGCACCGCCAGCGCCGGCTGAAGGAGATCACCGACTGGTTTGAGCGGCATGCCAAATAGATCCATTTCCCAGGAAATCAAGAAAGAAAAAGGGAGGCGAAACTATGCCTGAGACCCAAAAGGATGCTGCCCGGGAGCAGAAAAGCCCGGAAAGCGAGAAAACGGAAAAGAACAAGAAACGCAAACGTTCCCTGCGGAAGCTGGAGCAGGAGTTCCTGCAGACCCTCTGCCAGGGCGTCACCGACGAGGTGCTCCACACCCGCCTGAGCTATCTGCTGGAGTGGTACACCCGGAAGGCCCAGGGCAACAAGCACTGGTACAACGTCACCCGAATCATCACCTACGCCATCCCCTGCGCCATCACCCTGGTCAGCGTCTTTGCCTCCATGCAGGAGGGAAACGTCAAGTGGGCCATCGGCGTGACGGCCACCCTCTCCGCGATCCTGGTGGCGATGCACCACGTCATCGACCACTACCGCTTCTACGAAAATTGGACCCGATACCGCAGCACCGCCGAGAAGCTGAAGGAGCAGGCGGAGCTCTATCTGAACCGGGCCAAGCCCTATGACAAGGCCACCCGCCAGGAGAACAGAGTCCTCCTGGCCCGAAAGATGGAATCCCTGGCCAGCTCGGAGCTGTCCAGCTGGGCGAATCTGCTGGAGGAGAGCCACCGCACCCTGCGGGAGGAAAACCAGAACGCCATCCACCCCGGCGAGGTGGCCCCCAGCGTCCAGGCCACCGCCGCCGCCGCGGCGGCAGCAGAAAACGCCGCCGTAGAGGAGGAGGGGGAGGGCCCCGACGCCGAAGCGGAGCATAGCCAGGCCCAGGAGGAGCTCATTCCGGAATGATGACCCGCAGACGTATCGTATTCTCCGGCCTGGTCCAGGCCGTGGGCTTCCGCTGGCGGGCCAGGCAGGCGGCCAGGCTCTATGGCTGCACCGGCTGGGTGCGCAACGAGGACGACGGCACCGTCACCATGGAGATCCAGGCCGATGAGGCCGTCATCGAGAAGGTGATCCGGGTCCTGCAAAACGACCGCTACATCGAGATTACCGGCATGGACAGCAAAACCCTGCCTCTGGAGCCTCAGGAGCGCTCCTTCCGCACAGACTACGGCTGGTAGTTCTTTCCGAAAAAACAAGCGAGGCCTCCCCGGGGAGGTCTCGCTGTTTTGCGTCGGAGCCGCTTATTGCAGCAGGCGGAGCCGGTAGATCAGAAGCTCCCCCAGCAGGCAGAGGGGAATGGCCGCCAGGGCGTCCAGAACCGAGTGCTGCTTGACAAAAAAGGTGGCCAGAATGATGATCACCACCAGGATGGGGAGCAGGATCCGCCACCACAGCCGGGTCTCCCGCCGGTGCTCAAATACCGAGAGTATGGCGATGGAGTAGGCGGCGTGGAGGGAGGGCAGAATCCCGGTGGGGGTGTCGAAGCGGTAGACGAAGGATACGATCCAGGTGAAGAGGTTTTCCCGGGGCATGGTCTCGGGCCGCAGCAGCTGGATGCTGGGCCAGAGGATGTAGACCAGCATTGCCCCCGCCTGGGTGATCATGATGTAGATGGACAGGCGGCGGAAGTTGGGCACGTCATAGAGCAGCAGATACAGCAGCGAGCCCGCCACCAGCAGGAACCAGAGCAGATAGGGAACGATGAAAAATTCACAGAAGGGGATTGCGTCGTCCAGGGCGCAGTGCACCACGTGGCAGCTTTCATAGGGAATCAGCTGCTCCGTGAGAAAATACAGGGAGAAATAGACCAGCCATCCTCCCAGCAGCAGCAGGTGTCGGTAGGCCGGGCTTCGCAGATTGGAGAGCCGCAGCTTCCGGTAGTCCACCGTGGGTTGTCTCATGCCTCAGTTGCCTCCTTGGGCCGATTGAAATGCCAGTATTTTTTGGGCTGGGGCCGGTAGGGCACCACCCGATGCCTGGGCAGCTCCTCCGCCAGGGCGGTGATCCTGCGGACCAGCTCCTTCTTGATCCGCTCCCGTTCGGCGTCGATGGGGGCGTCGGGGTCAAAAATGACGGGCTCCGAGAAGCAGATCACCCGCAGGGCGGGGCAGATGTACATGGGCACAAAGGCCAGAGCCTTGCCGCTGCGGCGATGCCAGAGCTTGGCGACGTCGATGAAATGCTCCTGGAAGTCGTCCAGGATGTGATTGCAGCGCTTGTCCTGCTCCGGGAAGATCAGCACCGAGCGGCCCTCCTCCAGGCAGCGGAGGGTCTCCCGGAAGGTGCTCAGCAGGCGGCTGTCCCGGTAGACGGGAATGGTCTCGGCGTGGTTGAACAGCAGCACCGCCAGGGGCACGATGAGATGGGACAGCAGCCGGTAGAAGGGATGGGTCCAGCGCGGATTCTGAGACCAGAAATCCCGGAAGGCGTAGTCCGCCACCTGCTCCTTTTCCATCATCTCCGAGGCGCACCAGGTTTTTCGGGGGAAGGGC
Organism: Oscillospiraceae bacterium; assembly: GCA_017541995.1. Taxonomy (GTDB): domain Bacteria; phylum Bacillota; class Clostridia; order Oscillospirales; family Oscillospiraceae; genus JAFRPC01. The sequence continues at coordinate 8,953 of JAFXYD010000028.1, forward strand.
AGCCGCAGCTCTCCCACCAGAGGCCCGTGGGCCTGGCAGTGGTTGCCCACCAGAACGCAGCCCTCCCGGGGCAGATGCTCCAGCCCCTGAATCCGATAGCGGCGATACAGCGCGCTCACGCTGCGCCGAATCGCCCGATAGCACCAATCCGCGGCCCGATTTCCCATAGCTCCGCCTCCATGCTCAGAATTGATCGTGACAGAAGCTATTGTAGCACCGATTTCTGAATGAAAACCGAACAAAATATGAAGGGATTGTGAAGAATGCGGGCTTGGGAGGCCGGGCCGCCCCGGAGGCGGGCAGGGCCTGCCGGAAGCAGGCGGCAAAAACGGAAGACGGAGCGGGAAAACCGCGGGAAAATCCGAAAAAAATATCAAAAAACATTTGACTTTTTACGGCGGGTATGCTATAATGTACAGGCCGCATTGAAGGGGTTTAAGCACAGCTATGCCCTGTCACCCCCAGAGCGAGACTACAGAAAGGTAGAGAACAGTATGCAGGCGATTATCGTTACCGGTGGTAAGCAGTACAACGTCAGCGAGGGCGATGAGCTCTTCATCGAGAAGCTGAACGTCAATGCCGACGACACCGTGACCTTCGATCAGGTGCTGGCCATCGTGGACGGCGAGAACTCCAAGTTCGGGACTCCCGTTGTTGACGGCGCTTCCGTCGAAGCCAAGGTCCTGAAGAACGGCAAGGCCAAGAAGGTCACCGTCTTCAAGTACCGTCCCAAGAAGGACAGCAAGTCCATCCGCGGCCACAGACAGCCCTACACCAAGGTCAAGATC
>JAFXYD010000029.1 GCA_017541995.1 Oscillospiraceae bacterium
GGAGAAGGCCATGTTCTCCGCCGTGTCGGTGGATCTGTCCTCCAGCAGCATCTGCTCCGCCGGGACCCCCTGCTCCGCCAGCCAGCGGCGCATGCACTCGGCCTCGGAGACGCACTCGTCGGCGCCTTGGCCGCCGGAGAGCTGCGGCCCTGCTTTTTTGGCGCAAATTTGGCGCAAGTATTTGCGCCAAGAGGTGGATTTGCGCCAAAACGAGCTGACACGGCAAAGCTCAAAATTCGTTGCTATAACTCACTTTTTCGCACTATCTGTAACGTCAAAATACGGCTGAATCTGAGCTACGAACCAGTAGGTCGGGGGTTCGAGTCCCTTCCGGCGTACCAAAAAAGCACCCTTTATGGGTGCTTTTTTTGTATTCCGGCCCGGATCATGCCGGCATCGGGGATGCCTATAGAGAATTGCTTCGAGCAGGAATTGGGCCGGACAAAGCGGAGAATGCAGCGGGCTTGAGGCCCGGCAAGGACGGCGAAGTGTGGCACAATTCCCGCCGAAGCGGCTGTGAGGCTTCTATGGGAGCTCCGGGTCAGTATTTTTTCTTTGCGGCAATGAACAGACCCAGGGCCAGGACCAGGACCGAGAGGCCCACCGCAAGCCAGGTCCGGGCCGGGTCGGCGGGCTGGGCCTGGGCGGTTCCGGTTTCGTCTCCTGCGGCGGGGAGCCCGTCGCCTCCGGGAAGGCCGCCCGGAAGTCGGCCGCCCCCGGGGAAGCCCCCGCCTCCCGGGAAGCCTCCTGTGCCGGGGAGGGCTCCGCCGCCGGGAAGGGCTTCTCCGTTGGGGGCCGTGCCGCCCTCCGGGAGGGCTCCGCCGCCGGGAAGGGCTTCTCCGTTGGGGGCCGTGCCGCCCTCCGGGAGGGCTCCGCCGCCGGGAAGGCCTTCTCCGTTGGGGGCCGTGTCGCCCTCCGGGAGGGCTTCTCCGCCGGGAAGGGCTTCTCCGTTGGGGGCCGTGCCGCCCTCCGGGAAGGCGCCTCCGCCGGGGAGGGCGCCCTGACCGCCGGGGAAGGCGGCGTCACCCCCGGGGCCGCCTCTGCCGCCCCCCATGCTGCCCATGTCGGAGAGCTGCAGATCGCCGGTGTCCACGGGGCTGCTGTCGCCCTCCAGCTGGCGCTCCACCGCCTGGGCGCGGAGGGAGACGAAGTCCCGCAGGGCTGCCACGCCGCTGTCAAAGGCCTCAAGGGTACAGAATTTCGTGGGATCCCGTTCCACCCAGGGGCGGATAAGCTCCGCCGTCCGGGCGATTTCGGCGTCCAGCTGGCCCTCTGAAAACCAGCGGGCCAGGAAGTCCGAGAACAGGGCGTGATACCGGGCCGTATAGGCCTCGTCGGAGAAGATCCAGCCCAGCATGGGCCTGTCGTCTGGGTCGCCCCCGGAGACGGGGCTGTCGATGGACTCGTTCACCGCCGAGGCGGCGCTGCCGCCCTGGAAGGCGCCGAAAGCCAGGTTGTAGTCCCAGGGGATCATCCCCAGCCTCCCGTCCCGCTCGTGGAGGTAATAGTTGTGGATCATGCTGCCGGTGTAGCTGTCGCCGTTGCAGACGAAGTTGTGCACCACGAAATAGCGCAGCACCTCCTCCGCGTCCAGCACCTGGGAGAGGTTCTCGTAAGCGCTGAGCTGCCGCAGAGCGGCGATCAGCCGCTGACGATCCGCCTCGGAGATCTCGGTTTTGGCGTTGTCAAAGATATTGGAATAGCTGGCGGGATCCTCATCGACGTACTGGAGCTTCACGTCGGCGCTGCCCATGCCGCCCCCGGGGCCGCCCCGGGCGCCGCCGTTGAGCCCTTCCTGCCCGCCCTGTCTGCCGGGAAAGCCGCCCTGCTGCCCGCCGGGAAATGCTCCGTGCTGTCCGCCTGGGAAGCCCCCCTGCTGTCCGTCTGGAAAGCCCCCCTGCTGGGCGTCGGGGGAGGTCTCGCCGGATGGGCTGCCGTCGGCGGCGTCAAGGCCGAAGTCTTCCGGGTTGAAGTCCTTGCCGTTGCCCCGGCCGCCGCCGAAGCCGATGCTGTCGGGCTTGTAGAGCTCCCCGGGGTCGGAGCCGTAGTTCCGGGCCAGGAAGCTGTCCTCCACGCCCTCCACCGCCAGATACAGACCCCAATCCTCTCCGTTCACCGTGAGCCAGGCGAAGGAGCAGAGGGGCGCGTCGGCGCCGAAGTCCGCCATCATGCGGTAGACCAGGTAGTCCTTCATCATGCTGTTGTCCTGGATCAGATTGTTCAGGCAGAGCTTGTCCAAGCCATCCAGGCTTTTGCCGCTCTGGTTGTGGTCGAACTCCAGCTTGAAGCTGTAGCGCTGGGAGCCCAGGGACTTTACCGAGGACAGGGAGGTGTTGCCCTTGGCCCGGATGCCGATGTTGGCGTGCTTACTGCCGTCCACCACCACGGTGCAGACCGCGTACTCCTCGTTCTCGCAGCTCTGGATGAAGCTGTCCCAGTCCTCCATCACAATGTCGATTTTGTGTACCCTGGAGTCGTCGAAGAGGCTGCCGGCGTACTTCACGCTTTTGGCGGCGGCCTGAAGCCCCAGAGAAGCGCCGAACATAAACAGCAGGGTCAGCACCAGGCAGAGGGCCACAACGGAGAGGCAGAGCTTGTCAAGCTGCTTGCTGGTTGACATAATATTATCCCCTTATCCGGCGTATTCGCCATTGAAGCTCACCAGCACGGCGCTGTTGACCCCGGGCAGGGCGGCCAGCTCGTTGACGAAGTCGGTGTTGTCGTCCCGGAGGCGGACCTCCAGATTCAGCTCCGTGAGCCCCTGCCGGGCGGACTTGGACTTCACCACGCAGCGCTCCACGTGGGCCTGGAGGGCCTCCGTGGCCGCCTGCTCCGCGGCGTGGTCGGCGCAGGACAGCACCACGATATAGGGATTCTTATGGGGCTTGCGGTTGACAAAGAACAGCAGGATCAGACCGATGACCACGCTGCCGATCACCGCCAGGGGGATCATGCCGGCGGCCAGGATGATGCCCGCCGCGATGGACCAGAAGAGGAAGGCGATGTCCAGGGGCTCCTTGATGGCGGTGCGGAAGCGGACGATGGACAGCGCGCCCACCATGCCCAGAGACAGCACCACGTTGGAGGTCACCGCCAGGATCACCTGGGAGGTAATCATGGTGAGGGCGATGAGGGTGGTGCCGAAGGAGGAGGAATACATGACCCCCCGGTAGGTTTTCTTGTAGACGTAGAAGATAAACAGGCCGATGCCGAAGGCCAGAAGGATGGTCAGGGCCATGTCCAGCACGCTGACGGCGCTGACGTTCTCCAGGAAATTGGACTTGAAAATGTCGCTGAAGCTGAAGGTTTCACGGATCGTTGCGGAAAGCAGCATATTGCTTCACTCCTTGTCGTTTGATTCGCGTCAGCCGTAGATTCGGCACTGCGCGTATTTGGAAAAGGCGGTGACCCGGCGGCCCGGAAGGGCGACGGCGTCCCGGATGAGGTCCGGGAGGAAGGCGTCCCACTTCAGCTCCAGGATGATGGGGCTCTCCCCGGCGGGCAGGGTCAGGGTTTCGGGGTTGAGGAAGTCCGTGCGGAACTCCCCGGTGCGGATGTCGCGGTCCAGGGTCACCCGGACGTTGCCGGGGGCGAAGACGAAGGGCTCCCGGGTGTAGTCCACGATGGTTTTGGGCCCCAGGCCCTGGGAGCGGGCTTTGGAATAGAGCTCCGTGCAGAGGGGCCGCGCCGGATCCAGAAGCCAGGCGTCGTCCCCGGCGGCCAGACGCCGGGCCTCGTCCTCGCTGACGCGGCAGCTCTGCTTGGCGCACAGGCCGTTGAGCTTGCTCTTTTTCTCCAGCACGATATAGGACGGATCTCCGTTGTAAAAGCGAAGCCGGAACTTCTCCCGGCAGTTGACCCCGTCCAGCTTCTCCCGCAGGGCCGTGTCGGCGGGGCTGTCGAAGTACAGGCTGCGGATCTGATAGCTGCCCCCGGGGGCGTGGGGGTCGGGGCGCATCACGGCGCTCAGCCGGGCCAGCAGGGCCAGGCGGTCCGCGGCGTTGATCTCCTGCTTCCATTCATGTCGAAACTGCATGGCAAACCTCCTTTCGTTGCCGAGAAGATAGCATATCAGCCTAAGCTGAACCTTAAAAACAGGCAGCTCCGAGACGCGCCGCGTCCCGGAGCTGCCTGTTTTACAGGACTTTACAGATGATAGTACAGCAGGGTCAGCCCTGCGTAGGACAGCAGCAGACCCAGGAAGATCAGCAGCTGCTTGCCCCGGTGCTGGGTCAGCAGCCCCACAAACTCCCGCACGGCGGCGTTGGGCCAGAAATACCACTTGGAGGGGCAGCCCATGCCCACGGCCCGCATCTTCACCCGCCGGGCCTTGAGCCCGGAGCGGAAGACGTGGTAGTTGGTGGTGGAAAAGGCGATCTTAGCGGTGGGGTTCCGCTCCTGAATCAGAGCCTTGGAGAAGGCCATGTTCTCCGCCGTGTCGGTGGATCTGTCCTCCAGCAGCATCTGCTCCGCCGGGACCCCCTGCTCCGCCAGCCAGCGGCGCATGCACTCGGCCTCGGAGACGCA
>JAFXYD010000030.1 GCA_017541995.1 Oscillospiraceae bacterium
ACCCCACCCCCGCGCCGGATCCCACGCCCCACCCCACCCCCCCGCCGTAGGGGCGCTCACCGAGCGCCCCCCGTTCCCCGCACCCCGCCGTAGCGGCGGTCATTGACCGCCACATGCACCCGGCCACGGGCGAAGCGGGAATTGAAAATTGAAAGTTGAAAATTGAAAACTGTGGTGTTTTCAAATTGCCATTTGAAATCATTTGAAATGGGGACGGGGGAACGGATTGCCACGACCAGTCTGCGGACTGGTCTCGCAATGACAAACTTGGGACGCTTTCCGTTGTAGGGGGCGGGTCTGATGCCTGACAGAAATAGAAAAGGAGCGCAACTCCATGAGAAAGAAAACTGCCGCCCTGCTGGCTCTTTTGCTGGTTCTGAGCCTGGCGCTGGGGGGCTGCCTTGTCCGGCTGGACGGGAAGCCGCGGTCCGACCCGCAATCCGACCCGCAGTCCGACCCGCAGTCCGACCCGCAGTCCGGGACCCAGTCTGAGACCCAGTCTGACACCCAGCCGGGGGATATGCCCCGCTTTTCCCGGATCGAGTACCGCCGCCCGGACATGGCGGCCTTCAGCGAGCTCTACGAAACCCTGATTGCCGATCTGGAGGCCGACCGCCTCTCCACCCGGGAGGGGGTGACCCGGCTCCAGGAGGCCTACGACGCCTACAACGACTTCTACACCATGTCCACCGTGGCGGAGCTGCGCTACCACCACGACATCACCGACAGCCGCATGGCCGAGGAATACGACTGGTGCCTGGAGCAGGAGGCCCAGGTGGATCAGCTCTTTGAGCGGCTCTGCAGCGCCTCCGCCAACTGCGGCAACGCCGAGGCCCTGGACGAGGAATTCTGGGGCGGCTGGGTGGTGGAGGCCTATCGGGGGCAGCAGAGCGCCACCCTGGACGAGGCCTATCTGGATCTGGTCCGGCGGGAGAACGCCCTGCTCACCGAGTATCACCGGGCCACCGCCGATCCCACGGTGCTCTGGCAGGGCCGGGAGCAGTCCTATCTGAGCCTGGAGCAGGACGACAGCATCAGCCTGGAGGACTGGGAGGAAATCCAGGAGCTCTACTACGACAAGTACGCCCCCATTCTGGGGGAGCTCTACATCCGTCTGGTGGGGGTGCGGCAGGAGCTAGCGGCCTATCTGGAGCTGGACAGCTACGAGGACTACGTCTACTACGCCGACTATGAGCGGGATTTCAGCCCCCAGCAGGCGGAGACCCTGCTGGAGCAGATCCGCACGGAGCTGGGTCCCCTCTACAAAGAGCTGGATCTGAACCGTCGCTGGGCGGAGCTGGAATACACGGAGCTCAACGAGGCGGAGAACCTGGAGGCCCTCCACACCGCCGTCCGGAAGATGGGGGGCAAGGCCTTCCGGGCCTGCAAGGACATGGAGCGCTACGAGCTCTATGACATCGAGATCTCCGGGAAAAAGGCCGATCTCTCCTACCAGTGCTATCTCTACAGCTACGACAACCCCTTCGTCTTTGTGAAAACCCAGGGCTACAGCGACGACATTCTGAACTTCGGCCACGAATTCGGTCACTTTGTGGACGCCTGGTACAACCACGACGCCACCTACTCCCACGATCTGGCGGAGGTCTTCTCCCAGGGCATGGAGTACCTGCTGCTGAGCCGGGTGCCCGAGGACTACCGGGCGGAGCTGACGGAGTACAAGCTGCTGGACACCGTGGACACCTTCACCCAGCAGGGCAGCTTCGCCGCCTTTGAGCACGCGGTCTACGCCCGGCCCGCGGCGGAGTGGACCCCGGAGGCTCTGAACCGGCTCTCCCTGGAGCTGGCCCGGGACTACGGCTATCTGGATCCCGAACGGGAGGACTACTACGCCAAAAGCTGGATCGACGTGAGCCACTTCTTTGAAACGCCCTTCTACGTGGTGAGCTACTGCGTCTCCAACTGCGCGGCCTTTGAGCTCTACGAAAAAGAGTGCGCCAAGGCCGACGCCGGGCTGGAATGCTGGAGCAGGATGCTGCCCCGGGAGCACGACAGCTTTTTGCAGACCGTCACCGAGCAGGGCGGCCTGTCGGACCCCTTCGCCCCGGGCCGGATGCGGGAGGTCGCGGCCCTGCTGCGGGAGAAGCTGAAGGAAAACCAGTGAAATGAGAGGAAGCCTTCCCCCTTGGGAAGGCTTCCTCTTTCTGTTCTCCTCAGTCCCGGGTCAGCTCGGCGCTGACGGCGGAGATCTCGTAGGCGGTGCGGCGCTCGGTCTCGCCGCTTTCCAGGAGCTTGTTGTATTCCCGGCTCTGGAGGCGGCCCGTCAGCGTGATCCGGGCGCCGGTGCTGAGCTCCGCGATCCGCCGGGCCGTGCGGCCCCAGAAGATGCAGGGCAGATAGTCCGTGCGGCGGCAGCCCCGGTTCACCGCCAGCATCCCGTCGCAGATCTCCCGGCCCAGGGGCGTCCGGCGGTAGACCGGGTCCCGGCAGAGGGTCCCCGTGAGGGTCACCTGATCGTCGGGCTCCTCCTCGCTCAGCTCCAGGCTCTCGGCAAACACCGAGATCAGCAGATGGCGGCCCGTCTCGGTGACCTGGTTGTAGGAGCGCACCTGCCCCGTCACCAGCACCCGCTCCCCCCAGGCGCAGTCCGCCTCCCGGAGCAGGTCCCAGTCCGCCAGCACCCGCAGCCGGTCCAGAGTGCCGGACAGGCGCTCCACCGCCAGGAAAAAGCGGTAGAAGCGCCGCCCGTGGTTTTCGTGGGAGAAGACCGGCGCGGAATCCAGGGTCCCGCAGAGCCGGACGTGATTGATGATGTATTCCATTTGTCCACCTCGTCGCAATAGTCTATGACACTGTATTCCCGGCGAGGCGGATCTATTCCATAGAAAGGATTGAAAGCTATGAGAAAGAGAAAAGGGCGCACGGCGCTCATCATTGTTACCGTTCTGCTGTTCCTGCTTGCCGCAGCGGGGGCGCTGTTTCTGCTGAACAACTGGCGCATTGAGCTGACGGGCCGTCCCCAGGCTTCTCTTTCATCACTCTTCGTGGGTTTTCTGTTTTTGTCAGTTCGTTTTGACGACCGGCTCCTCGGGCTTCTTCGCGCCCTCGGCCTGCTGGGCCAACAAGGGGCCGTGCTGCTTCGGCGCGTTGCCGCGTCCCAGTTCAGCCTCCTCTGCAAGCTTAACGCCGGTATTGACAAAATCATTGCTGATCTTCACCGGGTCCTTCGTCTGCAGCAGCTCCCGGATCAAATCCGGTTTGTCCGCAAACAGCTTGATATACTTTCTGTCCAGCATGTCCTTCGCCTTTTCCCGAACCGTGCTGACGCTGAACTCTTTGTTGGGCTTGTCCATCTTGATTGCGGAAATGGTATACAAGATCTTCATAAGGTGGAGCGCTTCCTGTCCCTTCGGGATCTCCATGTTCAGATGCGCGTTCAGATAGCCCTCCCAGCTCTTCTTGGGGAAGCTTTTGGGGTGCTCCCTGAAGGCGTTCATCCGCTTGGTCAGGTTCGCATCTTCCATGCTTCGCATGGCCCCCTCCATCGTTCTGGTTTCGCCCTCCATCAGCAGCTTTCGGGTGAGCGCTTTATTGGCGGTGAGCTTCAGGAAGTTCTTGTTCTTCAGGATTTTTTTGGCCTCTTTCCGGATCTTATCCAGGCTGTAGGGCTCACTACCGTTCAGCTGCTGGGCGGCCATGCATTTTGCCAGGTACTCCCGCTCCTTGCCCTTTGGGACGTTCATCCTGCTGTGGAGCCATATGTAGTTGTCATAGTTCTTTTCGAGCTTGCCCTCTGCCTTTTTCTGCTGAACCGACTTCTGGGTCTCATAGGCCGCGCAGAAGTCCTTCATCTTCTCCGGGCTGGACATCATGTGTATGAGATAATCAGACTGCTCTCCGAGCAGCTTGCCCTTGAAGTAGGGCTCGTGGTGGGCGTCCTTCTCCAAGGCTGCGTTGCGCATGGCGGTGCTGAGCTCTTTATCGCTGATATTTGCAAAACCTTCCTGCTTAGAGAACTTGCCATTCTTGATCATATCCGTATAGGCAAGGGACATGGACGCCATCAATCCGGCATTCTCAACGATCGCGTACGGCGTCCTATCGGCGAGTTTTCTTTGCATCAGAATGGTCTCAAAGCCTTGATTCTGCAGGTGCTCCAGCTCGGATCTCTTCTGCATTCTTGGAGCCGGGACCGGCGCCAAAACCCTGAACGCAGGGTCGGTTTTCTTCTTCGGCGCATAGGGCTGCGCCCCGAGTTCCTGCAGGTATTTCGTGGTATTCTCCCGGATCGAATGTCTCGGGGTGTGCCCATAGTTTGAGAAAAGCATACTCACGTTCTCGCCCGCGTAGTTGCTCCTGGCGGAGTCCTGGAGCAGCTTGTCCCAAAAACGGACGTTCTGCATGTCGTCCAGCGCGTAATCGAAGCCCTGCAGGGCTGTGGCAGCCTCGTCCAGCGCCTTCTGCTGCTTCTCCTTGTCTCCGCCCTTCATGGCGGCGCTCAGGGCCGTCAGGTTCTGCCAGAGCAGATTGCCCCGGTCCCGAAGGCCGTTCCGTTTCTCATGATAGTCCAGATTTTCGGGACTATTCGCGGCATGCAGGGACTCCTGGTTCAGACCCTCAATCATATTCATGAGATCGCCAGCTATTCCCCGCAGGGGCATCCAGTTCTTGTGATCCTTCAATTGAAGGGCATACTGCACGGCAAGTTGTTGATAAAATTGCGGGTCAATCATTTTCGTTCCTCCATTTTTATATTACTGCAGTTTATTGCTCCGTCGTAATCATAACACAAAAAGCGTACAAAAGCATTACAAAATCGAGTAATTCTGAAAAAAGAGGGACCCGATCCGGAAAGATCAGGTCCCAAAGGACTGTCAAAATACTGCGCCTGAACGTCTATCCCTGCATTGGAGACTGTTCGCTGCTGCCCTATATTACGAACGCCGCGGCCGCAGACGATCGACAACGCCGATGGCGTTGAGCGCCGGCCGAAGGGCGGTGTAGAGGATGGGCGTCACCACGGCGGCGAAGCCGTTGTTGATGGCCGTGGCGGGCAGCTTGGCCAGCATCACGGTCCAGGTGCCCTCCAGGGGCACCCCCGCCACGAAGCGCTGCTTGATATAGGTCTTCAGCATATACAGGGCGATGTAGGTCAGGCCGCCGACCACGCAGCCCAGCACCGCCCGCAGCTGGCTTTTGGAGTTCAGCACCGGGCCCTCCTGCCGGTAGGCGTCGGCCACCAGGCCCGCCGCCATTGCCATGAGGAACTTGCTGGCGAAGGTGACCAGGGCCTCCACGATGCCGTAGCCGTGGGTCAGATCAAAGAAGAACGCGCCGATGCCGGAGGCCGCGCCTCCCAGCCAGGGCCCCAGGATCAGACCGGCCAGCATACTGGCGGCGTTGCCGAAGTGGACCCGGCTCTCCCCCAGGGGGATATAGAGCAGGGTCAGCACGTAGACAATGGCGGCCATCAGCGCCGTGTAGACAATGGCGTGTACGGTAGAACGTTTGGACATGACAAGCACCCTCTTTTTTGAAATGCAGGGCGGAAGGCCGCTTTTGCTTGACAGGGCTTCCCGCTTCTGCTATCATTATAGCACGATCTGGCCCTGTGTACATGCTCAGTTTTTGTATTTTTTACAGGGTCAGTTTCCGGAAAGGAGGGCTTGCTGTGTTCAGCTTTGCCTTGAGTCTGGATCCCGGGGCCAGGAGCCCCATGTATGAACAGCTCTACGCCGCCGTGGCCGGGGCCATCCGGGAGGGCTCCCTGGCCGCCGGGGAGAAGCTCCCCTCCAAGCGGGAGCTCTGCGCCCGGCTGGGAGTCAGCCGGGCCACGGTGGAGACCGCCTACGGGCTGCTGACGGCGGAGGGCTACGTGGAGGCCCGGCCCCGCAGCGGCTTCTATGTGGCCGATTATCAGCTGACGGAGGCAGGGACACAGGGGACGGCGACACAGGGTAGGGTTCTCTGTGTTGCGGAAACACAGAGAACCCTACCCTGTGTCTCTGGTGAGGAGCTCTTCTCCACCTCGGCGGTGGACGTGTCTCTCTTCCCCTACGCCTCCTGGGCGAAGCTGTATAAGGAAGTGGTCTACAACTCCCCGGAGCTGCTGCAGCGGGGAGATCCCCGGGGAGAGGCCCCCCTGCGCCGGGCCCTGGCCCGGCTGCTGTCTGAATACCGGGCGGTGCGCTGCGGGCCGGAGCAGATTGTGGTGGGCTCCGGTCTGGAGACCCTGCTGGGCCAGCTCATCACCCTCTTCGGCCGGGACGCCGTCTACGCCATGGAGGACCCGGGCTACCCCGCCGTGGAGCGGAGTCTCCTGGCCCGGGGCCGGGAGATCCGCTACGTGCCCATGGACGCCGCCGGGATGGACGCCGAGGCCCTGGAGGCCGGCGGGGCCCAGGTGGCCTATCTCACCCCCTCCCACCAGTTTCCCCTGGGCATCGCCATGCCCGCCTCCCGCCGCTCCCGGCTGCTGCGCTGGGCCGCCGCCGGGGAGCGCTGGATCATCGAGGACGACTACGACAGCGAGTTTCGCTACGGCGGGCGGCCCATCTCCTCCATGCAGGGCATGGACCGGGCCCAGCGGGTGGTCTACACCGGCACCTTCTCCCGGAGCCTGGCCCCGGCCATTCGCCTGGCCTACATGGTGCTGCCCCCGGCCCTGGCGGAGCGCTGGCAGGCCCTCTACGGCGGCCAGCAGCCCACGGTGTCCCGCTACGAGCAGACCGTCATGGCCCGCTTTCTGGAGGAGGGCTTCTACAGCCGCTACATCCGCCGGGTGGGAAAGCGATACGCAGACCGCCGGGCCGCCCTGCTGGCGGCCCTGGGGCAGATCGAGGGGCTCCAGGTCTCGGGGGCCGAGGGGGGCATCCACTTTCTGCTGCGGCTGCCCCGCTATGAGGAGGCGGAGCTGCTGCGCCGGGCCGCGGCGGCGGGCCTGCCCCTGCGGGGGCTTTCGGACTTCTGCCGCCGCTGCCCCCCTCCCCCCTCCACTCTGGTGCTGGGCTACGGGGGCCTGCCCACGGAGCGGGTGGCGGAGGCCGCCGCCCGGCTCAAGGCCGCCTGGGCGTAAAAATTTTCCGCCCCGCCCCGCAACCCTTCGCCTCTGAAAAACGTATATAAAATGGGGCTGGAATTTTGGGGTGGGCTGTGGTATAATAGATTGCCGATTTCCATAAGCCAATTTCTACAACGGAGGAAGATCCATGATCGACAGAGAGATTTCGGAGCTGCGGCGGCGCTTTCGGGCGGACCGCACGGCCATTACCCATATTTACGGCTGCTACGTCAACAGCTTCGGGGAGATCCTGGCGGAGTTTGACGAGTCCCTGGCGCTGCTCCCCGCCCACGAGCAGGAGAAATACCTGGAGCTGCTGAAAAAGGGCATCTCCGGCAGCCTGGGCCGCAGCCTCTCGGAGCTGAGCTTTTCCACGGCCCAGGTCCAGAGCGGCGAGGAGCACGGACTTTTGATGCGGCTGCGACAGCAGCGGCTGACGGAGGCGGAGACCCGCCGCAGCCTCTACGAGAAAATCGCCGGAAGCCTGCGGCTGGCGGAAAGCAACTATCTGATCCTGCTGGCCTCGGACGTCTACGACGTCCCCTTCCGGGGCAAGGACGGCGCGCTGCGGGAGGACAGCGGTGACAGCCAGTTCTCCTATCTGGTCTGCGCCATCTGCCCCGTGAAGGAGACCCGGCCCGTGCTGCGCTACGAGGCGGCGGAGAAGTGCTTCCGCAGCCACGGCGCCGACTGGGTGGCGGGAAACCCCGAGCTGGGCTTCCTCTTCCCGGCCTTTGACGACAGGGCAACCAATCTCTACGGGGCCCTGCTCTACAACCGCTCCAAGGAGACGGGCTACGACGAATTCATCGAGGCCGTCTTCCACACCCGGCCGCCCATGGCGGTGGGGGTCCAGAAGGACACCTTCCGGGACGTGCTGGTGGAGGCCCTGGACGAGGAGTGCAGCCCCCGGGTCGTCCAGACCGTCCACAGCCAGCTGCGGGAGATGGCCGCCGTCCACAAGGAGGCCCGGGACCCGGAGCCCCTGCGGGTCAGCTGCGGGGAGGTCAGCGACATTCTGGAGCACAGCGGCGTCTCCGAGCCCCGGATGGCCGCCTTCCGGGTGAAGTATGAGCAGGCCTTCGGCGTGGACGCGGAGCTGCCGCCCCAGAACCTGCTGAACACCGCCCAGCTGGAGTACAAGACCCCGGACGTGGTCATCAAGCTCAATCCCGACCGCCAGGATCTGATCCAGGTCCGGGAGCTGGGGGGCGTGCGCTGCGTGGTCATCGCGGCGGACGAGGGCATCGAAATCAACGGCGTCACGGTGGTATAAGCCGCGGTCTTTCACAGGAGGTCTACCATGAAAAAGCTATGCTGTGTTTTTCTGATTTTGCTTCTGCTGCTCCAGCTGAGCGTTCCCGTCGGGGCCACGGAGCCGGTTGAGCCCGAGCCCACGGAGCCCATCGGGACGACGGAGCCCACGGAACCGATTGAGACGACGGAGCCCGTCGAAACGGAGCCCACGGAGCCCATCGGGACGGAGCCCGTCGAAACCGAGCCTACTGAACCTACGGAGCCCATTGAAACCGAGCCCACCGAGCCCACCGAGCCCACCGAGCCCACGGAGCCCGAGCCGGAGCCCCGGCCCGACGAGCTTCACCGGCCCTATCTCAGCGGCTACAACGACGGCAGCTTCCGGCCCAATCAGACCCTGACCCGGGCCCAGCTGGCGCTGATCATCTACACCCTGGGGGATTACCCCGAGGCGGAGTCCAGCTTCAGCGACGTGAAGCCCAACAAGTGGTACACCGCGGCCGTCAACGCCGTCTCCGCCGCCGGGGTCTTCTCCGGCTACGCCGACGGGAGCTTCCGGCCCAACAATCCCGTGAGCCGGGCTCAGATGGCCACCGTGCTGCGGCAGCTGTCCGGCATCGAGCTCCCCCAGGGCCCCTGCGGCTTCAGCGACGTGAAGCCCAACAGCTGGTTCTGCCAGTCCGTGACCATCGCCGCGGAGCAGGGCTGGGTCAGCGGCTATCCCGACGGCAGCTTCCGGCCCCGGAACAACGTGACCCGGGCCCAGGCCGTGGTGATGCTCAACCGCTTCCTGGGTCGAAGCCCGGACACCGAGGCCCTTGCGGCAGGGATCCCCGTCCGCTTCTTCCCGGACATCGTCCCCGGCAAGTGGTACTATCTGGACGTGCTGGAGGCCACCACCCAGCACACGGCCCACTATGATCCCCCCGAGGCCCCGGAGCGCTGGCTGGACAGCGTCGTGGCCTCCGCCGGGCTGGAGGACGGCTTCTACTGCATCGGCGGCAAGCTCTACGCCGCGGAGCAGGGCGATCTGATCCACCGGGCCCAGAGCGGCAGCCTGAAGGGCGTGGCCTACACCTGCACCGGCGAAACCGGCGTCTGCACCGTGGAGGCCGAGCTGCTGCGGCTGGTGAGCGGCGAGCTGGTGCTGATCCAAAACGGGCGGCCCCTCTACGCCCCCGGCAAGTATCCCGACGGCTTCTACGTCCAGGGGGGCCAGCTCTACGCCGCTCAGAACGGTCTGCTGGTCCACAGCGCCAAAACCGACAGCCTCCAGGGCCTGGTCTTCCACTGCGCCGGAGAGAGCGGCGTCTGTACCGTCCGGGCCGAGGTCCTGCCCCTGGCCAACGGCCAGCTGGCGATGCTCCGGGAGGGCAGGCTGCTCTATGCCCCCGGCAGCTGCCCCGACGGCTTCTGGGTCAGAGCCGGGCAGCTCTACGCCGCCCGGAACGGCAGCCTGCTCTGCCAGGCCGGTTCCGACAGCATGGAGGGCGTGGCCTTCCACTGCACCGGGCAGAGCGGCGTCTGCACCACCGCGGACTGGACCCTGCTGGAGCTGCCCGGCATCGACCTGAGCTGCTTTGCCTCCAAGCTGACGGCGGAGGCCGCCTGGAGCGGCGCCCGGCAGGTCACCGTGGCCGAGGCCCTGCTGGCGGCCATTCACGTCTACGAAGCCTATTTCCGGGTGGAATACCCCTTCACCGGCAGCGACAACGCCGCCATTCTGCAAAAGGCCCTGGACTACGGCATCCTGCAGCACAGCCGCAGCGACCTGGACAGCCCGGTGCTGCGGGGCGACGCGGCCCTCTTCCTCCTCCGCTCCACCCGGGGCCGGGAGCTGGAGGCCGTCAACACCGTCACCGCCATTCCGGATCTGCCCGAGAGCAGCTTCTACTACAGCGCCGTGATGACCCTCTACCGGGCCGGGGTCATGGGCGGCGTGGGGGTCGAGCGCAGCGCCCGGATCGACAGTCCCCTGCCCGCCTCGGAGCTGGCCGCCCTTCTGCAGCGGCTGGAGCGCAGCGAGCTGCGCCTGCACTTCAAGCTGCCGGACAAGGTCATCGAGACCATCACCTACGGCACCAGCGGCTCCGGCCGCTACCCCCTCACCGCCTACCGCATCGGCAGCGGGAACAACGTGATGATGCTCTGCTTCGCCATCCACGGCTGGGAGGACAACTGGAACCGGGACGGCGAGTCTCTGGTCTATCTGGCGGATCAGCTGAAGACCTGGCTGGAGAACCACTACGAGCTGGTCCAGCAGAACAACTGGACCGTGTACATTCTGCGCTGCATGAACCCCGACGGTCTGTACCTGGGCACCACCTGCAACGGCCCGGGCCGCTGCACCACCACCTGCTACAACAGCGCCGGCGTTTTGATCAGCGGCAAGGGTATGGACATGAACCGCTGCTTCCCCTACGCCTTCCAGAGCTACACCGGCGCCCGGAACTACAACGGCACCGCCCCCCTGCAGTGCGTCGAGGCCAGGGCAATCTCCAGCTTCGTCTCCGCCCGGAAGGGCAGCGGCTTCAACATTCTGGTGGACACCCACGGCTGGTACGGCCAGATCATCACCAGCAGCGGCTACGGCACCCTCTACAACGCCTTCCACCAGCAGTTCCCCAACAACAGCTACGCCTCCCTCAGCGGGGCCCACGGCTATTTCAGCGCCTGGGCCGCCTACGCCAAGGGCTACGACGCCTGCCTGCTGGAGCTGCCCCGGGGCATTACCAGCCACAGCGCCTTCCTGAACGCGGGCTGCGTCTGGCGCTTTGAGAACGCGGTCAGCAATCTGCTACAGCACTACAACGGCAAGTCCTCCACCCGCAGCCCTCTGAAGGACAGCCTCACCGGCGCCGAGCTGGGCGGAAACTGATCCCGCGGGGGAAATTCCCGGGCTGTTCCCGCGTAACAGCCATGACGCTTCAAGGGGAAGGGACGGCTTCAAACGCCGTCCCTTCCCCTTGTTTTGCGGCGGTTTCCGTATGAAAAAGCTGTATATTGTGCATCATATACAAAATCAAGCTTGCGGATTGTACAAAGTTCATAGATCTTTGTATTCGGTATATTCTTGACTTTTATTCACGACGGTGGTATGATATGGGCACATTGAGAGAGTGAACAAGATGTTTGAAAGGAGAACCGCTATGAATTATTTCGTTTTTATCAAGGACCGTCTGTTTTCCCTGACCAAGCTCTGCCGGAGCACCGTTGACGTCTCCTGCGCCGCCAGCCTGGATTCCTCCATGCGCTTCCCCCACTGAGACAGGCAATTCCATAAGAACGAAAACGACCGCGGGCTGCTCCGTACGGCCGTTTTTTTCTTTACAAAGCGCGGCGCGGGGGGTATAATAGGGAAAGAACCACACTGCGACGCCAAGGAGGTACGCCATGCAGGAACTGCAATACAAGCTCATTGACGACGGGAGCTTCTGCGTCTCGTCTTATACCGGGGACGAAGCCCTTGTGACGGTGCCCGAGACCGTGGACGGGGTGCCCGTCACCGTGATTGCCGACGGGGTGTTCCGGGGCCACCCGGAGATCACCGAGATTCGCCTGCCGGAGACCCTCACGGATCTGGGGGAATTCGTCTTTGACGGCTGCGAGAATCTGCGGAGTCTGAAGCTTCCCAAGTCTCTGGGCCGCTTCTGGGGCTATACCTTTGTCCGCTGCGGCCTGGAGAGCCTGGAGCTCCCGGATCAGC
Source organism: Oscillospiraceae bacterium (assembly GCA_017541995.1). Classification (GTDB taxonomy): domain Bacteria; phylum Bacillota; class Clostridia; order Oscillospirales; family Oscillospiraceae; genus JAFRPC01. Next base: position 11,982 of record JAFXYD010000030.1, read on the forward strand.
TCCGCTCCATTCCCCCCTTCTGCTTCAAGGACTGCAAGCAGCTGAAGCGGGTGGTCTGCGGGGCCGGGCTGAAAAAGATCAACGCCTGGGCCTTCGGCGGCTGCTCCCAGCTGGAGGAGCTGATCTGCGGCCACCCCGTCAACATCCATCCCCAGGCCTTCGAGTCCAAGGAACTGAACACCTGATTCCGCAAAGGCGGCCCCGCGTGATTTTGCGCGGGGCCGCCTTTGTCACGGTCCGAAGGCCCGCCAGAGCATGGTCACCACCTGGGCTCTGGTGCAGGACGCGCCGGGGGAGAAGCTCTCCGCTCCGGTGCCGGACACCACGCCCCGGTCCACGGCCCAGGCCAGGGCCCTGCGGTAATAGGCGTCGGGGGGCACGTCCGCAAAGGGCAGGCTCTCCCCCTCCGGGGGCTCCGGGTCCCCCAGGGCGTGCCAGAGGAAGCAGACGGTCTGGGACCGGGTGCAGACCCGGTGGGGCGAAAAGCGATCCGGCCCGGTGCCCGCGGTGATCCCCCGCTCCAGGGCCCAGAGCACGGCCTTCCGATACCAGGCCCCCTCCGGCACGTCGGTGAAGGGCAGCGGGGTCTCGGCGGGCTCGGGTCTGCCGCAGGCGCTCCAAAGAAAGCACATCACCTGAGCCCGGGTGCAGGGCTGATGGGGCGAGAAGAGGGTGGGGCCGGTGCCCGCGGTGACGCGGGGCTGGTGGTGCAGGGCCCAGTAGACCGGGACAAAATAATAGGCGCCCTCGTCGCTGACGTCCAGGAAGCGGAAGGGGATCTCCTCCCTGCGGGTCAGGCCGCAGCGGAGGCAGCGGTAGCTCCGCTCCCCGGGCTGATCCTGGGTGGCAGGCCGGGTCACGGTACCGCTGTCCCAGGCGTGGCCCAGGGGCGGCTGGGTGGGGGTTTCCCGCTCCGCGCCGCAGCGGAGGCAGTATTCCAGATAAATGCCGGGGCGGACGCAGCCCGGGGAGATGTTCTGGCCCTCCCAGGCGTGGCCCAGGGCCGGAACGGGCTCCGTCTTCACCGCCCCGCAGCGGGTGCAGGTATAGCGCCGCTCCCCCGCCGTCTCGCAGCCCGGGGCCGCCGTCTGAAGCCCCCCGTCCCAGCTGTGCCCGGCGGCGCAGGGATCCTTCTGGGCAAAATACAGGCGCAGCTCGCAGTCCTCCCGAAGGCCGCTGAGGCAAAATTCGCCGCCGCTCCGGACCAGGACCGCGGCGTTTTCGGGGCTGAGGGACCAGCCGGACAGCTCCCAGCCGGAGCTGGGGCTCGCCGAGACGGTATAGCTGCCGCAGGGACCCGGGCTCAGGGAGACCGTGCCCCCCTCCGGGGGCTCCGCCGTGAGCTCCAGACTGCAATGGCTGCTCCGGGCCCAGCCCGAGGGGCTGGGCATATCCGGGATCTCCCGGTCCAGCAGCAGGAAGGCCAGCTCCGGGTAGTCGATAAAGACGTTGCGGTTGCCCTGGATGGCCTGCACCGCGTCGTTCCGGCCCAGCTCCCAGCTGTCCACCGGGTCCAGGGCCATCCAGTCCAGGAGGGTGTCGGCGTCCTCGATGACGGGCTTGCCGTCGCTGGCCTCCAGGCCTGAACCCGAGGCGGGGAGCTCCGTCCAGAGGTTCAGATTGCCGCCCCCGGCCTCTCCCCAGCAGGTCCAGACGTAGAGCAGAATCCGGGCCACGTCCCCCTTGATCTCGTCCCGGGGCTCCACCAGCCCCGCGCCGCTGTTCCACTCCGCCGAGTACCAGAACACCGGCTCCCCCGTCTCGGGCCAGACGGCGCAGTCGGAAAAGCGCTCCCGCACCCTGCCGAAGCACATGCTGCCCCGGGCCAGATTGGCCTGGGGGTTGGCGGGCCGGAGGTGGTGGAGGTCGCAGCCGGGGCCCTCGTGCCAGTAGCTCCCGTGGGCCTCGGCCCAGAGCTCCTCCCGGTTCACGGTCCCGAAGTCGTCGCAATAAAAACGCAGAGGCTCCTGGGAGCCTCCGCTGCAGTCGGTATTGGAAAAGGCCGCCAGGGCGGCGGCGTAGCTGACGCCGCCGCTGCGGGTCTGGGTCATAAGCTGCCCCAGGGCGGCGCGCAGGGGACTGGCCCAGGCCTCGTCGGAGCGCCCGGAGGCGCTGCCCGCCAGGGCAGACAGAGCCTCCGGGGCGTACTCCCCCGTATAGTAGGCCAGGGCCTCCTCGGACAGGGAGAGGGCAGTCTCATGCCGGGTGCCGGGGTTGGAAACGGCCCCCGCCAGCAGCGCGGCCGTCAGCAGAACAATCAGCAGTCGCTTCACGGTTTTTCCTCCCTTGCGCCATCGTCCCTTCCGACGGAAGGGCTCTGTCGTCCCGGCTTTCGCCCCCGGGATGAGATCCCGGAATCTCCGCCGCAGGCGGATCTGATGCCTGGTGCCTCGCCGGTGCGGGGTACTCGTGGCGAGCAATGCTCGCCGCTACGGGCGGGTCTGATGCCTGATGTCTCGCCGGTGCGGGATACGGCGGGCGCTACGAGCGGGTCTGATGCCTGGTGCCTGATGCCTCGCCGGAGCGGGGTACCCGTGGCGAGCAATGCTCGCCGCTACGGGCGGGCCTGATGCCTGATGCCTAACCTACAGCTTCTCCGCCAGGGCCTCCAGGGCGGAGCCCAGGGCCTCCTCGAAGGTGGGATGGGGGCGGATGAAGGCCAGCAGCTGCTTTACCGTCAGACCGTTGGCGATGGCGGCGCTGAGCTGGGAGATCATATCCGTGGCCCGCTCGCACATGAGGGCCGCGCCCAGGAGCTTGCCGGTCTCGGCGTGGGCCACCAGCTTCATGAAGCCCCGCTCCCCTTCCAGGATCACGGTGCGGCCGTTGGCGGACATGAGGCCCTTGGCGGTCTTCACGGGGATGCCCCGCTCCTTGGCCTCGGCCTCGGTGAGGCCCACGGTGGCAATCTCGGGCCGGGTGTAGACACAGCCGGGGACCAGACGCAGGTCCTGACCGGGGGCGCGGCCCGCGATCTCATCCACGCAGGCGATGCCCTGGGCTGTGGCCACGTGGGCCAGCTGCACCGGGGAGGATACGTCGCCGATGGCGTAGACCCCGGGAATGGAGGTGGCGAAGTGCTCGTCTACATGGAGCCTGCGGCGGTCATAGGCCACCTCCAGGCCCTCGGCAAAGAGTCCCTGGCTGTAGGGAGCCCGGCCGATGGCGCAGAGCACGGCCTCCGCCTCCGCGGCCCCCTCCTTGCCCTTTTGCTCGTAGCGGACGGTGAGGCCGTTTTCAGATTTCTCCACGCCCTTCACCATGGCGCCGGTCTGGATGGAAACGCCCCGCTTCTTCAGCAGCATGGCGAGATTCTGGCCCAGCTCCCTGTCCATGTTGGGCAGCAGACGGTCCAGGCCCTCCAGGATGGTAACGAGGCAGCCCAGGTCCGCGTAGAAGGTAGCCAGCTCCACGCCGATGACGCCGCCGCCGATGATGATGAGGCTCTTGTAGAGGGTCTCGGCCCCCTCCAGCAGCTCGTCGCTGGTCATAGCCAGCTCCAGGCCGGGGATGGGCGGCCGGGCGGGCACAGAGCCGGTGGCGGCCAGGATGTTCTTGCATTCGTATTCCGTCTCGCCCTCGGCGTTAGTCACCTTGACCCTGCCGGTGCCGAGAATCGTGCCGGTGCCCCGGAGGACGGTGACCTTGGCAGCTTTCAGAAGCTGCTCCACGCCGCCCCGGAGCTTCTCCACCACGGCCTGCTTCCGGGCGAAAACGGCGGCCAGGTCAAAGCCCACGTTTTCCGCATGGATCCCGAAGGCTTCGGCCTCCCTGGCCTCGTGGTAAACTTCGGCGGAATGCAGCAGGGTCTTGGTGGGGATGCAGCCCCGGTTGAGGCAGGTGCCGCCCACGTCCCGGCGCTCCACCAGGGCGGTTTTCAGACCCAGCTTGGCGGCGTGCAAAGCGGCCTCATAGCCCCCGGGCCCCGCGCCGATGACGATCAGATCATAGTTGTTCATAGGATGCTCTCCTTTGTGGTTGGTGGATACGGATTTGTAAGTCTGTAGTGCCGGCAATCTGCCGGCTGTAACCCGAAGCCGGAGCGGATCGGGCCGGCAGATTGCCGGCACTACAATTAGACAAATTCCGATTTTGCAGGGTCAATCAAATGTTTTTTCCAGCAGAGGCAGCAGACTCTGTTCCTGATCTGCCGGGAGGCCCGATTGCTCCAGGCGTGCCTGCAGCTCCGGCAGGCGGAAGACGCAGCCGGTCAGGGCCGCCTCCAGGCGGGGGGCCAGGGTTTCGTCCATGGCGTCGGTGTAGAGCTTCGCGGCCTGGATGACGCCCTCGTTCACGTTCAGCTGCAGCTCCACGCCGCCCCAGGGGAAGCGCTCCTCCACGGAAATCGTAAAGGGCAGCTTCGGGCCGTAGAGCCAGGCGTCGGAGGCATATTTGGCCGTCAGATCCCGCAGGTCAAATTCGTCGGGGCTGAGCAGTTCAAGCGGGACCACCTCATCCGCCCCAGTGTGCGCACTGGGGCACCTTCCCCTCAAGGGGAAGGCTTTGGCTGTTTCCTCGCGTCCCCCATCTCCTGATGCCTGATGCCTGTTGCCTGATGCCTCGCGTCCCCCGTCCCCTGTTGCCTGTTGCCTGTTGCCTGTTGCCTCGATGTGGCGCACACTGTGCGCCGCTGCGGCGTAGACCTCCGCCAGGGCGGCGATCAGCGCGTTCTCCAACTGACGAACGGAAAGCGTCGGCACAAACTCCCGCAGATTCACCACCCGGGAGCGGACGGAGTCCACGCCCTTGGCGGCCAGCTTGGCCTTGGAGGGGCTGAGATAGCGCTGGACCCGCTCCAGGTCCACGTCCACCATCAGAGTGCCGTGGTGGTAGGCCTTGCCCGCGTGCTGATAGAAGGCGTTGCCGGAGAATTTGCGGCCCTCGGCCAGCAGGTCGTTGCGGCCGGAGCGTTGGGCCGGGACGCCCAGGCTCCGGCAGGCCCGCTCCAGCACCGTCAGCTGCCGGGGCAGATCGTAATCCGCCTCGTTCATGAGAAAGGTGAAGTTCAAATTTCCCAGGTCATGAAAAACAGCGCCGCCGCCGGAGAGGCGGCGGGCCAGGTGACCGCCCTCCTCCGAGAGGAGGGCGGTTCTGCATTCCTTCCAGGGATTTTGATTTCTGCCGATCACCACGGTGCGTTCATTCTGCCAGAGATAGAGAATCAGCTCCCCCTCCCCCACCCGGTGAAGCAGAGCCTCCTCCAGGGCCAGGTTCTCATAGGGGTCGAAGCCTCGGCTCCGGCAGACCAGCAGCCGTTGAATCATGCCTTTACCCAGCGGACCACAGGGTTCCGGGCGGCGGCGACTTCGTCGGGACGGCCGATCTGGGCGTGATGGGGCGCGGCGTGCATATACTCCGGATCGGTATGGGCCAGATCATAGAGCTTGCGGAAGACCTCGGCAGCCTCGTCCAGAGTCTCCTTGCTCTCGGTCTCGGTGGGCTCCAGCATCAGGGCCTCGTGGACGATCAGCGGGAAGTACATTGTGGGGGGGTGCATGCCGTTGTCGATCAGGGACTTGGCCACGTCCAGGGCGGAGACGCCGGTCTCCTTCTTGAACTCGGACAGGTCCAGCACGAACTCGTGCATGCAGACCCGGTCGAAGGCGGGGGTGAAAGTGCCCTTGATTCTCTGCATCAGATAGTTGGCGTTGAGGACGGCGTTGGCGGAGGCCTCGGGGATGCCTTCCTTACCCAGGGTCAGCAGATAGGCCAGGGCCCGGACCACCACTAAGAAGTTGCCGGCAAAGCCCCGGACCTGGATGTGGCCCTCCCCCTCCATCAGGGCGGACTTGGGCAGGAATTCCTTGAGGAAGTCCTTGCAGCCCACGGCGCCCGCGCCGGGACCGCCGCCGCCGTGGGGGGTGGCGAAGGTCTTATGGAGGTTCATATGGATGCAGTCGAAGCCCATGTCGCCGGGCCGGACGTGGCCCATGACGGCGTTGAGGTTGGCGCCGTCATAGTAGCACAGGCCGCCGCACGCGTGGACCAGGCGGGTGATCTCCAGGATGTTCTTATCGAAGATGCCCACGGTGTTGGGGTTGGTGAGCATCAGACCCGCGATGTCGGGACCCAGAACGGCCTTCAGCGCCTCCAGATCCACGCAGCCGTCGGGGGCGGAGGCCACGTTCACCACGTCGTAGCCGCACATGGCGGCGGTGGCGGGGTTGGTGCCGTGGGCGGAGTCGGGGACGATGATCTTGGTTCTCGCCTTGTCGCCCCGGGCGTCGTGGTACTGCTTGATCAGCAGCACGCCGGTGAACTCACCGTGGGCGCCGGCGGCGGGCTGGAAGGTCATGCCGTCCATGCCGGAGATCTCGCAGAGGTACCTGGCGGCCAGGTCCAGCACCTCCAGGCTGCCCTTCACGGAAGCCTTGGGGGCCAGGGGATGGATATTGGTGAAGCCGGGCAGGGCTGCCGCCTCCTCGTCGATGCGGGGGTTATACTTCATGGTGCAGGAGCCCAGGGGGTAGAAGCCGCAGTTGACGCCGTGGACCCGCTGGCAGAGCTGGGTGTAGTGGCGGCTGACGTCGTTCTCGCAGAGCTCGGGCAGCTCCAGAGGCTCCTGACGGGTCTCGGGCAGCTCGAAGGCGGGGACGTCGCAGGCAGGCAGAAGGCTGCTGTGGCGGCCGGGGACGCTCTTCTCAAAAATCAGCTTCATTTCGCCAGCACCTCCTTCACAATGGCAGCGGCTCTGTCCAGCTCGGCCCGGGTGTTCTTCTCGGTGGCGCACCAGAGGATCTCGTCCTCACCCAGGGGCAGGCCGCCCAGGATGCCGGCCTCGTCCAGGGCCGCCAGAACGGCGTCCCGCCTGGGCAGGACGGTGACGAACTCCTGGTAGAAGGCGCCGTCATATTTCAGCGCCACGCCGGGGAGCTTGCAGAGCTCCGCCTGGAGGTAGTGGGCCTTGGCAGTGGTCTGCCGGGCGGCCTCCTTCATCCCCTCGGGGCCCATGGTCGCCATATACAGGCCGGCGGTCAGCGCGCAGAGGGCCTCGTTGGAGCAGATGTTGGAGCTGGCCTTCTCCCGGCGGATGTGCTGCTCCCGGGCCTGGAGGGACAGGACGTAGGCCTTGTTGCCCGCGTCGTCGTGGGTCTCGCCCACGATGCGGCCGGGGAGCTTGCGGATGTTCTTGGAGGTGGTGGCCATGATGCCCAGGTAGGGGCCGCCCCAGGCCATGGGCAGGCCCAGGCACTGGCCCTCGCCCACCATCACGTCGGCCCCCAGCTCCCTGGGGGTGGGCAGGATGGCGAGGCTCAGCGGATCGCAGGACAGGATGAACATGGCCTTGGCGGCGTGGACCGCCTCCCCGATGGCCCTGGCGTCCTCCAGCTGGCCGTAGAAGTTGGGCTGCTGCAGCACCAGAGAGGCCACCTCGGGGGTCAGCATCTGCTTCAGGGCCTCCAGGTCGGTCCTGCCGTCCTTGCAGGGGACGATCCGCAGCTCGGTGTTGGAGCCGTAGCAGTAGGTGCGGATGGTGTTGACGGTGTCGGGGTGCACGGCGGCGGAGACCAGGGTGACGCTGCGCTTGCGGTCGCGGCACATGGCGGCGGCCTCGGCGGCGGCGGTGGCCCCGTCGTAGACGGAGGCGTTGGACACGTCCATGCCGGTGAGCTGGCAGATCATGGTCTGGTACTCAAAGATGGACTGCAGAATGCCCTGGCTCATCTCCGCCTGGTAGGGGGTGTAGGCCGTCAGAAATTCCTCCTTGGCGGGGATATACCTGACGATGCTGGGGATATAGTGATCGTAGGCGCCGGCGCCGCGGAGCACGGTCTTGTAGACCTTATTCTCAGCGGCCAGGGCCTCCATTCTGGAACGGACCTCCAGCTCAGACAGGCCGGAGGGGAGATTCAGAGGCTCCGTCAGAAGCATGGAGGCGGGCACGTCGGCATAGAGCTCTTCTTCCCGCTCCATGCCGATGGCCTTGAGCATCTCCTGCCGTTCCTGAAGGGTTCCGGGAACGTAGCTGCCCATTTAGCCCTCCTCAGCGCAGAAGGCCTCGTAATCGTCGGCGTCCAGCAGGGTCTCGCGGTCATTGACCTGCTCCACCTTGATGATCCAGGCGCCGTAGGGATCGGAGTTCAGCATCTCGGGGGCGTCGATCAGCTCCTCGTTGACGGCCTGCACGATGCCGGAGACGGGGCTCACCAGGTCGGAGACGGCCTTGACGGACTCCACGTCGCCAAAGGACTCACCGGCAACCACTTCGTCGCCGGCCTCGGGCAGATTGACGAAGACCACGTCGCCCAGGGCGTCCTGCGCGAAATCGGTGATGCCCACGACGGCGACGCCGTCCTCCTCCTTGACCCACTCATGGGACTTGGTGTACTTCAGATCGGGATTGATGGTCATGATAAAATCCTCCTAAATATAGATTTCTTTCTATGGTTTTCTTTTGGATGGGCTTGTTGATTTGATTACTTCGCCAGCACGGGGATGACGTAGGGGGGCTGGTTGTTGGTCACGTGCTTCAGGGGGATGATGGCCTTCAGCCGCTTGCCCCGGACGTCCACCTCCACCTGGCCGCCGGTGGGAACGTCGGACTTGATGTAGCAGATGCCGATGGCCCGCTTGCCGGTCTGCTCCAGCAGCCTGGCGTCAGGACCCTCGCCCTCGGTCATGTAGTAGGGGATCATGGTGGCGGAGGTGACGTAGCCCACCTTCTCGCCGTTGTAATACACGTCCATGCCGTGGCGCATGACGCCCCGGTCCAGCAGGGCGATGGGACGCACCCGCCGGGGCAGCGCGGCCAGATCGGCCTCGGTGCCCCGCTTCTCCCGGAAGGCGGTCTGGGCGGCAGCCTGCTTGGCCAGGGCCTCGCGGCCGATGAACTCGCCCTTGGCCTCGTCGAAGGATACGGCGAAGCGGGCCAGGGCCAGGCCGAAGATGGGCATTTCCTTCCCTTCCTCGTCGATGCCCATCTCGTCGCCGTAGAGGGGCAGCATGGCCTCCATGCGCAGGGTGTCCCGGGCGCCCAGGCCGGCGGGCCTGGCCCCCAGCTCCAGCAGGCGCTTCCAGGCCCAGTCCGCGTCCTCGTTCTTCAGGAAGATCTCGTAGCCGATGGGCTCGCCGGTGTAGCCGGTGCGGGCCACCCAGACCTGATGCCCCTCCATGTCCAGGATGGACAGGTTGTTGCGGGCGGGCTTAGTGACCTCCTCCACCCCGGCCAGCTTCGCCAGCATTTTGCCGCTCTCGGGGCCCTGGACGGCGATGGAGATGGTCTCGCCGGTGATGTTGCGGATCCGGCAGTCGTAGTCCTTGACGATGGGCGCAAGCCAGGCCAGGTCCTTATCGGTGTTGGAGGCATTCACCACCAGCAGATAGCGCTCTTCCTCAAACTGATAGAGGTAGGCGTCGTCCACGGCGCCGCCGTTTTCGTTGGGGATGATGCAGTACTGGGCCTTGTTCAGCTCCAGAGACTGGACGTTGCTGGTGAGGACGTGCTGCAAAAACCGGGTGCGGTCCGGGCCCTCGATGAGCAGTCTGCCCATGTGGGAGACGTCGAAGATGCCGCAGCACTTGCGGGTGTAGAGATGCTCCGCCACAATGCCGCTGGGATACTGAATGGGCATCTCCCAGCCGCCGAAGTCCACCATCGTCGCGCCGGCGGCGACGTGGGCGTTGTAGAGCACGGTACGTTTGAGTTCGCTCATGGAATTACCTCCTGTGTATTTGAAAATGGATTTGCCTGCACAGCAAAAAACGGCGGCACCGGCCCGATGGGCTGTGCCACCGTTTGAAGCCTGAGAGATTCCCCGGGCACCGGCCCGGGTTGCACCTACGGCGTGCGCCGGGGCGCACTTTACGGTGTTTCGTCCGGACCCGATCCTTTTGCCTGAGAGCTTTCGCAATCCCCTTCGGCGCCGCCCGCGGCGGACTCTCCCGGGTCCATCATCCGACGTTTATTCAATCAGGAAAAGCTGTTTTCCTTATTACAAGTTACCATATCTCCCCGGGCATTGTCAAGATATTTTTGGGCAGAGAAACCAATTTTTCATATTGACGCGGGGCCCCCCAGGCCGTATAATGGTAGCAGGAAAAAAGGAGGCGATCCTATGGCCCACAGTTATCGGGAGCTGCTGAGCTGGGGCGGCCGGCTGGCGATGGACGAGGAGCTTCCCCCCTGCCCCGAGGCGGAGGCCGCCCTGCGGAGCCTGATGCAGGGCAACGCCCACTACCAGGAGCACAGCCGCAACCCGGCGGAGCTCAGCGATCTGATCCGCCTGCGCACGGCCCACGAGGGCCAGCAGCCCAGGGCCGCAGTGCTCTGCTGCGCCGATTCCCGGGTGCCCCCGGAGCACATCTTCAGCGCCGGCATCGGAGAGCTCTTCGTGATCCGCAACGCGGGCAACGTGCTCTCCACCGCCGCCCTGGGCAGCATCGAATACGCCGCCGCCCATCTCCACGTGCCCCTGGTGCTGATTATGGGGCACCGGGGCTGCGGGGCCGTCACCGCCGCCCTGCAAAAGCATGAGGAGCCCGGCGCCCTGGGGGAGCTCATCGCGGAGGTCCGCGTGGGCGTGGGCCACGCCCACGATCCCCGGCAGGCCGAGCGCAACAACCTGCGCCACAGCCTGGAGTCCCTTGGGGAGAGCGAGGTCCTGCGGGATCTGGCTGACCGGGGCAGGCTGGGCTTCGCCGGGGCCGTCTATGACATCCGCAGCGGCGCGGTGGAGCTGCTGCTGGACGAGGACGCAAGCTGAAAAGGAGGCATTCCCATGCGTTTCCACAACGCCCTTTTGGGCATTCAGCGCATCCGCAAGTCTATGATTCTCTCCATCTGGGCCGCCGTGGCCGCGGCGGTGATGCTGTCCGTCGCGATGGTTGGCAGTCTGGCAGCCCTGCCGGTTCTGCTGCTGTCTCTGACCGTTCTGGGTCTGGGTCTGGCGTCGCTGATTCTGGAGCTCATGGGCGTCAGCCGGGCCGCCCGGGACCAGGAGCGCTTTCGCGACGCCCAGGCGCTGATTATCGTGGGCATCGTTCTGGCCGTCATCCAAGTCTTCATCCCCCAGGAGAGCATATTCTACGCCCTTCTGGATCTGGTGGGCAGCCTGTTGTCCCTCCGGGTCAGCCTGCTGATTATCCAGGGGATCATGGAGCTGGCGGAGCTCTGCGGCTGGGGAAGCCTGATGGACCAGGGGCGGCGGCTGCGCTCCATCGTGCTGCTTACCGTCCTGGGCTCCGTGCTGCTGTCGCTTCTGAACAGCGTATCCCACTTCAGCGCCAAGAGTCCGACCCTGGCGATTCTCATCGCCGTCGCGGTGCTGGTGCTGTCCATCGTGGAGCTGGTGCTGATGCTGCGCTATCTGGCCGACGCCATCACCATGCTCAGCAGCCCGGATCCCAACCCCCGGCCCCAGGCCGGAGCCCCGGGCAGCGGCTTCTGAACCCTCGCCCCCAAACACACACCATGCGGCAGGAGGTGCTTCCCCATGCAATACAAGCGTGCGTTTCTCGGCATCAAGAAAATCCATCTGGCGGAGCAGATTACCCTGGGTCTGAAAATTCTGTCCGCGGTTTTGCTGCTGCTGGCTCTGATCGAGCCCTTTTCCTGGATCCACAGCCACCCGGTCTATGAGATTCTGGGCCTGGCCTTCAGCCTCTGCGCCCTGCTGTGGAAGCTGGTGGGCATCACCCAGGCCCTCCTGGACGAGGAGGATTTCAAGTTTGCCCACGCCGCCATGCTGCTGGCCTTCGGCTTCGCCGCGGCGACCCCCTTCCTGGAGGAGGACAGCCTGCTGGGCTTCATCCTGGAAATGGCCGGCAATATCCCCGCCATTTTCGTATCCCTGTTCATCATCCGGGCCATCCGCACCCTGGCCCGGAAGCTGGAGGCCCCGGAGGTTCTGGAGCGGGGCCGGAGGCTCTATCTGCCGGTGCTGGCAGTGGCCCTCAGCGAGCTGGCCCTGGATCTGGTGATCTCCTTCCTGCACCACACGCTGGGGGAGCTGTGGATCACGGTTCTGAGCCTGGCGGTGCTGGCCCTCTCCTGCGCGGAGCTGGTGCTGCTTTTGGGCTACACCGGCATGGCGGAGAAGATGCTCCACCACCACGCGGAGCACAGCCGCGAATCGTAACAATCAAAAACGGGAGGTAATCCGATGGATAAGAATATGATCAAGCGCAACGAGCTGCTGGCCCAGCGGGTCATCAAGGGGCTGGAATCCCGGAACATGAAGGGGTATTACGCCGCCTCCGGGGAGGAGGCCCTGCGTCTGGCCCTGGAGCTGATCCCCAAGGGCAGCTCCGTCACCATGGGCGGCTGCATGAGCGCCCGGGAGATCGGCCTGGTGGAGGCTCTGCGGAGCCCCGACTACCGCTTCATCGACCGGGACGCCTACGACGACAAGCGGGCCGCCATGCTGGCCGCCTACGACGCCGACGTCTTTCTCAGCTCCGTCAACGCTATGACCGAGGACGGAGTGCTGGTGAACATCGACGGCAACGCCAACCGGGTCTCCGCCATTGCCCAGGGACCGAAGAAGGTTCTGATGATCGTGGGCATGAACAAGGTCTGCAAGGATGCGGACAGCGCCATGAAGCGGGCCCGGAACGTGGCCGCCCCCGCCAACGCCCAGCGCTTCGGCCTCTCCACCCCCTGCGCGAAGCTGGGCACCTGCATGGACTGCAAGAGCCCGGATACCATCTGCTGCCAATTTTTGGTCACGCGGTATTCCAGACACACGGATCGGATTCACGTGATTCTGGTGAATGACGATTTAGGTTTTTAAAATATTGATAAAGGAGACTTAACATGAACGTAAGCAAGGACATCCGCTACATCGGCGTTGACGACCATCAGGTGGACCTCTTCGAGGGGCATTTTGACGTACCCCTGGGCATGGCCTACAACTCCTATGTGATTCTGGACCGGAAGGTGGCCGTCATGGACACCGTGGATCAGAACTTCGGCCGCCAGTGGCTCACCAATCTGGCCGCCGAGCTTCACGGCCGCCAGCCCGACTATCTGGTGGTGCAGCATATGGAGCCCGACCACAGCGCCAACATTCAGCTCTTTATGGAGAGCTACCCCCAGGCCACCCTGGTGAGCTCCGCCAAGGCCTTCCCCATGATGAAGAACTTCTTCGGCACCGAGTACGCCGATCGCCGCATTGTGGTGAAGGAGGGCGATACCCTGGAGCTGGGCGAGCATACCCTGCACTTCGTCCAGGCCCCCATGGTTCACTGGCCCGAGGTCATCATGAGCTACGACGCCAAGGACAAGGTTCTCTTCTCCGCCGACGGCTTCGGCAAGTTCGGCGCCAACGACGTGGAGGATCCCGAGGGCTGGGATTGCGAGGCCCGGCGCTACTACTTCGGCATCGTGGGCAAGTACGGCGCCCAGGTCCAGGCCGTGCTGAAGAAGGCCGCCAAGCTGGACATTCAGATCATCGCCCCCCTCCACGGCCCCGTGCTCACGGAGAATCTGGGCCACTATCTGAATCTCTACAACACCTGGTCCAGCTACGCCACCGAGAGCGAGGGCATCTTTGTGGCCTACACCTCCGTCTACGGCCACACCAGGAAGGCCGTGGAGCTGCTGGTGAAGAAGCTGAAGGAAAAGGGCTGCCCCAAGGTCTCCGTGGCGGACCTGGCCCGGGAGGATATGTATGAGGCCGTGGAGGACGCCTTCCGCTACGGGCGCATCGTCCTGGCCACCACCACCTACAACGCGGAGATCTTCCCCTACATGCGGGAGTTCATCGGCCACCTGCGGGAGCGCAACTGGCAGAACAAGACCGTGGCTCTGATGGAGAACGGCTCCTGGGCCCCCATGGCCGCCAAGGTCATGAAGAGCATGCTGGAGCCCTGCAAGAATCTGAGCTTCACCGACACCACCGTCCACGTCAAGGGCGGCCTCAGCGCCGAGAGCGAGGCGGAGATTGAGCAGCTGGCCGAGGAGCTGTGCCGGGATTACCTGGCCCAGCACGACGAGACCGCTAACAAGTCCGATCTCACTGCCCTGTTCAAGATCGGCTATGGCCTGTACGTGGTCACCGCCCGGGACGGCGACAAGGACAACGGCTGCATCGTCAACACCGTGACCCAGGTCACCAACACCCCCAACCGCATCGCCGTGTGCATCAACAAGACCAACTACACCCACGAGCTGGTGAAGAAGAGCGGCGTGATGAACGTCAACTGCCTGTCGGTGGAGGCGCCCTTCAAGGTCTTCCAGCACTTCGGCTTCCAGTCCGGCCGGGACGTGGACAAGTTTGCCGACTGCACCCCCCTGCGCTCCGACAACGGTCTGATTTTCCTGCCCAAGTACATCAACGCCTTCATGAGCCTGAAGGTGGAGCAGTACGTGGATCTGGACACCCACGGCATGTTCATCTGCACCGTCACCGAGGCCCGGGTCCTCTCCGACAAGGAGACCATGACCTACAACTACTACCAGGCCAACGTGAAGCCCAAGCCCGAGACTGACGTGAAGAAGGGCTGGGTCTGCAAGGTCTGCGGCTACGTCTACGAGGGGGAGGTCCTGCCCGAGGACTTCATCTGCCCCCTGTGCAAGCACGGCGCCGCCGATTTTGAGCCGCTGGGCTGAGAAATCCCTGTAAAAACCATCCAAAACACACAGTCTCCGCCCTTGCGGAGGCTGTGTGTTTTTGCTATAATATAAGGAGCATCCCCATTATTCTACACAGGAGGTATCCCAAATGCAACACATCCGAAGCCGCCGCGTGCTCTGCCTGCTGACAGCTCTGGCCCTGACGGTCTCCCTGCTCTCAGGGCTGAGTCTCACCGCCTTCGCGGACACGCTGATCGGCACCCCCACCGGCTACACCGACGCAGCCCAGGTGGTCTACGACAACAGCGGCAGCTATCTGAAAAACTGGGGCGCCCGGGGCGAGACTGCCAGCTTTCTCAGCAGCTATGCCCAGAATTACTACACCGGCAGCTATACCTACGCCAGGCTCTCCGCCAACGCCGGAAGCTCCAGCGCGGGCAGCTACACCACCAGCGCCCTCTACAACGCCCTGCATTCCATGCTGAGCGCCAAGCAGACCAGCACCACCAGCTATGACGGCACCCGGAGCATGTATTGCTATACCGACTGCGTCAACAACAACAGCAGCTATATCTCCTCCTTCTACTCCGGCACCAGGCTCAATGGCGCCTGGGACAGCGGCGCCACCTGGAACCGGGAGCACACCTGGCCCCAGTCCAAGTCCACCGGCTCCCAGCTCAACGACATCATGATGCTGCGGCCCACCGCCGTCTCGGAAAACTCCGCCCGGGGCAACAAGGCCTACGGCGAGTCCTCCGGCTACTATCACCCCAACTCCGAGGCCGGCTCCACGGGCCTGGATCTCCGGGGCGACTGCGCCCGGGTCACCCTCTACTGCTACGTCCGCTGGAGCGAGAACGCGGAGAGCATGTGGGGCGCCGACGGCGTCATGGAGAGCGTGGACGTGCTGCTCAGCTGGATGCAGCAGGATCCCGTGGACACCTGGGAGATGGGCCGCAACGACGCGGTACAGTCCATCACCGGAGTCCGCAACTGCTTCGTGGACTACCCGGAGCTGGCCTTCCTGCTCTTTGGCCGCGACATCCCCGCCAACTACGCCACGCCCTCCAACGGGGAAGGCGGCGGCGAGGCCCCCAGCACCGTCACCCTGACCTACATGGCCAACGGCTCCGTCTGCGGCACCGCCTCCGGCTATGCGGGCGACAGCGTTACCCTGCCCGCCTCCGCCCCCGACGTGGCGGACTGGAGCTTCATCGGCTGGGTCGAGACGGCCGTGGCCGAAACTGACGTCTCCCCTGCTTTCTACGCCCCCGGCGCGGCCTACGTTCCCAGCGCCAGCGCCACCCTCTACGCCCTCTATGCCCAGAACTCCGGCGGCAGCGCCGCCAGCAACGATTACGCCCTGTTCACCGGGACCCTGGCGGAGGGCGATTATCTGGTGGTCTACAACAGCAAGGCTATGAAGGGCTCCCTCACCAGCGGCAATCGGATCGATTACAATACCATTACGGTCTCCAACGACCTGATCACCACCGATGACGCCTCCCTGGTCTGGACGCTTTCCTCCGAGACCGTCAGCGGCACGAGCTACTGGCGCTTCTGCAACAAATCCACCGGCACCTACGCCGCTGCTACCTCCACCAACAACAGGGCCACACTCCAGGCCTCTGTCAACGATTACGCCCGCTGGTCCGTCACAGAGTCCAACGGGACTTATGACTTCCAGAATAAGCAGACCTCTCGCTACCTGCGCAACAACGGAACCTACGGCTTCGCGGCTTACTCCACTTCCACCGGCGGACCTTTGAGCTTGTATCGAAACGTCTCTGCCGAGAACACCGTTTACACCACCAAGCCCGGCGGCACGGACTATACCGTCAGCTTCACCACCCCCGACGGGATCACTGCCCCGGCTCCCATGACCGTCAACTCCGTCACCGGGGCGGAGCTCCCCACCGCGGAGGCCCCCGAGGGCTACAGCTTCCTGGGCTGGGTCACGGAGGACTATGACCACGTCACCGAGCTGCCCGCCCAGATTCTGAGCGGCCTCTATAAGCCCCAGGCCGATATCACCCTGAAGGCCCTTTACACCTATGAGGACGACAGCCCGAGGCTGAAGCTGATGACCGTCAACGATACCTTCTCCAACGGCGATAAGATTGTCATCGTGGACTCCACTGACACCTACGGTCTGTATCAGCAGACCAGTACCATCAACACGGGATATGCCAGTTACTTTGATTTTACCAATGACGCCGCTGTCATCCTTGCGGACGCAAGGAAGTATTTTGATGTCACCCAGGCCGATGGCGGCTGGTGGCTCGGAGACGAGACAAACGGCTGGCTCTACACCCCCGACAATACGGAGAGACTGAGCATCCGAAACAATACCGCTTTTATGACCGCCTTTGAGCTGACGACTTACGAAGGCTATCTCGCATTGCAGCATACCGTTTCCTACAACACCAATCTCTTTTATTTGAACTGCTGTACAAGTACGAACGGCAATCTTAAAAATCTATGGTGTATGGTCAATTCATCGAGCATGACCGGTACCTCAACGCTTCATATCTATAAGCTGGACGAGGGCGGCACCGCTGTTACCTATTACACCACTCTCATCGACCTGCCCCACGAGCATACTCCCGCTGAGGCCGTGATCGAGAACAACGTGGATCCTACCTGCACCAAGGCCGGCTCCTATGACAACGTGGTCTACTGCGCCGAGTGCGGCAAGGAGCTCTCCCGTGAGACCGTCGCCGTTCCCGCCCTGGGCCACCAGCCCAAGGCCGCCGTGGCGGAGAACAACGTGGCGCCCTCCTGCACCGAGGCCGGCTCCTATGACAACGTGGTTTATTGCGAGCGCTGCGGCGAGGAGCTCTCCCGTGAGACCGTCACCGTTCCCGCCCTGGGCCACCAGCCCAAGGAGGCCGTGACCGAGAACAACGTGGCGCCTACCTGCACCGAGGCCGGCTCCTACGACTCCGTGGTCTACTGCCAGCGCTGCGACGCGGAGATTTCCCGTGAGACCGTCAGCGTGGACGCCCTGGGCCACAACCCCGGCGAGCCCGTGGAGGAGAACCGGGTGGAACCCACCGCCACCACCGACGGCGGCTACGACAGCGTGATCTACTGCACCCGCTGCGGCGCCGAGCTGAGCCGCGAGCACACCACGATCCCCGCCACCGGCCCCGCGGAGCCCGTGCTGGACGAGAGCATCGTCCTGTATAACTCCATCGGCATCGGCATCGAAATTCAGACCACCTTCGGCGTCCGCAAGAGCGTCACCGACCGCTTTGAGAGCTGGTACATCGAAGTCAGCAAGCTGGACGCCAGCGGCAATATCACCGAGACCAAGCGCTTCGGGGCGGGCCAGGAGGGCGCCGTCTCCGAGGGCTACATCCGGGAGGCTGTCTACACCGATATCACCGCCAAGGAGATGGGGGTCCGCTACGCCGCCTCCTTCCACGGCTTTGCCGCCGACGGCAGCGAGACCTACAGCAATACCGTTACCAACACCGTCCGGGATTACGTGATTGAAGAGCTGCTGAAGACCGACAACGACGACGCCACCCGCCGCCTGGCTGCCGACCTGCTGAACTACGGCGCGGCTGCCCAGGTCTACTTCGGCTTCGACGCGGAGAACCTGGTGAACGCGAACCTGTCCGCCGAGGCCCAGGCTGCCATGGAGCAGTTTGCCGACGTGGGCGAAGCCCCCGCAACCCTGGAGAACGGCTCCAACGGCCCCAACGTCTACGGCTCCGTCTCCGTCATGAACCGGGTGGTGCTGAGCCTGA
>JAFXYD010000004.1 GCA_017541995.1 Oscillospiraceae bacterium
CAAATCGTCCGCCTCTGGCGGACCGGGCGGCCAGTGACCGCCCCTACGGGCGTGGTGCAGAGGGGAGAGCTGGTACGTGTGGCGGGCGGCCAATGACCGCCCCTACGATGGATCGGCTGATGAAAGCCGATAACCAGAATCTCAATTTGCGAAACACATTCATTTTCAACTTTCCATTTTCAATTTTCAACGCATTCTTGATAGGAGGAGGCGTATTTATGAAAGATCACGGTCCCGACGCGGTCTGCGTTCCCTGCCCCGACTACGAGCCCGCCCGGGCGCGGGAGGCCCTGGAGCGGCTGTTGGAGGCCTGCGGCGGCCTGGACTGGCTCAAGCCCGGCATGAAGGTGGGGATCAAGGCCAACCTGGTGGCCGCCCTGAAGCCGGAAAACGCCGCCACCACCCACCCGGTCCTGCTGCGGGCCCTGGTGGAGCTCATCGAGGAACGAGGCGGCGAGGCTGTGGTGGGGGACAGCCCCGGGGGCCTCTTCAACGCCGCCTTTCTGGGCCGGGTCTACCAGGCCGCCGGGCTCAACGCCGCGGGGCTGCCGCTGAACCGGGACTACCGCACCCGGGAGCTGGAGCTGCCGGAGGCAAAGCTCTGCAAGCGGGCCACGGTGACGGCCTGGCTGCTGGACTGCGACGCCGTCATCAACTTCGCCAAGCTGAAATCCCATGGCATGATGGGCCTCTCCGCCGCGGCGAAAAACCTGTTCGGCACCATCCCCGGCACCATGAAGCCCGAGTACCACTTCCGCTACCCCAACCCGGCGGACTTTGCCGACATGCTGGTGGATCTGGACGAGTTCTGGAAGCCCCGGCTCCACATCGTGGACGCGGTGCTGACCATGGAGGGCAACGGCCCCACCGCGGGGACGCCCCGGCCCATGGGCTGTCTGCTGGCGGGGCAGAATCCCCACAGGCTGGATCTGCTCTGCGCGAAGCTCACGGGCATGGAGCCCGCCACGGTGCCCACCCTCCGGGCCGCCATGGACCGGGGCCTCTGCCCGGAGCGCCTGGAGGCGCTGGAGCTGGAGGGGCCCTGGCAGGACTTCGTCGCCCGGGATTTTCAGATCATCACCCAGCGCAACGGCCTCCAGTTTCAGAGCCTCATGGGGGGCGGCAGGCGGGGGGCCCTGTTCAGCAGCTTTCTCAACCGCTGCATCGCCGCCCGGCCCGGGGTGGAGAAGGCCGCCTGCGTGGGCTGCCGCAAGTGCGAACAGATCTGCCCCGCCAAGGCCATCCGCATGAAGCACCAAAAGCCCGTCATCCGGCGCAGGGCCTGCATCCGCTGCTTCTGCTGCCAGGAGTTCTGCCCCAAGGGGGCCATGCAGGTAAAGCGCCCGCCCCTGGCAAGAATACTGGAACGATAAGGATATGGCGTCACGCATAAAATTGCTTGCAATTTTATGCGTGATACCATATAATAAAAACGTTGCGTGACAACATACAAAAGAAGAAAAAGAGAGGATACATCTATGGGTATTTCCGCACAGGCCCCTTGGCTGAAGTTTTATGGGCAGACGCCGGCACATCTGGATTACCCCCGGCGCACCATCTATCAGATGGTCCGGCAGACGGCCCGGGAGCACCCGGGTCTGGTGGCCTATGAGTTCATGAACAAGGAGACCAGCTACGCCCAGTTTATGCACCGCATTGACCGCACCGCCCGGGCGCTCCTGGCCCTGGGCATCGGCAAGGGGGACCGGGTCACCATCTGCATGCCCAACAGCCCCCAGGCCCTGGATACCTTCTACGCCATCAACCGCATCGGCGCCGTGTCCAATATGATCCACCCCCTGTCCGCCCCGGCGGAGATCGCCTTCTATCTGAACTTCTCCAAGTCCAAGGCCATTCTGACCCTGGACCAGTTCTACCCCAAGCTGGCGGAGATCCGGGATCGGCTGGAGAACCCGGTGAAGATCATCATCGCCTTCATCAAGGACGAGCTGCCCGCGCCCCTGAACCTGCTCTATCCCTTGACCAAGTCCGCCCGGAAGGTCCCCAAGCTCCCCAAGGACGGGGACTACATCCTCTGGAAGGACTTCCTGCGGGCAGGGGAGAAGGTGACGGAGCTGCCCGACGAGGACGTGATCCTCAGCCGGGAGGGCGCCTCCATCCTCTACTCCGGCGGCACCACCGGCACCACCAAGGGCATACTCCTGTCCTCCGACAACTTCAACGCCACGGCCCTGCAGACCATCGCGGCCTCCGGCCTGCCGAGCATCGTCAACAAGAAGATGCTCTCCGTGATGCCCGTGTTCCACGGCTTCGGCCTGGGCATCGGCATCCACACCGCCCTGGTGGGAGGCGCCCGCTGCATCCTGGTGCCCCAGTTCAACGTCAAGACCTACGCCCAGCTGCTGGTGAAGAAGAAGCCCAATCTGATCCCCGGCGTGCCCACCCTCTTCGAGGCCCTGCTGCGGACGGATCTGCTGGAGGGGACGGATCTCAGCTTCCTGGACGGCATGTTCTCCGGCGGCGACTCCCTGTCCATTGAGCTCAAGCGCAAGGTGGACGAGTTCCTGAAGACCCACAAGGCCAAGATCCAGATCCGGGAGGGCTACGGCACCACCGAGTGCGTCACCGCCTCCTGTCTGACCCCCAAGGACTACGCCCGCTCCGGCTCCATCGGCGTGCCCTTCCCCGACACCTACTACAAGATCGTCAAGCCCGGCACCGAGGAGGAGGTGGAGCCCAACCTCGAGGGCGAGATCTGCATCTCCGGCCCCTCGGTCATGATGTGCTACATCGACAACCCCGAGGAGACCGCCCAGACCCTGCGCCGCCACGCCGACGGCCGTATCTGGCTCCACACCGGCGATCTGGGGGCCATGGACGCCGACGGCTTCGTCTACTTCCGTCAGCGGCTCAAGCGCATGATCATCACCTCCGGCTACAACGTCTACCCCAGCCAGCTGGAGAACATCATCGACGGCCACGAGAAGGTGCTCTATTCCTGTGTGGTGGGCGTCAAGGACCAGTACAAGATGCAGAAGGTCAAGGCCTACGTGGTGCTGCGGCCCGAGTACCAGCCCTCCGAGGAGATCAAGGAGGAGCTGATGGCCCACTGCCGCAAGAACATCGCCAAGTACGCCATGCCCTATGAGATCGAGTTCCGGGAGGAGCTGCCCAAGACCCTGGTGGGCAAGGTGGCCTACCGGGTGCTGGAGGAAGAGGCCAACGCGGAGGCGGAGGCATGAAATCTTCCAAGGGACGGATCTGGGAGATCGACGCCATTCGGGGCTTTCTGATCCTCTGCGTCATCGCCTCCCATACCCTGTTTTACCTGTCCAACGTGCTGGGCCGCTTCAGCCTGCCGCCCCTGGTCCGCTTTGTGATGCAGTACGGCGGGATGCTCTTCGTGCTGCTCTCCGGCCTCTCCGCCACCCTGGGCAGCCGGGCCCCGCGCCGGGGCCTGATGGTGCTGGCGGGGGGCATGCTGCTGACCCTGGGCTCCTACGCGGGGGTCCTGCTGGGCTGGCTGGGAGAGGATATGATCATCCGCTTCGGGGTGCTGCACCTGCTGGGAGTGGCCATGCTGCTCTACCCCCTGCTGAAAAAGCTCCCCGGTCCGGTGCTGCTGGCCCTGGGCCTGGGGGTGATCGCCCTGGGCTACTGGCTGGAGCTGGGTGAAATCACCGTGGAGGCCCGCTTCCTCTTCCCCCTGGGCCTGCGCTACCCGGGCTTTTCCTCCGGGGACTACTTCCCCCTGGCCCCCCATCTGGGCTGGTTCTGCCTGGGCATCGTCCTGGGCCGCGGCCTCTATCCGGAGAAGAAGACCCGGCTGCCCCGGGTCAACGCCGAGACCCCCGTCCTGCGTTTTTTCCGCTGGTGCGGCCGCAATTCCCTGTATATTTTCATCCTGCATCTGCCTCTGGTGGGGCTGATTATGATGCTGTTATAGAAAGAGGAATCTTGTATGGCAAAGAAAGAGAAAATCAAGCGCGGAGACCGCTTTGACGGGGTGTGGCTCCGGGACGAGCCCTCCATGAATCAGATCATGTCCTATATCTATCCCAACCGGGCGGACAACGAGGCCTACATCAACGAGGAGATCGACCTGCGGCCCATGGAGGCCTACCTGGCCAGGAAGAACGAGGGCCGGGAGGGGGATCAGTACAAGTACTTCCACGTTATCTGCGCCGCCGTGGCCAAGACCCTGATCCTGCGGCCCAAGCTGAACCGCTTCGTGGCGGGCAACCGCCTCTACCAGCGGAAATACGCCTCCGTGGCCTTCACCATGAAGAAGCAGTTCTCCGACCGCTCCGAGGAGGGCCTGGTGATGAAGAAGTTCCAGCCGGACTCCACCATCGACAGCCTCTTCCAGGACATGGTCCGGGAGATCCACGCCATCCGGGAGAACCGGGTGGTGGACAATTCCACCAGCTTCATGGACAAGCTGGTGAAGCTGCCCCGGCCGGTGCTGAACGCCATTATGTCCATCCTGGTGAAGCTGGACAGGAAGGGTAAGGTGCCCTATGATCTGATCAAGGAGGATCCCAACTACTCCTCCTGCTTCCTCACCAACCTGGGCTCCATCGATCTGAACTCCGGCTATCACCACCTGTCCAACTGGGGCACCTGCACC
The DNA here is from genome assembly GCA_017541995.1 of Oscillospiraceae bacterium. GTDB lineage: Bacteria > Bacillota > Clostridia > Oscillospirales > Oscillospiraceae > JAFRPC01. The sequence continues at coordinate 4,592 of JAFXYD010000004.1, forward strand.
ATCTTCGTGGTCATCGGCAAGCGGCACTACGCCCCCGAATACCACGCCGACGGCAGCTTTGAGGTGCGGCCCGTCCTCAACCTGGGCTTCACCCTGGACGAGCGGGTGGCGGACGGCTACTACTATTCCAAGTCCATGAAGCTCATCAAGCATCTGCTGGCCCACCCGGAGCTGCTGGAGCTGCCCATGCAGACCCCCGTGGACTACCTGCCCAAGGACGACAAGCGCTTCGCTATGGATCGCCAGGCGGAGGCGGTCAAGGCCTGATCCACGAATCGGGATTTGGCGAAACGCTCGTGTAGCGGCGCACACCAGTGCGCCACGAGACCGGGTTCCAGTGGCGCACTGGTGTGCGCCGCTGCAGGGCCTTTGCAAGAACGCAACAAATACCGATTCTCACTGCCTGCCCAATCAAATCAGAAAGCTGTAAATACCATGAAGTTCTCATTGATCGTTCCTATGTATAATGAGTCCTCCATCATCGAGGACACCGCGAAAACCTATCAGGATTATCTCGCCGCCCACTTTGATGACTACGAGCTGATCTTCGTGGACGACGGCTCCGCCGACGACTGCGCCGCCCGGGTGGAGGCTCTGGCCCTGCCCCGGACCCGGGTGATCCGCTATACCCCCAACCAGGGCAAGGGCAACGCCGTGAAGACCGGCATGCTGGCCGCCGCCGGGGATATTCGCATGTTCCTGGACGCGGACGTGGCCTACGGCACCGAGGTCATCGGCCGGGCGGCGGAGCTGCTGGAGGAGCATCCGGACAAGGATATGCTCATCGGCTCCCGGCCCCTGCACCCGGAGGGCTACGCGGGCTATACCTTCCTCCGGAAGCTGGCCTCCAAGACCTATATCCGGGTGCTGAACCTGGTGGGGGGCCTGCGGCTCTCCGACTCCCAGTGCGGCTGCAAGGCCTATCGGGGCCCCGCGGCGGAGGCCATTTTCTTCCGCACCGAGACCCGGGGCTTCGCCTTCGACTTCGAGACCATACTCTGGGCCCAGAAGCTGGGTTATCGCATCGTGGAGATGCCCGTGAAGATCGTCAATCACCGGGAATCCAAGGTCAACGTGTTCCGGGACACCTTCCGCATGCTGGCGGAGCTGCGTTCCATCAAGGCCCGGGTGAAGAAGGGTTAGACTATGCATCCCATCAAGCACTTCAAAACCATCACCAAGCACCGCCATATGGTGATGCGCGCCTGCATCCGGGTGGGGCTGATCCGCCAGGGGCTGTGCCACGATCTGAGCAAATACTCCCCCGAGGAGTTCTGGCAGGGGGCCAAATACTGGCAGGGCACCCGCAGCCCCAACGCCCGGGCCCGGGAGGCGGAGGGCTGGTCCACCGCCTGGATGCACCACAAGGGCCGCAACAAGCACCACTATGAATACTGGACCGACGTGCCCCCCGGCGGCCACGACTACGAGCCCGTCCCCATGCCCACCCGCTATCTGGTGGAGTCCGTCATGGACCGCATCGCCGCCTCCAAGGTCTACCGGGGCAGGGACTATCAGAACGGGGACGCCCTGGCCTATATGGACCGGGAGCGGGCGGAGGAGAAGCTCCACCCGGAGACCTACGAAAAAATGAGCTTTCTGCTGCGACTTCTGAAGGAGCGGGGAGAGGATTGCCTGTTCCGCTTCATCCGCCGGGTGGTGCTGAAGGAGATTCCCTTCTCCCAGTGGGAGCAAAAGGAGAAAGAGCTGCTATGATTACCCTGGCACTGGCCGGCGTCAAGGTCGGCATCGACAATCAATACGACATCGAAGAACGGCTCCGGGACTGGATCGTGCCGGGGCCGCCGGATTTTACCGTCCGGGCCGGGGCGGAGGAGCTGCTCCGGGAGGACGCGGGCCGGGGCCTGCGTCCGGATTACCTGGAGTTCATCTGCGTCTACCGGCATATCGCCGAGCGGCTGCCGGAATATGGGGCCTTCGTCTTTCACGGGGCCGCCATTGTGATGGAGGAGCTGGCCTATCTCTTCACCGCCCCCAGCGGCACAGGGAAGACCACCCACGCCCAGCTCTGGCGCTACGGCTTCGAGGGCCGGGCCTGGTTCCTCAACGGGGACAAGCCCATTCTCCGGCAGACCGGGGCGGGCTTCACGGTCTGCGGCACCCCCTGGCGGGGGAAGGAGGGCTACGGCGTCAACGCGGAGCGGCCCATCCAGGGCATCTGCCTGCTGCGGCGGGGGACGGAAAACCGCATCGCCCCGGCCAGACCGGAGGAGCTGGCGCGCTTCCTGGCCCGGCAGATCTACATTCCCCGGGATCCCGCCCGGGCTCTGCGGCTGCTGGAGCTGCTGGACGCCTGCTGCGGCAGCGTCCCCACCTGGAGCATGGAATGCACCCTCAACAGCCGGGCCGCCCAGATCGCCTGGGAGGCCATGCGGCCCCGATAAGAAATCGGACGCGCTTCAGCGCGTCCGATTTTTCCTTCTGATGTCGTCGCCCAGGAAGTAGATCACCCGATAGCTGCCCACCAGGCGGGAGGCAATCTGGCCGCCGTAGCGGGCTTCCAGGTCCCGCTCGTTCAGGTTGGTGGAGATCAGGGTGGTTCTTTGGGTCAGCAGCCTGGTGTTCACCACCTCGTAGAGCGCGGCCTTGACGAATTCCGTGGTCATCTCCGTGCCCAGGTCGTCCACGATCAGCAGCTCGCAGTCCCGGTAGTCCCGGAGGCTCTCGGCCTCCGCCCGCTCGAACTTCACGGCCTCATAGTCCGCGAAGAGCTTGCCCGCGGTGACGTAGACCACGCTGTGGCCGCCGTCGGCCACCTGCCGGGCCACGCAGGCCGAGAGGAAGGTCTTGCCCAGGCCCGTGGCCCCGGAGAAGAGGAGGCTTTGGACGCCGGGGCGGAACTCCGCGGCGTATTTCCTGCAGTAATTTAGGTTTTTTTGCATCAGCGTGCGGGCGGAGGTGCCGTAGTCGGGATAGAAGCGCTCGGGGTAGAGCTCCAGGGAGAAGTTTTCAAAGCGCTCCCGGCCGCTGGGCAGCAGGGAGGCCAGCTCCCGCTTCTGCTCCTGGCGGCAGAGCTCCCGCAGGCACTCGCACATCTTTGAGCCCAGGTAGCCGCTGCCCCCGCAGAGGGAACAGACCGGGCTGTCGTCCAGATAGTCCTCGGGCAGCTCCGCCTCGTCCAGGATCCACTGGCGCTCGTGCTGCAGGGCTTCGTTTTCCGCCCGCAGCCGGGCCAGCTCCGCCTGGGTGTCGCCCTCCTGCTGGAAGACCAGCATGGCCAGCCGGGCGCCGCTGCGCCGCAGCTCCCGGTCAATCTCCCGCAGCCGGGGCCGCAGCTCGTAGGCCCGGTTCAGATGGGCCTCGTATTCCGCCCGTTTGCGTTCGTTCTCCTGGCTGAGCCGGGCTCTGGCCCGGGTCAGTACGCTGTTGGTGTAGGCCATGACTCATTCCTCCTCCAGCATCTGCTTTACCGCGTCCAGCATGGCGGGGCTGGGGGCCTCGCCGTGGCGCTGATAGCCGCCCTTCCGGCCCGCGGAGGCGGGCTTCCGGTCCAGGGCCTTCACCTGATCGGCGGTGTAGAGCCCCTGGCTGTTCCAGCGCTCCAGGATGCTGTTCATGTATTTCCAGGTAAGGCCGCCGGTGTTCTCGCAGGTCTTTTCATAGGCCAGCTCCACCGCGTCGTTGGCAAAGCCCATCTCGGCCCAGGCCGTGAGATAGCGCTCCTCCGCCGGGGTGAGGCGGCGGCCCGTGATGCCCAGCAGCCTGCAAAGCTCTCCCAGCCGGGAGCTGCGGCGGCTTTCGTTCTGAATGTAGGCGGCGGCCTTCTCCAGGTTGTCAATCCCGGCGTCGGCCCAGCGATAGGCCTCCTTTTCGATCATCCGCATGGAGGGCGTCCGGCCGGCGCCCCGGGAGCGGTTCCGCTCCACGCAGTGATGCACCAGCACGTTCACCACCTCCTGGGGCAGGCCCAGGTAGTCCACCATCCCCAGCAGGAGCTTCAGCTCCTCGGTGCTGAGCACCCGGCCCAGAAAGCGCTGCACCTCCCCCACCAGCTGGCGGAAGCCCCCCCGGGGCAGCTCCATCTGGCGGCGGACGTCCTCCTCGGAGTATTCCGGCCGCTCCGCGGGCTGCTGGAAGCGGGGGTTGCGGCTCTCGTCCAGCCCCAGCTGCCGCAGCAGGGAGGCGGCGCATTCCAGCCGCGCCTCGGGAAAGCCTGTGGCGACCTCGCTGATACCGGCGGCCCGGCAGAGATAGAGCAGGGCGCTGTCCCCGTTGCCCGCGGCCAGCAGCTTGCGGATGCTCTGGTCAGACACAATCACCTCAGACATTGCATACACCTCCAAACGACAGTAAATAACATTATAGCACAGCTTGCGCCCACATACAAGCGGGCGTTCCGTCAGAACTTCTCACAAAAATTCCGAGGGAAATTTGGAACCCGGCTATATTTAGTAGCACGCGGCGGAATTGCCCCACAATTTACAGAAAATTCGGGAATTCGTCATTGCATGTTTCATAGCTTTGTGCTATAATTTTTCTACTATCGCGAAAATATAAGGAAAGGAATCACAATATGAAACAGAAGAAAACCCTGCTTCTGATCCTGGGGATCGTCCTGGCCCTTGCCGTGGCCGTGGGCCTCTTCTTCGGCGTCAAGGCCCTGTCCGGGACCACCGCCCCCACCCAGGAGCAGCTTGCCTCCAACCCCAGCTCCGGCGGCGAGGAGAGCACCGCCGCCGGCGAAAGCAATCCCACCGGCACCGGTGAAACGAACCCCGACGACAGCTATGAGATGACCCCTGAGATGGAGGCCGTGGCCGCCCGGAAGGTCTATACCGCCGAGGATCTGACGGAGGACGACGCCCGCTGGACCCGGGAGGTGGCCTCCTGCGGCAGCTCCGTGCTGGACAACCACGGGGCCCAGATGTACTACACCATGTCCATCGTCAATCTCTTCTCCGACGAGCAGATGGGCGCTTACGCCTCCATGCTGGTGGATCTGAACACCCCCCTCAGCGAGCAGGATTCCGGCGCTCCGGGCCTGAGCTGGGAGCAATACTTCCTGATGGACGGGATGCAGCAGTTCCAGGTCATCTCCGCTCTGAAGGAAAAGGCCCTCGCCGAGGGCCACAGCCTCAGCGAGTCGGAGAACGCCGATCTGGAGGCGGATCTGAACGAGATCCGCAAGGGCGCAGAGGAGCAGGGCTACGAGTCCCTGGACGAGTTCTTGCACGCCACCTTCTCCCCCGGCGTCCGCTACGAGGACTACGAGGCCTACCTGCGCAGCTACTACCTGGCGGTCTCCTACAACGAGAAGCAGTATCAGGCCATCCAGCCCACGGCCGAGGAGCTGAAGGCCTACTATGAGGCCAACCCCGATTATTTCGAGGGCGTGGACGCCGAGACCCACGACGTGAACGTGCGGCACATTCTGATCGCCCCGGAGACCGACGCCGAGGGCAACGCCAGCGAGGAGGCCATGGCCGCCGCCAAGGCTGAGGCCGAGGCCCTGCTGGAGGAGTATCTGCAAAACCCCGGGGAGGAGAACTTTGCCAAGCTGGCCGAGGAGCACACCGAGGACCCCGGCTCCAAGGAAAACGGCGGCCTCTATGAGGGCGTCTACCCCGGACAGATGGTGCAGCCCTTCAACGACTGGTGCTTCGACGCGGCCCGCAAGAGCGGCGACACCGGCATCGTGGAGACGGCCTACGGCTACCACATCATGTACTTCGTGGGGGCGGAGGAGCAGTTCCACTGGGAGAAGGTGGCGGAGAGCAATCTGCGCTCCGAGACCATCAACGCCCAGATCGAGGCCCTGCTGGAGGAGTACCCCCTGACGGTCCGCTACGCGGATATCGTCCTGGCCCCCCTGCCCATCATCAACCAGGAGACGGAATAAGCCTCCGGCAGTATCTATTCAGCCGCCCCTTCTTCGTAGGGGCGGATGCCCACATCCGCCCTCGTTTGCCGACAAAAATGGGCAGGTAGGGCCGATGTAGGCATACTTCGTGACTCTTCGAGTTCGGCCCCTACGGGCGAGTGAATAGATACCTCTGGCATGAAAAAAGCACCCTTGCGGGTGCTTTTTTCATGCCTGCTTTTTGCGCTGGTAGGGGGTGTCCGCCAGGGGCAGACTGCCGCGGCGCAGGCCGTCGCGCTGGTAATAGGCCTCGGCAATGGCGGGGGCGGTGGGGATGGAGGTGATCTCCCCGATGCCGATGGCCCCATTGGCGTAGGGAAGCCCCGGCTTGTCCACCACAATGGCCTTGATCTCGGGGATCTGATCCGCCCTGAAGAGCCCCAGGGTGCCGAATTTCCCCGTGGGGCGGCAGTTTTCGTCGATGGGGTAGCGCTCCGTCAGGGCGAAGCCCATGGACATCACCATGCCCCCCTCGATCTGGCCCTCGCAGGACAGGGGATTCACCGCCTTGCCCATGTCGTGGATGCCCACCAGCTTCTTGATCCGGCCCGTGTCCCGGTCCAGCACGCAGAGCTGGGTGGCGTAGCCGTAGGCCACGTGGCTCACGGGGTTGGGGACCTCGGCCCCCAGCTTGTCGGTCTTGGCCAGGTACTCCCCGCAGAACTCCATGCCCTTCAGCTCGGAGAGCTGCTTGCCCTCCATCGCCCGGACCAGCTTTTCGCAGGCCCGGCGCACCGCCTCCCCGGTGATCAGGGTCTGGCGGGAGCCGGAGGTGTCCCCGGAGTCCGGGGCGATCCAGGTGTTGGAGCGCTCGTAGACGATCTGATCCGGGCGCAGGCCCGCGTTGGTCACCACCATCTGCACCAGCACCGTCCCCAGACCCTGGCCGATGCAAGAGGCCCCGGCGTAGATGTGGAGCTTGCCGTCGGCTTCCACAATCAGCCTGGCCCGGCCCCAGTCCGGCAGGCCCACGCCCACCCCGGCGTTCTTCATGGCGCAGGCCAGGCCCACGGGCTCGCCGTTGGACACGGCCTCGTCGTAGTATTGCTTCGCGATTTCCAGGGTCTCCACCAGCCCCGTCTCCGGGCCCACGATCTGGCCGTTGGGCAGCACGCCCCCAGGGCGGATGGCGTTCCGCATCCGGATCTCCCAGGGGGAGATCCCCACCCGCTCCGCCATTTCATTCAGCAGACTCTCGATGGCAAAGCAGGTCTGGGTGACGCCGAAGCCCCGGAAGGCCCCGGCGGGGGGATTGTTGGTGTAGTAGGCGGTGCCCTCGATTTCAAAATTCTCGTAGGCGTAGGGCCCCGCCGCGTGGGTGCAGGCCCGCTCCAGCACCGGCCCCCCCAGGGAGGCGAAGGCCCCGGTATCGGAGACCACCTTGGCCTTGACCCCCTGGATGATGCCGTTTTCGTCGCAGCCCAGGGTGAAATCCATGGAGAAGGGGTGGCGCTTGGGGTGCACCAGGATGGACTCCGCCCGGCTCAGCTTCACCTTCACCGGCACCCGGGCCACGTAGGCCAGCAGGGCCGCGTGGTGCTGGACGGACATGTCCTCCTTGCCGCCGAAGCCGCCGCCCACCAGCATATTCTGTACCTGGCAGTGCTCGTAGTCCACCCCCAGCATGGCGGCGCACTCGTGGAGGGTGGTGTGGGCGCTCTGGTCCGTGGTCAGCAGCTTCACCCCGCCGTTTTCCAGGGGCAGGGCCACGCAGCACTCCGGCTCTAAGAAGGCGTGCTCGGTCCAGGGGGTCTCGAAGTGCCGGGAGATCACGTGGGCGGAGCGGGCAATGGCCCCCGCCGCGTCCCCCCGGCTCACGTGTCTGTGGGCCTGGACGTTGCTCTCGTCGGTCTCAAAGACCAGGGGCGCATCCGGGGCCGCGGCCTCGGCGGGGTTGTGGACCGCGGGCAGGACCTCGTATTCCACCTTCACCAGCTTTTTGGCTGCCTCCAGGGTTTCCCGGTCCCGGGCGCAGACCAGGGCCACGGCGTCTCCCAGGTAGTGGGTCAGCTCCCCCACGCCGATGAGGGTGGGCTGGTCCTTTTTGATGTGGCCCACGTTCACCTGGCCGGGGATGTCCTTCTGGGTCAGCACGCAGACCACCCCGGGCAGGGCCTCCGCCTCGGCGGTGTCGATGGACAGAACCCGGGCCCTGGGATAGGCGCTGCGGACCGCGGAGCCATAGCACATGCCCTCCACGTAGACGTCGTCGGGGTACTGGCCATAGCCCAGCACCTTCTCCCGCACGTCGATGCGGGGCACCCGGGCCCCCACCTGCCAATTCCGATTCGGCTCCGGGGGCAGGCCCTCCCGGAGGTATCGGGCCGCCAGCAGAATGCCGTCGATGATCTTCACGTAGCCGGTACAGCGGCAGATGTTGTTGCGGATGGCGTAGCCCGCCTCCGCCCGGCTGGGGTTGGGATTCTGGTCCAGCAGGGCCTTGGCCGCCAGCACCATGCCGGGGATGCAGAAGCCGCACTGCACCGCCCCGGCCTCGCCGAAGGCCCGGACGTAGACTTCCTTTTCAAGCTCCGAAAGCCCCTCCACCGTCAGCACCGACTTGCCCTCCAGCTTGTCCGTCATGGGGACGCAGGCCTTGGTGAGCTTGCCGTCGATGATGACCTGGCAGGTGCCGCAGGCGCCCTCGCTGCAGCCGTCCTTGACGCTGGTGAGGCGCAGCTCGTCCCGCAGGAAGCGGATCAGCTTCTGATTCCGCTCCGCCCGGACCGCCTGGGCGTTGACTGTAAACGCAGACATGCCTTACACTCCTTCCAATTTTGGGGTTCGCGGGGATCCTGGGGCAGGGTATGACTGGAAGAACAGGGGCTCAGCCCGGCAGGGCCAGGCGCAGATTCTCGCCGCTGATGCCCACAAAGGCCCCCTTCCGGGCCTGGGGGGAGTCCGGGTGGCAGAGCATCCACTTGTTTGCCATCCACAGCAGGGCCTCCTCCCCGGGGGCGGCGGTATTCACGGCGGGCAGGGGCCCGTTGGTGCCGCGGGTCAGCAGCACCAGGCAGTTGAAGCCCGTCTCCCGGACCCGGCAGGGGGCGAAGTGGAGCACCAGGGGATGGAGCTCCACCGCAATCCGGGGCGGCAGATAGAAGCCCGCCACGTCGGCGGCGTCCAGCCTCCGGTCATGCAGGTCCCCGGGCAGGGCCAGCAGCAGCACCAGCCCCGTGGTGGAGAAATTGACCTCGCTGCACTTGTGATACTCCTCGGCGTTCAGGGCAAAGCCCCGGCCGTTGCAGTACCCGGCCTGGATGGGCATTCCGCCGTAGACGCTCCGGGCCGCGGCCTCCACCGCCGCCAGGGCCTCCAGCGCGGGCTCCGAGGCCCTGTAGCAGTTGCCCGTCTCGGGTATGGGGGTGTTTTCCAGGGCCGCGGCCAGGGCTTCCGCTCCGGGAAGCTGCAAAACGCGGCCGTAAGGCGCAAACTCCGGGTCGAAAACGGAGTACAGCCGCAGCTCCGGATTCGCGGATCGTAGGGATTCCAGTAAGTTCATAGGTTTTCCTCCTGTAAGGCGGTTTTTTCCCGGTGCGGCTTTCCTCGCAGCAGGATGATCCCCGCCCCCAGCAGCACCACGGCGACGCCGATCAGCTTCATGGCGGTGAGCTCTTCCCGGAGGAAGACTACGCCGATGCCGCAGCTCACCACGGGCATCAGCAGGAGCCAGAGCTTCACCACCCAGACCTCGTGGGCCTTCAGATTGCGGTAGTAGAAGAAATAGATCAGAGTCTGGGCCAAACCCCCCAGGGCCGCCAGGGGCCAGAAGCCCGGGAGCCCCCCGGTGTCCAGGCCCTTCAGATCCCCCCGGGCCAGGGTGCAGGCGGCAAAGAGGGCCAGCACCACGAAATTGTTGTAGTAGGAGATCATGTCCGTCTCCGCCCGGTACTGGGTCTGGGCCCGCTTGATGAGGAAGGCGTTGGCGGTGACGCAGGCCGCCGAGGCCAGGAAAAACAGGTCGGTGGGGGAGAAGCGCAGGCCGGAGAAGTCCACCCCCAGCACCAGCAGCACCCCCAGCAGCATGACCCCGGTGCCCAGCCAGTCGGCGGCGTAAAGCCGCTTGCCCAGCACCAGCACCGTCACCAGATTCACCATCAGCACGTCGGTTTTCAGCAGGGCCGTGCCGGTGCTGAGGGAGCCCCCGGCGTAGCCCAGGTTGGCGAAGAGGTCCAGCAGAAAGCCGAAGCAGCCGATGAGCAGCAGAAGCCCCGTGGCCCTGCCCTGCCGGAGCAGACGGCGGAAGCTGCCGTCCGCCAGCAGCTGGACGGTCAGAAAGACCAGAGCGAAGCTCCGCAGCAGGAAGCCCGCGGCGTAGGCGGAGCCCGTGGCGTCCACCATCAGCTTGGAGACGGTGTAATAGACGGACCAGGCCAGGATCATCCCGGCCATCATCCCGATGGTTTTTCCCGTTTTCATGCCAGGGCTTCAAACATCCGCCGCAGGGCGGCCTCGTCCGGGACGACCGGGTTGTTTTTCATCAAGGGGTGGGCGGCGCAGTCCCGGGCCAGCTTGTCCAGATCCACGTCTCCCAGCTCCGAGAGCCGGGTCCTGAGGCCGCCCAGCTGCTTCAGAGCGGCGATCCGCGATGCCAGCTCCTCGGCGCCGGAGAGCCCCAGCTCCCGGCACAGGGCCTCCAGCCGGGCGTCGGCGTTGAGGCGCACGAAGCTGTCCAGGGTGAAGGCGCAGGCCTCCCCGTGGGGCAGGCCGTAGTCCTCGGAGAGGGGATAGGAGCAGGCGTGGCAGCCCGCGGTCTTGGGCAGGGCAAAGGCCAGGCCCCCGAAGAGGGCCGCCAGGGACATATTGCTCCGGGCCTCCAGGTCCGAGCCGTCCCGCCAGGCCGCCTCCAGATTGTCCAGCACCAGGCGAATGGCCTGCCGGGCCATCTGATCGGAGATGGGCTGGTGGTTCCGGCTCCAGAAGCCCTCCAGGGCGTGGGCCAGGGCGTCCAGGCCGGTGTTCATGGTGACCCTGGGGGGCACGGAAAGGGTCAGGCTGGGGTCCACCAGAGCCGCCTTTGGCATGAAGGCCGGGTGGTTGATGGTCTTCTTCTCGCTGCCATAGCTCATGACGGAGACCTGGGTCACCTCGCTGCCGGTGCCGGCAGTGCTGGGGACCGTCACCACGGGAATGTGCGCCGTGGGGAAGACCCGCTGACCCCGGAAGTAGTCCAGGGCCTCGCCCCCGTCATAGGCAATGGCGGCGGCAAACTTGGCGGTGTCCAGAGTGGAGCCGCCGCCCACGGCCACCACGCCGTCGGCCTCCCGCTCCCGGATCAGAGCCGCCACCGCGGCCGCGCCGGAGAGCTGGGGGTTGGGCTGGATGTGGGAGTAGAGCTCGCAGATGGCGGGAAGCCGATGCCGCAGCGCCTCCAGCCGGGGCCGCAGGAAGGGATCACAGACCGCCACGCAGCGGCGCAGGCCCAGCTCCTCCAGGATCAGTCCCAGGGCCTCCAGCCGTCCGGCCCCGAAGTAGATCTTCACCGGCTGGGCGTAGACAAACTCAAGCCCCATAGATTCCGTCCTCAATGGCCGCCACCTGGGCGGCGAACTTGTGCATATTCTCGGCCCGCCAGGGCTCCAGATCCTGGCACCAGGCGGTGTTCAAAAAGGCGCGGACCATCTCAATGGCCATTTCCGGCCCCACGATCCAGCCGCCCATGCAGAGCACGTTGGCGTTGTTGATGGCCCGGGCCATCCTGGCGGAGTAGACCCCCTCGCAGGCCACGGCGTGGACGCCCTTGAACTTGTTGGCCACCACGCACATCCCCGCGCCGGTGCCGCAGATGAGAATGGCCCGCTCATAGCTCCCGTCCTGGACCCTGGGGGCTGCCTCGGCGGCCACCCGGTAATAGGGGTGGACGTCGTTCAGATCCACGGTGCCCAGATCCTCGGCCTCATAGCCGTTCTCCGCCAGCCAGGCCTTCACGGCTTCCTTGACGGCAAAGCCGGACTTGTCGCTTCCAATCGCAATTTTCATGTCAGTATCTCCTGTTCCAATACTTATTCCTTATTACTTGTTACTTATTACTTTGTCCGCACTGCTTCCCGGGCCGCTTCCAGGATGTGTTCCTTGGTCAGTCCCAGGGCGGGCTTCAGATAGGGCAGCTTGCCCACCTCTCCGAAGCGGTCCTCCACGCCCACGGCGCTGACGGGGATCCGCTCCCTGGCCAGGGCCTCCAGCACCGCGGCGTGGAGGCCGCCCACCACGTTGTGGTTCTCGGCGGTGAGCACGGCCCCGGTCTTCCGGGCGGAGGCCACGACGGCCTCCCGGTCCATGGGCTTGATGGTGTGGACGTTGATCACCTCGCAGGAAATCCCCTCCGCCTCCAGCTCCGCCGCGGCGTCCAGGGCGTCCCGGGTCAGCAGACCGGAGACGCAGATGGTCAGATCCGTGCCGGGGCGGAGGCAGTCGGCTTTGAACAGGTCGAATTGATAATCCTCGCCAAAGACGACGGGCTGCTGGCCCCGGGCCATCCGGATGTAGACCGGGCCTTCGTAGGCGTCCAGGGCCGGCATGGCAGCCTGGAGCTGGTATTCGTCCACGGGCTCGAAGATCACGATGCCGGGGATGGAGCGCAGCACGCCCACGTCCTCCATGGTCATGTGGGTGGCCCCGTTGAGCTCGGCGGCAATGCCGGGGTCCGTGCCCAGGATCTTCACGTTGAGGCCGGGGTAACAGATGGAAATGGCGATCTGGTCGCAGATCCGGCGGCTGGCAAAGGGGGCGAAGCTCTCAATCCAGGGCTTGAAGCCGTAGCTGGCCAGGCCAGCGGCGATGGAGGCCATGTTCTGCTCCGCCACGCCGCAGTCAAAGATCCGGTCCGGGAACTGCTTCCGCAGCCCCAGGGTGCCGCTGGCCTTCCCCAGGTCGGCGTCCAGCAGGAGGATTTTGGGGTCCCGCTCCATGAGCCTGCCCAGCTCCCGGGCGTACATTTCTCGCATCTGCATGGTCAAGCCTCCTCTCTCAGAGCCCGAAGGGCGGCCTCGGCCTCCTCCTTCGGGACGGCGGTGTTGTGGTTGGCGGCCCCCAGGTCCTCGGCCCACTTCATGCCGCAGCCCTTCACGGTCCGCAGGATCACTATGGTGGGCTGGCCGGAGCCCAGATTGGCCTGGGCCTGCTTCACCGCGGCGGAGACGGCCTCCACGTCGTTGCCCCGGGGCACGTCGATGACCCTCCAGCCGAAGGCGGCCCACTTGTCCGTCAGGGGCTCCACCCGGTTGACCTCCTCCACGGTGCCGTCGATCTGGAGGCGGTTGGCGTCCACGAAGCCGATGAGATTGTCCAGCTTCTTGGCGGCGGCGAACATGGCGGCCTCCCAGATCTGGCCCTCCTGGCACTCGCCGTCCCCCACCAGGGTGTAGACCCGGGCCCCGTCCCTGGAGAGCTTGGCCCCCAGGGCGGCCCCCACGGCGCAGGAAAAGCCCTGGCCCAGGCTGCCGGTGGTCATGTCAATGCCGGGGGTCAGCACCATGTTGCAGTGGCTGGGGAGCCTCGTGCCCCCCTGGTTCAGGGTCCAGAGCCGCTCCCGCTCAAAATAGCCCTTTTTGGCCAGGGCCGCGTAGACCGTGGGCCCCGCGTGGCCCTTGGAGCAGATGAAGCGGTCCCGGCCCTCCATCTTCGGGTTTTTGGGGTCAATGCGCATGGCCTCAAAATACAGCACAGAGATCAGCTCCACCACAGACAGGCAGCCCCCAATGTGGCCCACCCCCAGGCGGCCGATCATCTCGATCACGTCGCAGCGGATATCCCGGGCGACGTCCTTCAGATTCGCGTTCAATGACTCAACCTCCGTTTCGCATGCTTCTGTCTATCAGTTTACCCCTTAGAGGCGGAAAAGTCAATGAAAAACGAAAAACAAAGGGATCAAGGATCAGGGATCAGGGATCAAGGATCAGGGATCAGACCTGCCCGCAGCGGCGAGCATTGCTCGCCATTGCTGCCCCGCATGGACGAGGCAACAGGCAACAGGCAACAGGCAACAGACCCGCCCGTAGGGGACGGGTTCCCCCTCCCGCCGTACCCCGCTCTGCCCGCCCGTAGGGACGACGCTCAGCCGTCCGCGTTCCCCGCTCCGACGAGGCATCAGGGATCAGGCATCAGGCATCAGACCCGTCCGTAGGGGACGGGTTCCCCGTCCCGCGCTTCCCCGCACCGCCCGCCCGTAGGGACGGCGCTCAGCTGTCCGCCGTTCCCCGGCCCGCCCGCTGCATGCCCGCCCGTAGCGGCGAACATTGTTCGCCACATGCACCCACCCGCGGGCGAAGCGGGAATTGAAAATGAAAGTTGAAAATTGAAAATGGTGGTGTTTTCAAATTGCAATTTGAAAACACTGGAAATGGGGACGGGGGTTACGGCGACGCGGAGCTAGGGCCACGACCAGTCTGCGGACTGGTCTCGCAATGACAAACTTGGAACGTTTCCCGCCCGTAGGGGCGGTCATGGACCGCCCGCCGTTCCCCGCCCCGCCCGCTGCATGGCCGCCCGTAGCGGCGAACATTGTTCGCCACATGCACCCCGCCCGCGGGCGAAGCGGGAATTGAAAACTCCGACATTTTCATTTTTCAATTCTCAATTATCAATTTGCCCGGAGCGGGGCGGAGCGGACGGCAAAGTGCCGTCCCTATGTCGGGGGACGTCGGGCGTTTTCCGTCCGCCCTGCGGCGGGTTTTCGGCTTTTTGGGTTGACAAGGACCGCCCCGGCGGGTATGATTAGAAACAGGAAATAAGGAATAAGTAATAAGTCATAAGGAATCAATAATAAGGAGAACCACCCATGAAAAGCTTTACCCCCGTTTACGTTCCGGTGGGCGTGCCCACCTTTCATATGCCCAGCGCGGAGGAGGCCTTTGCCAAGTCCTGCGCCTTGCTGCGCGGCATCGAGCCGGGTTTTGTCTGTCCGGCGGACAAGCTGCTCTCCGTGGAGGCTCTGCGGGAGTATCTGGAGCCCCTGCAGCCGGATCTGATTGTGTTCCAGAACCTGACCTTCGCCAACGCCGCCTACATGTCGGAGGTACTGCGGCGCTTCGACTGCCCGGTGATCCTCTGGACCCTGCGGGAGCCCGTCATCGACGGGGGCCGCCTGCGGCTGAACTCCCTCACCGGGGCCTACTCCGCCGCCAACGCCCTGCGGGCTTTTGACCACCGGCCCTTCCTCTGGGTCTACGGGGCTCCGGAGGAGCCCGGGACCGTCCGCAATCTGCAAAGCTATGTGGCCGCCGCCCGGGTCAAGGCAGCCATGAAGGGGCTGCGGCTGGCCGCCGTGGGCCAGACCCCCCAGGGCTTCGGCTTCGGCCGGGCCCTGGACGCGGAGCTGATGAAGATCTTCGGGGTGGAGCTGGAGGCCATCGAGGCCCGGGAGCTCATCGAGAAGGCCAAGGCCGTCTCCGAGGCGGACTGCGCCGCCTGCCTGGAGAAGACCGCCGCCTGCACCCGGGGCTTTGAAAACACCCCGGAGCAAAACCGGGTGGATCACGCCCGGCTCTACCAGGCCTACCTGGATTATGTAAACCAGCATCAGATCGGGGCCCTGGCCTCCCGCTGCTGGCCGGACTTCTTCACAGCCTACGGCACCCCGGTCTGCACGGTGCTGTCCATGCTCAACGACGAGGGCATCCCCGCCGCCTGCGAGGCGGACGTCTACGGGGCCCTGTCCATGTGGATCGGCCAGCAACTCTCCGGCCAGCCGGTGTTCTTCGGGGACCCGGTGAGCCTGGACGAGGCGGAGAACACCCTGAGCTTCTGGCACTGCGGGGCGGCGGCCTGCTCTCTGGCCCGCCAGGACACGGGCGCCGCGGTGGGGGTCCACCCCAACCGGAAGATCGGCCCCGCCATGGACTTCGGCTGCGAGGCCTTCCCCACGGCGACGATTTTCCGGGTGGGCCGGGAGCCCGACGGCAGCTTCCGCTTTTTCATCGCCGAGGGGGAGATCCTGGACAAGCCCAAGCAGTTCATCGGCACCTCCATGGTGGTGAAGACCGACGCCCCGGTGCGGGAGCTGGTGGAGCGCAGCGTCCGGGCCGGCTTCGAGCCCCACTACGCCGTGATGCGGGGCCTCCACGGCAGGGCCCTGGAAGCTCTGGGGGAGCTCTTCGGCTTCGAGGTTTACCGGTACTGACCCTGTAGCGCGGGCAATCTGCCCGCATTTCCCCGCATGGATGCGCTGAGGCGTCTCGATCACGCATACAGCCTCCCGGCTTGTCATTGCGAACCAGTGACCGTGTCACTGGTGTGGCAATCCGCATCCCCTTGCGTGTCAGAAACGGATCCCGTCCCGGTTTTCAGAAAGGCTGGCATGCCTCCGGCGGCCTACTTTCTTGTTCCGGCAAGAAAGTAGGCAAAGAACCGGCCAGAGGGTAGAGCCGTCCGGGGGACGGCGAGGTTTTTTCGTCATTTGCGAAGCTGAGCTTCGGAAATGACAACCTTAAACAAGGGAAGATTCCGAATCTCTCCCCCCTCTGGACTCCCCTCATTCAAACGGCCAAAAGGGGCGCGCCCCTTTTGGAAATCCCCGTGCAATCCTTTCAGTATTTGAACCTTATAGCTTGTAAATGTAGCAGCATGTTACTGCAATTGCAGCCGCGAAAAAAACATGTCCTATTATAGGATACTATTTGAAAGGAGTATTACTGATGGACGAAAAACAGAATGAAACAAAGGAACTTTCCCTTGAAACGGTAATTAGCAACGCAATCAAAATCCCGGGCGTAAAGGTTGACCGCAACAAAATGCTGGCAGAGACATTCTCCTCATATCCTAACCGCTTTGCTGAGATCATTGCAAAGGGACCGATTGAGGCGGGGATCAGTCAAGAGGAGCTGAATAAGATCGCGAGGAAACTGATTATGGTCAGAACCAGCGAGTCTTCTCTGGCATCTTTTGCGGCTGGAATTCCAGGCGGATTGGCAATGGCTGCAACAGTACCGGCAGACGTCCTGCAATTTTTTGGGATGTCTCTGCGATTGGCACAAGAATTGTCGTATCTCTACGGGGCAAAAGACCTATGGAAAGACGGAGAAGTTGATGATGAACGCATTCGGAATCAGCTGTTGCTCTATACTGGCGTCATGTTTGGCGTATCTGGCGCTTCCGCGGGTGTCCGGGTTTTTTCTTCCCAAATCGCAAAAACGACACTGAAAAAACTACCACAAAAAGCACTTACCAAGACATTCTGGTACCCCTTAATAAAAAAGATAGCGGCGGGAATTGGTGTAAAGGTAACAAAAACCACTGTGGCAAACGGAATTGCTAAGGCAATTCCGGTAATCGGCGGGGTATTCTCCGGTGGATTGACGTTTGCTTCTATGATGCCAATGGCGAATAGGCTTCATCAAACGCTGGATAAAGCTTGTTTTTCCTACAGCGAAGAGGAGTTGGAAGCTGACTGTATAGAAATCGAATCCGTGGAAGAAGACGAAACGCAAGCTGAGACGAAAACAAATGTCAAGGAAACAATCAGCGCAACTGCCAACGCAGCTAAGGCTAAGTTCAGCAGTTTTACCAAGAGATTTACAAAAGAGAAGGAAGAACATCCGAAAAAAACGCAGTCTGAGAAGAACAGTGAATCGGACGAGGTTTTCGATACCCTTAGCCGTCTCAAGAAGATGGCTGACGCCGGAGTAATCACCGAGGAGGAATTTGCTGCGAAAAAGGAAGAATTGCTAAAACGGCTGTAATCAAACGGCAATTCTCCACCGGTGAAAACAGAACTGTGCGGATAATAAGATGAAATAGAAACAGAACAAAAACGAGGAATTGCGTTTTGCAATTCCTCGTTTTTTTGGTCGGGATCAGGCCTTGCCGGCGCAGCCCAGGACGTCGATCAGCTTGTGGCGGACCAGCTCCTTGATGTTGGCGCGGGCGGGCTTCAGGTACTCTCTGGGATCGAACTTGTCGGGATGCTCATTGAAGAACTGGCGGATGGTGCCGGTCATGGCAAGCCGCAGGTCGGAGTCGATGTTGATCTTGCAGACGGACAGGCGAGCGGCCTGACGCAGCTGCTCCTCGGGGATGCCCACGGCGTCGGGCATCTTGCCGCCGTTGGCGTTGATCATGGCCACGTAGTTCTGGGGCACGGAGGAGGAGCCGTGGAGCACGATGGGGAAGCCGGGCAGACGGCGGGAGACCTCTTCCAGCACGTCGAAGCGCAGGGGAGGCGGCACCAGGATGCCCTTCTCGTTGCGGGTGCACTGGGCGGCGGTGAACTTATAGGCGCCGTGGGAGGTGCCGATGGCGATGGCCAGGGAGTCGCAGCCGGTCTTGGTCACGAACTCTTCCACTTCCTCGGGACGGGTATAGGAGGCGGCGTGGGCAGCAACCTTCACGTCGTCCTCGATGCCGGCCAGGGTGCCCAGCTCGGCTTCCACGACCACGCCGTGGTCATGGGCGTACTCCACCACCTTCTTGGTGATTTCAATGTTCTCGGCAAAGGGCTTGGAGGAGGCGTCGATCATGACGGAGGTGAAGCCGCCGTCGATGCAGGCCTTGCAGGTCTCGAAGTCGGGGCCGTGGTCCAGATGCAGGGCAATGGGAATCTCGGGGCACTCGATGACAGCGGCCTCCACCAGCTTCACCAGGTAGGTGTGGTTGGCGTAGGCGCGGGCGCCCTTGGAGACCTGGAGAATGACGGGAGAATGCTCTTCCTTGCAGGCTTCGGTGATGCCCTGCACGATCTCCATGTTGTTGACGTTGAAGGCGCCGATGGCGTAGCCGCCGTCATAGGCCTTCTTGAACATCTCAGTGGTAGTAACCAGAGGCATAGTACACACTCCTTTTGTTTTAAAGTCGGGAACATTATATCATATTTCCGTGGAATTACAAGTTTTTTTTTCAGAGATCAGGGATCAGAGTGGAGGAAAGGAACAGGAAATAAGCGGCAGGTAATGGGTGACGGGCGACGAACCCTTGGCAGGGACAAGCCTCGTCCCTACAAGCGGGGGATGCTGAGATCCTTTTGGAAGGCGGTGTAGACGTCGTCCATCTGGACGGGGCTGCCGCAGTGGCGGGCGAAGAAGGCCAGGGCCTCCAGATTGGCGGTGGGGACGCCGACGCTGAAGGACTCCAGCCCCTGGGCCCGGAGCACCGAGACCGCCTGCCCCAGGAGCTGATCCCCGAAGCGGCGGTGGCGGTATTCCGGCCGCAGCCAGAGCAGGGACAGACCGGAGCCGTTGAGGGCCAGGCAGCCCACGGCCTCCTCCTCCAGCAGGGCGATCCAGACCCGGTCTGTGGGGGCCGGGCTGAAATCGGGGACCGGGAGGGCCGCCTCCTCCGGGTCCGCCGGACGGAAGCGGAGGTTGAACTTGCCCCCCAGATGCCGCCACCAGCGCTGCCGGGTCCGGGTGGAGATGGCCTCGCTGAGATGGGAGTTGTCGTAGAGGAAAACCGGGGTGAAGACGCCGTTCTCGTATTCCAGCAGGGAGACCGCCGTATTGTCGGCCTTGGAGGAGTCGTGGGGGATGCCCAGAATCCGGTGCAGCCCCCCGGAGAGGACGCAGCCGTGGGTGAAGAGGGCCACGCTTTGGCCCTCGTGGGCCCGGGCGATCTCCCGCAGGGCCGCCTCGAAGCGGCCGGAATACTGCTCGTAGCGCTCGGCGCCCTCCACCTGCCAGGTCTCCGGCTCCCGCATGAAGCGGTTCAGCTCCTGGGGCTGGCGCCATTCCAGCTCCCCAAAGGGGATATCCTCCCAGATCCCCACGCTGACCTCCCGCAGCCGGGGCTCCGGGCGCAGGGGCAGGCCCTTGGGGAGGCAGAGGGCCTCGGCGGTTTTGCGGGTGCGGAAGAGGTCGCTGGCGTAGACCGCGTCGATGGGGACGCCCTCGAAGCGGCTTTGCAGGGCCGCAATCTGCCGCAGACCGTTGCGGGTCACCTGGGAATTGTACTGGCCGTGCATCCGGCGGTAGATGTTGCCCTCGGCCTCGGCGTGTCGGATCAGATAAAGCTTCGTCATATTACAGCACCGTCACGTAGCTTTCCAGCTGCTTCTTCATCTTCTCCACGGCGGCCAGGGCCGCCGCGGGGTAGTCTGTTCCTGCCTGCTCCCGCCAGGCCCCGAGGATGGAGCGGGAGGCGCAGACCGCGGCCCCGTGGCCCAGGCGGTCAAAGGCGTAGGAGGCGTGCTTGGCCACGCCCCCCTGGGCCCCGTAGCCCGGCACCAGGAAGAAGAGGCTGTCGTAGCGCTTGCGCAGGGCCTGGACGGCGGCGGGGCTGCTGAGCCCCACCACGGCCCCCACCTCGCCGTAGCCGCAGCTGCCGAAGAGCTCCGTGCTCCAGCGCAGGGTCAGATCCGCCATGGCGGTGTGGATCACCCGGTCCCCGGAGAGCAGGTCCTGGACCTCCGAGGAGGACTTGTTGGAGGACTTCACCACCACGAAAAGGTTTTTCCCGTTCTCCTTCACGTAGGGCAGATAGGGCTTGATGCCGTCGCTGCCCAGGTAGCCGTTCAGCACCAGGGCGTCGCAGGGGTAGGGGAAGACCCGCTCCCCGCCGAAGTCCAGGCCGCCGAAGGCGCTCTGGGCGCTGAGGGCAGCAATGTGGCCCACGTCGGCGCGCATGGTCTCCAGCAGGACGTAGTAGCCCAGCTTTTTGGCATAGGCCAGGAGCTCCTGCATAATCTTCACCCCCTGCCAGCCCAGGGCCTCAAAGCAGGCGCTCTGGAGCTTCACGGCGGGGACGGTCTTGCGCAGGGCCTCCAGCAGGCCGCGGCAGAAGCGCCCATAGCTCTCCGCCAGAGCCTCCGGGCCGGGACCCAGCCGGGACACGCACTCCGCCAGCAGCTCCGGCGGGATCAGTTCCCGGGTGGGGTCCAGCCCCACCACGATGGGGCATTTCAGCTTGCGGATTCTGTTCTGCAAAACGTCAATGGACATGATCGGCACCTCTTTCGCGCTTTTTTGATTATTATACCATAAAAATGTGAAATAGGACAGTCTTTTTCTGAATTTTTGGGGAAGAATAGGGGCGAAAGGAGGCGAACGCATGAGCATCAAAGGCTTTGCCCTGACCCTGGGCCTGGGGATGGTGGGCGGCGCGGTGGCGGCCACGGTGCTGCCCAGACAGCCCCAGGTGAAGCAGGCCATATCCAAGGCCGCCGACAGCGTGGAAAACGCGGTGGAGAGCGCCAAATCCGCGGTCTGCGAGCAATAATTTGCGGCATAATTCCCCTCCCTTGGGGCAAACTGCTCCCAAGGAGGGGAATTGTCTATGGAACTATCCAACGCGGCCTATCAGAGGCTGGCAAAGCGGCTGGCGCCCAAATCCAACACTCCGCTGAACTGCGCCAAGGCCTTCGCCGTGGGGGGCGGGATCTGCGTCCTGGGCCAGGCTCTGAAACAGCTGTATCTGAGCCTGGGGGCGGGGGAGGAGGCGGCGGGACTGCTGTGCTCCGTGAGTCTGATCTTCCTCTCGGCCCTGCTGACGGGGCTGGGGCTCTACGACGATCTGGCCAGGCACGGCGGCGCCGGGACCCTGGTGCCCATCACAGGCTTTGCCAACGCCGTGGCGGCCCCCGCCGTGGAGTTCAAGACCGAGGGCTGGATCACGGGGCTGGCGGTGAAGATGTTCACCATCGCCGGGCCCGTCATCGTCTACGGCACCCTGGCCTCCATCCTCTACGGCCTGGTCTACTGGTTTTTCAGCCAATAGACAGAGCCAATTGTGGGGGACTACCGGGTGGAGCTGCTCCAGGATCTCATCGTGAAGATCATCCAGCGCTATCGCTGATTTCAAGTCATTTCTCAGCCTGTGGGGGAAGCAAAATTTTTTGCTTCCCCCACAAATATTTTGCGAATACTATAAACCAATTCCCATCTTTTCGGGTCTTATTTACGGATATACTGGTTTTTTGTGGACATTTCGTGAAGAATATGGTATAACATAAGAGAGAAGAGAAGAGGGTGAGACCTTTGAAGGAAAGAAGCAAAAAACAGGCCCCGAGGGCCGAAATCGCCCCGGAGCTGGTGGCTCTGGCGAAGGCAGGGGATCAGTCTGCTTTCACCGAGCTGTACGAGCAGACCAACCCGATTCTGTACCGCTCCATCCGCGCCATGGTCCACGACGAGGATCTGGCCTGGGACATTCTCCAGGACAGCTATCTCCGGGCCTTCCGGAGCCTGGACAAGCTGGAGGCGGACGAGGCCTTCTTGGTCTGGCTGCGGCGGATCGCCGTCAACGAGACCGCCCGGCAGATGTCCAAGCGGGCCCCGCTGCCCTTCACGGAGCTGGAGAGCGGAGAGGAGGAGAGCCTGCCGGAGCTGCCGGATATGAACACGGAGCATCAGCCCGAGCTGGCCCTGGATCGGCAGGAGACCTCCCGCCTGGTTCGGGAGATTCTGTCGGAGCTGACGGAGCAGCAGCAGCTGGTGGTGGGCATGCGCTACTACGAGGAAATGAGCGTGACCGAAATCGCCCAGCTTCTGCAGGTCGCTCCGGGCACCGTGAAGGCCCAGCTCTTCAAGGGCCGCAAAAAGGTGGAGACCCGGGTCCGGGCCCTGGAGAAGCAGGGGGTCAAGCTCTACGGCATGAGCCCCATCCCCTTCCTGGTGGCCCTGCTGCGCCGTCTGGAGCCCACAAGGGAAGCGGAGAAAAAGGGCCTGGCGGCGCTGCTCGGTCAGCTTCCCACCGCGGCCTCCACCGTCACCGCCCTGACGGCGGGACAGGCCCTGCTCCACAGCCTGACGGGAAAGCTGCTGGTGGGCCTCCTGGCCCTGGCCCTGCTGGGCGGCGGCATTGCGACAGGCGGCAAGCTGTTCAAGGACGCCATTGCCCGGATCGGCGACTTCCAGTTTACAGATACCCAGTACCTCGCCAGCTCCGAAGACCCCTACGCCAGCTCTGAGATCCGGGTCGCGGTTTCGGAGACCGAGCCAGGCGAATCCGATCCCTCGCGCCCGCCGCAGCCGGAGAACGACGATCCCACGGAGCCCTCTGACTCCCGGAACCCCTCGGAGCCCACGGAACCCTCCGATTCCCGGAACCCCTCGGAGCCCACGGAACCCTCCGATTCCCGGAACCCCTCGGAGCCCACGGAACCCTCTGACGCCCCGAACCCCTCGGAGAACCCGAGCCCCTCCGAGCCGGGCCCCACGCAGCCGCCGACACCCGGCGGGCCCACCACGCCCAGCGATCCTCCCCCTCCCTCCGAGTCCCAGAACCCCACAGATCCCACAAATCCCACCGCGCCGCAGGAGTCTGACACGCCGTCCCCGCCGCCCACCACGGAGCATACCGAGCCTACCACGGAGCATACCGAGCCCACCACGGAACATACCGAGCCCACCACGGATCCCCCTACGCCCACCACCGAGCCCCCGGTTACGCTGCTCAGCGGTACCTACGGCCGCTATGACAGCATCAACTGGAGCCTCGACCTGGAAACCGGCGAATTGAAGCTCTGGGGCCAGGATGGCTCGGTGCAAGAATACGGCACGCCCAGCATTCCCTGGTCTTCCTACCGCAGCTCCATTCAGACAGTAACCGTAAGCACAGGCGTCAGGAATTTTGGGCCCAAAGCATTCCGAAACTGCACGAATCTGCGCTCTGTCACGCTGCCCGAAAGTGTGGAATCCATTGACAATTCTTTATTCCAGGGCTGTACCGGGCTCACATCCATTGTCCTCCCGGAGAGTGTAGAGCAAATATACGAATTCGCGTTCGACGGCTGCACCGGACTCACATCCATTGCCATTCCCAGCAAAACCACCGCGATCCAGACCTGTGCCTTTCAGTCCTGTACAAATCTGCGCTCTGTCACAATTCCAAACGGAGTGCGTGTGATTGCCATCGCTTCCTTTTCCTCCTGCGGTCTCATCTCTGTCACGCTCCCGGATGGAATGGAAAATATCGGGCCCGAGGCCTTCTCAAACTGCACAGAGCTGCGGGCCATCACCATCCCCGCCAGTGTGAACACGATCAACAGCAGCGCCTTCACGAACTGCCCGCAGTTGACAATCTACGCCCCCGCCGGCAGCTATGCCGAGACCTACGCCAACAGTCACAATATCCCCTTCGAGGCGATCACGCCATAGGGAACCCGGCCATTGCTGGGAATATTTTTGCTGTGCATATATGCCTTGAAAAACAGGCATTGAGAGGGGCTGTAAATAAACAGCCATGAAAAAGAACAAGGTCTCGTCAGAGCGGCGAGATCTTGTTCTCTTTTTCCATACTCGGCTCCGAAAAGTACTGCGGTGACCGCAAAACGGACGGTGTGTGAATATCTTACGCACAAG
>JAFXYD010000031.1 GCA_017541995.1 Oscillospiraceae bacterium
CGGAGGAAACATCATGTCCACTACTATGGCAAAGAAAGAGACTGTGGAACGCAAGTGGTACGTCATTGACGCCGCCGGCAAGCCCATGGGCCGCACCGCCGTCATCGCCGCCAACCTGCTCCGCGGCAAGCACAAGGTCGATTTCACCCCCAACGTTGACTGCGGTGATTTCGTCATCATCATCAACACCGACAAGGCTGTCCTCACCGGCAAGAAGATGGAAGACAAGTACTACCGTCATCATTCCGGCTGGATCGGCGGTCTGAAGGAAACCAAGTACCGTCTGCTCATGGAGTCCCGCTCCGACTTCGCCATGGAGCTGGCTGTCAAGGGCATGCTGCCCAAGAACTCCATCGGCCGCACCGCCATGACCCGGCTGAAGCTGTACAAGGGCGCTGAGCACAAGAACGAGGCCCAGAAGCCCATCGCCTGGACTCAGGACTAAGGAGGTAACGAAGAATGTACGAGAGCAAGAGAGCTTACCACTACGGCACCGGCCGCCGCAAGGCCTCCGTCGCCAGAGTCCGCGTGTATGAGAACGGCACCGGCTCCATCACCATCAACGGCCGCGACATCGACGATTACTTCGGCCTCGAGACCCTGAAGCTCATCGTCCGTCAGCCCCTGAACACCACCGGCATGATCGGCAAGGTGGACATCGTCTGCACCGTCGAGGGCGGCGGCGTCACCGGCCAGGCCGGCGCCATCCGTCACGGCGTCTCCCGCGCCCTGCTGGAGGTCAACCCCGAATTCCGCGCCCAGCTGAAGGCCGCCGGTTTCCTGACCCGCGACCCCAGAATGAAGGAGCGCAAGAAGTACGGTCTGAAGGCCGCCCGCCGCGCGCCTCAGTTCTCCAAGAGATAAATCTCTTGTCGCACTGCGGCGTCCTCGCGGCATAGCCGCTGCGGTCGTGCGGGAAAACATGCCCCCGGCATGTTTCCTGATCCGCCCGACAGTTCTCCAAGCGTTAAAGATTTTTCAGCATCAGAATCGGTACCTGCTTCGAAAGAGGCAGGTACTTTTGGTAGTAGTCCCTTGGCCGCAGGGGGCAGCTCCAGGCATCCGGAAAGACGTCGTTTTTTGGAATCCGCAAAAATGTCGATTTCCGCTTTACAGGCGGAGGCGGATTGTGTTATAATAAACATTAATTAGTCTGATCCCCCGCCCCCGGCGCGGGGGGGAGCGGATCGGTAAATACATGGCTTGGAGGTACGCTATGCCCAACTGTCTGACCCTGAAAAAATCCAACTGCAAAAACTGCTACAAATGTATCCGGCACTGCCCGGTCAAGTCCATTCGCTTCTCCGGCAGCCAGGCCCACGTCATGGAGGAGGACTGCGTCCTCTGCGGCCAGTGCGTGGTGGTCTGCCCCCAGAACGCGAAGCAGATCGTGGATGAGACCGAGAAGGTGAAGGTCCTGCTCCAGAGCGGGGAGCCGGTCTATGTGAGCCTGGCGCCCTCCTTTGCGGCCAACTATGAGGGCGTGGGAATCCGGGGCATGGAGGCGGCCCTGAAGCAGATGGGCTTCGCCGGCGTAGAGGAAACCGCCCTGGGCGCCACGGTGGTGAAGCGGGAGTATGACCGCCTGCTCCGGGAGGAGCACCGGGATATCCTCATCTCCTCCTGCTGCCATTCCGTCAATCTGGTAATCGAAAAATACTTCCCCGAGATCCTTCCCTTCCTGGCGGACGTCCAGTCCCCCATGCAGGCCCACTGCGCCGCCCTCAAACGGGAGCACCCCGGGGCCAGGACCGTCTTTGTGGGCCCCTGCGTGGCGAAGAAGGACGAGGCCCAGCGCTACGGCGATCTGGTGGACGCGGTGCTGACCTTTGAGGAGCTGTCCGCCTGGATGGCCCAGGAGGGCGTCAGCCCGGCGCCTCTGGAGGAGCCCGAGGACGATCTGGGCCTGGCCCGGCTCTTCCCCACCACCGGCGGCATCCTGCGGACCCTGACGGAGCGGGTGCCGGGCTGTAGCTATCTGGTGGTGGACGGGATGCAGAACGTCATCGAGGCCCTGGAGGACATCCGGCAGGGGAAGGTCCACCACTGCTTCATCGAGATGTCCGCCTGCCCCGGCTCCTGCGTCAACGGCCCCGTGATGGAGCACCGAAAGTCCCTGATCACCAGCACCCTGGCGGTGGACGACTACGCCGGACGGCAGGACTTCCGGCTGGAGCAGCCCGCGCCGGAGCTGCTGCGGAAGGAATTTTCCAACCTGACCCGGAAAAAGGAGATGCCATCCCCCATGGAGCTGCAGAAGATTCTCAAGCGCATGGGCAAAACCAAGCCTGAGGACGAGCTCAACTGCGGCACCTGCGGCTACGACACCTGCCGGGAGAAGGCTGTGGCCATCTACCAGGGCAAGGCAGACGTATCCATGTGCCTGCCCTTTCTGAAGGAGCAGGCGGAGCACTTCTCCGACAGCATGATGCACAATACCCCCGTGGCCATGCTGGTGGTCAACGAGGACCTGGAGATTCAGCAGATGAACACTGCCGCCCAGAAGCTGCTGAACGTTCGCTATCTGGCGGACGTGCAGGGGGACCAGCTGGTCCGGGTCCTGGACCCCACCCCCTTTATCCAGGTGCTGCACAGCGGACGAAACGTCCGGGATCAGAAAGTCTATATGGCCGAATATGACCGCTATGTGGAGCAGACCATCTTCCGGGATCAGGAGAGCCACAATCTGCTGTGCATTCTCCGGGATGTGACGGAGCGGGAGGAGGCCCGGCTGAAGAAGGAGGACCTGAACCGCCAGACCGCCGAGGTGGCGGACCAGGTGGTGAACAAGCAGATGCGGATCGTTCAGCAGATCGCCTCCCTTCTGGGGGAGACGGCCGCGGAGACCAAAATCGCCCTGACCAAGCTCAAGGAGTCTGTGAACGATGAATAAATTCTGTACCGACATCGGCTATCTCAGCGTGAATCACTTTGGAGAGGAGCTCTGCGGCGACCATGTGGAGGTGGTCCCCCATGAGCCGGACTCCACCGTGGTGGTCCTGGCCGACGGTCTGGGCAGCGGTGTGAAGGCCAGCATCCTCTCCACCCTGACCTCCAAGATCATCTCCACCATGCTGGCCCAGGGGGCCTCTCTGGAGGACTGCGTCAACACCATCGTGGACACCCTCCCCGTGGACTCCAAGAAGGGCGTGGCCTATTCCACCTTTACGGTGATTCATCTGATCCGCAACGAGACCGCGGACGTCATCGAATATGAGAATCCCGCCACCATTCTGATTCGGGACGGCAGCAATTTTGAGTTCCCCAGGCAGGAGATGAACGTGGGCGGCAAGAAGGTCCTGCGCGCCACCCTCCGGCTCCAGGACGGGGACGTTTTCGTGGCCATGAGCGACGGCTGCCCTTACGCCAACGCCGAGAAGGCCTACAATTACAACTGGCGGCGGGAGGACATCATCGCCTTTCTGGAGCCCCTGACCCTGGCGGGCTACACTGCCAAGACCCTGGCCACCATGCTGGTGGACGAGTGCTACACCCTCTACGGCGGCCAGCCCCGGGACGACGCCACCGCCTGCGTGGTGCGGGTCCGGCAGCGGACCCCCATGAACATCCTCTTCGGACCCCCGGCCAACCCCAGCGAGGGGGACCGGATGATGCGGCTGTTCTTCTCCCGGGAGGGCAAGCACATCATCTGCGGCGGCACCACCGCCTCCGTTGCGGCCCGCTACCTGGGGGCCTCCATCCGTCCGGTGAAGGGCAGCGAGGCCCCCGGCGTGCCCCCCATCTCCGAGATGGAGGGGGCGGACCTGGTCACCGAGGGCGTCATCACCATGAACCGGGTGGTGGAGTATGCCAAGGACTACCTGGCGGACAACCACAGCTATGAGCAGTGGAGCTTCAAGCGGGACGGCGCCAGCCTGATCTCCCGGATGCTCTTCGAGGAGGCCACAGACATCAATTTCTACGTGGGCCGGGCCATCAACCCCGCCCATCAGAACCCGGATCTGCCCATCAACTTCAACATCAAAATGGGTCTGGTGAAGGACCTCTCTGAGGCCCTCCAGGCCATGGGCAAGCAGGTGAAGGTCAGCTATTTCTGACCCGCCGGGAAAAGGAAACCCCCAGGGCCGCCCCGGGGCGGCTTTGGAGCGTTCGGAATACTGCTCCGGATCGAACAAACGGACCCCGCCGCGCAAGCCACGCGGCGGAGTCCGTTTCTTTTCGCAAATCAATCCCGGGCGGAAATCAGTCCTGCTCCCAGTTGTGCCAGACGTTCTGAACGTCGTCGTCGTCCTCAAAGGCGTCGATGAGCTTTTCCATCATCTTGATGTCGTCCTCGTTCTCCAGCCTCTTGTACTCGTTGGGCACCTGCTCGATCTGGGCGGAAACAAAGGTATACTTCTTGCCCAGGGCCTCGGCCACGGCGTTGAAATCGTCGGGATCGGTGTAGACGGTGAAGACGTTCCCGTCGGGCTCAAAGTCGGCGGCGCCCGCGTCCAGGGCGTCCATCATGACCTCGTCCTCCTCGTAGTCCTCATCCTCGTTGTCGATGACCAGGACGCCCTTCTTGGTGAAGTTCCAGGCCACGCAGCCGGAGGCGCCCATATTGCCGCCGAACTTGTCAAAGTGGTGGCGGACGTTGCCCGCGGTGCGGTTGCGGGAGTCGGTCATGGTCTCCACGATGACGGCCACGCCGCTGGGGCCGTAGCCCTCGTAGGTGATGGACTCGTAGTTGTCGCCGCTGCCCGCCCCGGCGGCCCGGTCCAGCACGCGCTTGATGTTGTCGTTGGGCATGTTGGCCGCCTTGGCCTTGGTGATGACCGTGGCCAGACGGGAGTTGTTGTTGGGATCGGTGGAGCCGCCGCCTTCCTTCACGGCGACGATCATCTCCTTGGCGATCTTGGTGAAGGCTGCGGCGCGCTTGGCGTCCTGGGCCCCCTTGGTCTTCTGAATATTATGCCATTTGGAATGTCCGGACATTGAATTTCATCCCTTCTGTTTGTTTTAACTGAAATATTTTAGCACATCAGACCGCAATGTGCAACAGTTTTTTATAAAAATCGGATCAAATCCCGGTGTTTGGAGAGCAGGGTCTCCACTTCCGGGAAGCGGGCTGCCAGACTGTCCCGCAGCCGGGCGCAGACCGGATTCTCCGTCTCAAAGTGCCCGGCGTCGATCAGATTCAGTCCCCGGCTTTGGGCCTCCTGGAACTGGTGATACTTGACGTCGGCGGTCACGAAGGTGTCGCAGCCGGAGGCCGCAGCCAGGGCAATGTACTCGGCGCAGCCGCCGCCTCCCACCGCCACCCGCCGGACGGGCTTCCCGCCGTCCGCGTAGCGCAGGCCGGGACAGGCCAGCCGCTCCTTCACAAAGGCCGCAAACTGGCTCAGCTCCACCGGGCAGCACTCCCCCGCCCGAAGCAGTCCGGCCGTCTCCCCGTCCTCCAGAACTCCCACGTTATGTAAACCAAGCCGCTCCGCCAGGACGTCGTTGACGCCCCCGGGGGCGCAGTCCAGATTGGTGTGCATGGAGATGACAGCGATTCCTTTTTCCAAATAGGACAGCAGGGTCTCGGTCATGGGGTCGGCGTCGGTGACGTGCTTGGGAGCCCGGAAGATCAGGGGGTGGTGGGTCACCACCAGCTGGCAGCCCAGGGCTTCCGCTTCCTCCGCCACAGCGTCTGTCGCGTCCAGGGCCACGAGGATTTTCCTCACCTCGGCGTCCTTCCGGCCCGCCAGAAAGCCCACGTTGTCCCAGCTCTCCTTGCAGGCCAGGGGCGCCAGGGTCCAGAGGTAGTCCAGAATATTCTGTACAGTCATTGTTTTCTCCTTTCCATGGAAAGAATTTCCGCCAGGGCTGCCCGGTAATATTCCCCCCGGGCAAGGTCCTCCGGGGCCGCGCTCCGGGAGATTCCCTCCACCGTCAGCGCCAGGGCCCGCTCCATCCGGGCCAGATACGCCGGGAAGAGCGGGTCCCCCTCCCGGCGGAGGGCCGGAGAGCAGTATTGTTCCCCGGGGCGCAGGGCTCTGCCCCCGAAGGGACAGACCCGCATGACGCTGTAGAGAAAGCCCCCGTCCCGGACCAGAAGCTCCCGCTCGATGGACCAGCCCCGCTCCCCCAGCCAGCGCCGCAGCTCATGGGCGGCGGACTGGGGCTGCAAAACCAAGCGATAGTCCCCGCCGTCCAGCCAGGGGGCCTCCGCCAGGATGCGGGCGATGAGGTCGCCCCCCATGCCCGCCAGGATCAGGACCTCAAATTCCCCGGGCTTGAAATTCCGCAAACCGTCTGAGAGGCGGAAGGAAATCGTCCCGGACGCGGCTGCCCCTGGATTGGGGACCACCTCATCCGCCCCAGTGTGCGCACTGGGGCAGCTTCCCCTCAAGGGGAAGGCTTGGGGCGCGGCCTCGCAGATGCCGAAGGCCGCGGCGTTGGCCCGGGCGGAGGCCAGGGGCTTCTCCCGCAGGTCGGCGGCAATCACATGGGCGCAGCGTCCCGCTTGCAGCAGATGGATGGCCAGATAGCCGTGATCCGTGCCGAGGTCCGCCGCCGTCCGGCAGGGGGGCACCAGCTCCGCGCAGCGGAGCAGGCGCTTGGAAATGGGCAGTTTCATCCTTGCGCTTCCTTTTTCATTGGGCTCAGGCCCCTATTCCAGCCCCTTGTCCGGCTGGGACAGGTGCTTCAGAACCCGGGCCTGGAGGGGGATGGCGAGGCAGAAGGTACACAGGTCGCTGGCAGGCTGGGCCAGCTCCAGGCCCGTGAGGCCGAAGAGCCGGGGCAGGATCAGCACCAGGGGGATCAGAAACAGGCCCTGGCGGGCCATTGCCAGCACGGAGGCTGGGACCACCCAGCCCATGGTCTGCTGGGTCATATTGGAGGGCACCACCCAGCAGTTGACGAAGAAGGCAGCGCACTGGAAGCGGAGGATCACCGCCGCCAGAGCCCGGACCCGGGGCTCCGCGTCCGGGAACAGGGCCACCACCCGGGGGGCGAAGAGCTCACCCAGGACCATCATCAGAACGCACCAGAGGGCCACGGCCTTCACCAGGAACCAGAAGGCCTGCCGCACCCGGCTGTACTGGCCCGCGCCGTAGTTGAAGCCGCAGACCGGCTGATAGCCCTGGCCCAGGCCGATGACGGCGTTGTTCATCATCATGACGATCTTGCTCACCAGGCCAAAGGCGGCAATCAGCGCGGCCCGGCCGATTTCCGGGTCGGCGGCTCCCACGTCTCCCGCCACCCGGTTGAGCACCATGACGGAGACCGAGCCGCAGCCCTGCCGCAGCAGCGAGGGCAGGCCCCCCTGGAGGATCAGCCGGAGATTCTCCCGGCTGACCCGGACCCGGCTGGGGTGGATGCGGAGATTGTCCCCCCGGAAGGTGCCGGAGAGCAGGACGCAGAAGCCCACGCACTGGCTGATGGCCGTGGCCAGGGCCGCGCCCTCGGCCTCCATGCCCAGGCTGTGGATGAAGAGGGGATCCAGGCCCACGTTCAGCACCGCGCCGCTGACCACCCCCACCATGCCGTAGAGGGCGTTGCCCTGGAAGCGGAGCTGGTTGTTCAGACAGAAGGAGCCGGTCATAAAGGGGGCCGCGGCGAAGATCCAGCGCAGATAGTCCGCGGTGGGCTTCACGAATTCCTCGTCGGCCCCCAGGAAGCGGGCAATGGGCTCCGTGAAGAGCTCCCCCGCCAGGCAGACGCAGCCCCCCAGGGCCAGGGCCAGGAAGAGGCCCGTGGCGGCCATTTCCGAGGCCTTGTCCACGTCGTGCCTGCCCAGGGCCCGGGAGATGAAATTGGAGGCCCCCTGGCCCACAAAGAAGCCCAGAGCCTGGATCAGCGCCATGACGGACAGGGAGACCGACACCGCCGCGATGGCGCAGGTGCCGGCGTAGCCGCCGATGGAGCTGACAAAGAAGGTATCCGCCAGGTTGTAGAGGGCCGTCACCAGCATGGAGGCGATGGTGGGCACCGAGAGCCGGAGCACCAGCTTCTGAACCGGCTCGGTGGTCATGCGGCGGAACTTTTCCTGCCGCAGATCGGGTCGTTCGCGTTTCATAGAATCCTCGCTTCACGAAAACAGGGACGCGAATCGCGCCCCTGTCTTTCTGTTTTCTTACTGGGCCTGGGCCTCATCGAAGGCGTTGAGATGCTTCAGGAACTCGTCCACGTCCACGCCGTGAACCATGCAGGCCTCCTCCACGGTCTCACCCCGGGAAGCGGGGCAGCCCAGGCAGTGCATGCCGATGGCCATGAACAGGGGCGCGGTCTCGGGGGCGATATCCAGCACGTCACCGATGATGGTGTCTTTTTCGATCTTTGCCATTTTTCTGTTGTCTCCTTTGGTTTATGATTTGCCTATCATTATACTGGGTTTTTCCCAAAAATCAATAGCTTATGCGAAAAAAGTTGACGGGAAGACGAATTCTTCGCCGCCCTCAGACTGACTCAGCGTTTGGCGGCGAAGCCCTCGAAGATGATCATATCCCCCCGCTCCAGCAGGGGATTGGCGTCCTCCTGGGAGGGCACCACCCACCAGAAGAACTGGGGGCCCCAGAGCTTGCGGCACAGGCCGGGGGCCAGATCGTCCCGGTCCTCATACTTGTAGGCCACAAAGTCGGGCCGGGTGAGGAAGTTGGTCATCATATTGGTCATCAGAAAGCGCATCACCGGGTTCAGATTGCAGCCCTCGTCCCGGAAGAAGTTCTCCGCCAGCTGGCCCCGGATAATGTCGGGGCGGTGCTTCTTCAGCCACAGCAGGACCCTGGGATCGAAGGATTCGATCATATAGTCCAGGCCGGGGTACTGCTTGAGCAGGCTGGTGACCTTCCGGGTCAGTTCCTCGTGGTTGCCGTTCTCCGTCTTGATCTCGATGAGCAGGGGGGTCTTGCCGTCGAAGAGGGGCAGCACGTCCTCCAGGAAGGGGACCTTCTCCCGGGTGCCCTCCAGGGTCAGCTGACCCAGCACCTGGGCGGTGACGCCGCTGATGTTGGCGTTGGCGCCGGTGGTGCGCTTGAGACTCTCGTCGTGCATCACCACCAGGCGGCCGTCCCGGCTCAGATGGACGTCCAGCTCCGCGCCGTAGCCGTTGTTGGCCGCCAGGCGGAAGGCCCGCAGGGAGTTTTCCGGGATCTCCGCGCGGATGGCGTGGAGGCCCCGGTGGGCATAGAGGCAGTCTCCCAGCTTGGCGTAGAAGCCGCTCTTGGGGCAGCGCTTGGTCATCATGCTGAGCATGAAGAGCCCCGCCAGCAGCAGGCAGATCAGATCCAGGATGAAGATGATTTTCAGGATCATAGTATCATTCCTCCACATCCAGGGCCTCCAGGCCCTTCTTTGCAATGGGTTTATTGTCGCCGTGTCTGACAAAGAGCATCGTCACAAAGGCAAAGCCGGCAAAAATGGCAGCGTAGGGGAAGAAGGTCATCATGCCGAACTTGTCCATGAAGAAGCCGGAGATCCAGGGGGTGACGGTTTGCGCCGCCATGGAGGCGGTGTAGTAGATGCCGGTGTACTTGCCCACGTTGCTGCCCTTGCTCATCTCCACCACCATGGGGAAGGAGTTGACGTTGATGGTGGCCCAGCCCACTCCGGCCAGGATGAACATGGCGTTCATCAGAACGGTGGGGCTGGATTCCCGCAGGAAGGAGGCCACGGTGAAGGAGCTCGTCAGCATCACCACGCCCGCCAGGATCATCTTCTTCCGACCGATTTTGGAGGACAGCAGGCCCACGGGCAGATAGGCCGCGATGGCCGCCGCCTGGGCGATCATCAGGGTCAGGTTATAGTCCTTGTGCAGAACGGTGCTGGCATAGACGGAATACTTGGAGGTAATGGCGTTGTAGCCCATGAACCACAGGATGATGGACAGCAGCAGGAAGAACAGGGACTTGCGCTCGGCGCCGCTGAGCTTCCGGGAGCCGGAGAGCTCCTCCTCCGCCTCCTCGATGCCATAGCGCTTGGAGTCCTCCGCCATTTCGGCGGCAAACTGGGGCTCCTTCACCGTGCGCAGGAAGATCAGCAGGGCCAGCAGCATGATGCCGGCGATGACGCAGAAGAACAGGGTGTAGCCCATCAGAGCGTTTTGCACCGCGCCGGTGGCGAAGAGCATGCCCAGGCCCAGCACCAGGATGCCGCCGGCGCTGCCCATGAGGTTGATCACGGCGTTGGCCTTGGAGCGCAGGGGCTTCACGGTGACGTCGGGCATCAGGGCCACGGCGGGGCTGCGGAAGGTGGACATGGCCACCAGGACGATGAGCAGGAGGATCATAAAGGCCACCAGGGGGCTGGAATTGGCCTTGGTGACGGACCAGGCGTAGGCCTGGCGGGCGGGCACCACGTAATCGGTGTAGTGGGGGTTCACAAAGGCCTTGCCGGGGGCGTGGAGCAGAATGGCGTTGGCCTCAGACTCAGCCCCCTCCGCCAGGAAGCGATCCTGCATGGGGTAGACCGCGCCGGGGGCCTTGTCCTGCACCGTCCAGGCCCGGACCGCGCCGCCGGAGAAGACCAGCTGATACCACTGCTCGGTGATCTTGGGCTCCCGGAGGGCCTCCCCGATGGTGCCGCCGTCGCCGGGCAGAAGAATGTCGGCGGGGAGCTTGGCAAACTCCGCCTTGGTCTTGATCTCGCTGAATTTGACGGTTTTGCCGGTGGAGGTGGTGAGCTCCGCCTCGGCGTCCAGCCAGAGCTGGGAGGGGATGCTTCTAAACTCCTCCTCCGTGAAGAGCTCGCCCAGCCGGAAGCTCTCGTTGTCGGGGGTCTTCAGCTCGGCGTCCTTCTCGGCGTTGTAGATCACGGAGAGGGCGGCGGGGTCGTCGATGGCCTTGACCTCGGTGATGTTCTTCAGCTGGGCCATATCCGCGAAGGACAGGGCCACGAAGAACACCGCCGCGATGATCGTACCCACCAGGATGAAGGGCGTCCGCCTGCCCCGCTTGGAGCGGCAGCGGTCGGAGATGGCGCCGAACAGGGGCAGCATAAACAGCGCCAGCACGTTGTCCAGGGTCATAACGCCGCCGGAGAGGGTCTGGGACATACCAAACTTGTTGGTGAGGATCAGGGGGACGGTGTTGTCATAGGCCTGCCAGAAGGCGCAGATCAGAAAAAAGGCAAAGCCGACGAAAATCGTGCGTTTGTAATTCAGCTTCATAGGGTACTCCCCTTCCCATATCTGTCTGATGATACTATATCACAATCTTTCCGAAAATGCATCAACTATTTTTTATAATTTGACTTTTTTCCCGCTATGTATTACAATATGGGGCAACAGACCACAGAGTACAGGAGACGAGGATGGAAAACAGGGAACGCC
The DNA here is from genome assembly GCA_017541995.1 of Oscillospiraceae bacterium. Classification (GTDB taxonomy): domain Bacteria; phylum Bacillota; class Clostridia; order Oscillospirales; family Oscillospiraceae; genus JAFRPC01. Next base: position 11,261 of record JAFXYD010000031.1, read on the forward strand.
TGGACAGGCTGATTCCGGCTCTGCCCGGCTGGTACGCGGAGCACCGGCGGGAGCTGCCCTGGCGGGCGGACCGGGAGCCCTACCACGTATGGCTCTCGGAGATCATGCTGCAGCAGACCCGGGTGGAGGCGGTGAAGGGCTACTACGCCCGTTTTTTGGCGGCGGTGCCGGACATTCCCGCCCTGGCGGCGGCGGACCCGGAGCTGCTGCACAAGCTCTGGGAGGGGCTGGGCTACTATTCCCGGGTGCGAAATCTGCAAAAGGCCGCCCAGGTCATCATGACGGAGCACGGCGGCGTCTTTCCCCACAGCTACGCCGCCGTCCGGGCCCTGCCCGGCGTCGGGGACTACACCGCGGGGGCCGTCTGCTCCATCTGCTTCGATCTGCCCACCCCCGCCGTGGACGGCAACGTGCTGCGGGTGCTGACCCGCCTCGAGGCCGACGGGCGCTGCGTGGACCTGCCCGCCGTGAAGCAGGCCCTGCGGGCGGAGCTGGCGGCCCGATACCCGGAGCGGGGGGCGGGACTTCTGACCCAGGCGCTGATGGAGCTGGGGGCCACGGTCTGCCTGCCCAACGGGACGCCCCGCTGCGAAGCCTGCCCCGCCGCCCCCTTCTGCGCGGCCCGGGAGGCCGGAGCCTGGCAGCGCTACCCCGTGCGGGGGGAGAAGCGGCCCCGGCGCACGGAGCGGCTGACAGTATTCGTCTTTGACTGCGGCGGCGCGCTGGCCCTGCGGAAGCGGAAGGCCTCGGGCCTGCTGGCGGGGCTCTGGGAATTTCCCAACGTTCCCGGCTGGCTGGAGGCCCAGCAGGCCCTGGACCAGGCGGCGGACTGGGGGCTGCGGCCCCGGGCCCTGGTGAAGCAGCTGGAGCGGAGCCATATCTTCACCCACGTGCAATGGCAGATGCGCTGCTTCTACATCTCCTGCGGAGAGGAGGCCGAGGCTTTCGTCTGGGCGGATCCCCAGGCCCTGGAGACGGGCTACGCCCTGCCCACCGCCTTCCGGATGTTCCGGGAAGCGTAACAAAATGAATCAACAGGCAAATAGCAAGCCTGCGGAATGGAGGAATACAATATGACAGGCAATTACAGTGACGACCAGATCATCACCCTGGACTTTGAGGACGGCGTGAGCTTTGACTGCGGCATCATGGGGATCTTTGACGTGGACGGCCAGGACTACATCGCCCTGGAGGCCCTGGACGGCAGCGAGGACGTGTATCTCTACGGCTACAAGCCCACGGAGGACGATTTTGAGCTGCTGGACATCGACGAGGAGACCTTTGAAAAGGTGGCCGCCGAGTTTGAGAGTCTGACGGACGAGCCCCTGTAAGCCTCACAGCGGCAAAACGGAGTACGGCGGCGCCGTACTCCGTTTTGCTTTTGGGGAAAGCTCTGTTTTGCCGCCCCGGGGGAAGGGCTTATCCCACGGGCTGCAGCAGATCCTTCACCTTGTAGAGGAAGGTCACAACCTGGGCCCGGCTGCACAGGGCTCTGGGGCTGAATTTGCCTTCGCTGGTGCCGCCGGTGACCTGGTTCTCAAAGGCCCAGAGGATGGGCTTGTAGTAATACTTGCCGGGCTTGACGTCGGTGAAGGGGCTCTGGGTCAGCGTGGGCTCCTGCTTGCCCGCGGCGTTCCAGAGGAAGGTCATGATCTCCGCCCTGGAGCAGGCCGCCCGGGGGGCAAAGCTCGTCTCGGTCTTGCCGCCGGTGATGCCGTTCTCCACCGACCAGAGCACGGGCTTGTAGTAGTACTTGCCGGGCTTGACGTCGGTGAAGGGGCTCTGGGTCAGCGTGGGCTCCGGCTTGCCCGCCACGGTCCAGAGGAAGGTCATGGCCTCGGCCCGGGTGATGGTGGCTTTGGGGGCGAAGGTGCTTTCCGTCTTGCCGGAGGTGACGCCGCTGAAGTAGGCCCAGTCGATGGGCTTATGGGCCCAGTTGCCGTCGGAGGGCATGTCGGTGAAGACCTCGGCGGCGCAGAGGCGGCCCTCCTTGGTCTCATTGCAGCGGGAGCAGACAAAGCGGGCCGTGCCGTGATCGCTCTCCCCGGCCTCCGTCAGAATCTGATTCAGCTTCCAGGCGTGGCCCAGGGCGGGGATTTTCTCATCCTTTGTGGCGCTCTTGCAGACGGTGCAGCTGTAGCGGACGGTGCCCTCCTGGGTGCAGCTGGGCTCCACCACCACGGTGCCCGCGTCCCACTTGTGCTGACCGGTGGGGTCCACCCGCTCGGTCCGGGTATAGCCGCATACCGTGCAGGTGTAGGTCTTCTCGCCGCTCTGCGCGCAGGTGGGCTGCTTGGTGATTTTGCCGCTGTCAAAGGCGTGCACGTAGAGGCACTGCTTGTAGCCGGTGATGCCCAGGTCCGCCAGGGTGTAATTTTTTGTGCCGATGACCAGACGGGTGATCTCCATCACCAAGGGCAGGCGTTCGTTCAGAACGTCCAGCAGCTCAGCCGTTCTGGAGCTGTCGCCGGTGTAGCTTTTGAAGGAGCTGAAGCTGGAGCCGTTGTAGCCGGCCTGGATCTGGACGGTCCCCTTGGCCTCGTTGCCCTGGTAACTCATGATATAGGCGTTGTAGGCGGGACTGGGATTGCTGGAGATGCGCCAGGTGACTTCGTAGTTTTCGTCAAACGTGGAGAGCTCGATGTAGCCGGAGGACTCCAGGTAGAAGACGCCGAAGTAGGCGTTTTCGCCGATGTTAAAGCCGTCGGACCACCATCCGGCATCGGAGTCATACTGCCCCGCCTTGGCGAGCTCCGTCAGGTAAGTGTGGACCTCCTTGGCGCTGGCCGCCTCCGCGGGCATCACGAAAATGCTCACCGCCAGCACCAGAGCCAGCAGCAGGGAGAGAACGCGTTTTTTCATGGGTAGAGTTCCTTCTTTCATTCTTAATCATGTGAACAGAGGATCACACAACCATATTATAGCATAGATTTCGTTATTTGCAAGGGATTATCGACCCGCCAAAGCGGGATTTGTCTGATTGTAGTGCCGGCAATCTGCCGGCCCGATCCGCTCCTGCTTACCGTTACAGCCGGCAGATTGCCGGCACTACAGACTTACAAATCCGAATCTGGCTGTTACGGCTCCAGGGGAGCGGGGTCCGGAGTGGGCTCCGGGTCGGGCTCCTCGGGCAGGGGGTCAGCAGTGAGCAGCTCGTTGGCCTTGTAGAGGAAGGTCACGGTCTGGGCCCGGGTGCAGACCTTGTTGGGGCCGAAGGCGGTGGCGGTAACGCCGCCGGTGATTTGATTCTGGTAGGCCCAGAGCACGGCCTTATAGTAATACTTGCTCTCGGAGACGTCCGTGAAGGGGCTCTCTTCGGCTGCGGGCTCCGGTTTCCCCGCGGCGTTCCAGAGGAAGGTGACGATCTGGGCCCGGGTGCAGTTCTTCTTAGGCGCGAAGCTGGTGGGCGTGGCGCCGGTGGTGACCCCGCGCCTACGGCCCAGAGCACCGGCTTGTAGTAATACTTGCCCTCCGCCACGTCGGTGAAGGGATTCTCGGTGCCGGCAGGGGCGGGGCTGCCCATGGCCTTATACAGGAAGCTCACCACCTCGGCCCGGGTCACCGTGGCCTTGGGGGCGAAGGTCGTGGCGGTCTTGCCGGAGGTGACGCCGCCGAAGTAAGCCCAGTCAATGGCCGCGTGGGCCCAGTTGCCGTCGGCGGGCATATCCGTGAAGACCTCGGCAGCGCAGAGGCGGCCCTCCTTGGACGCCTGGCAGCGGGAGCATGTATATTCTGCAAAACCGCTGTGCAGCTCCTGCCCTTCCTGCGGCTCGGTCACGACCTTTGACAGCTGCCAGGCATGGCCCAGGGCAGGGAGCTCCTTGGACTCCTGCCACATGCAAACTACGCAGCTGTAGCGCATCCAGCCCGTCTCCGTGCAGGTCGGCTCCTGGGTCACGGTCCCCTGATCCCAGCTGTGCGCCTTCGTCGGGCTCAGAGAATAGCGGCGGACACTGCCGCAGGCGCCGCAGCGCAGCTCCTTGCTCCCGAATTTGCAGCTCGGCGCTTCGAGGATCACAGCGCCGCCCCAGGAATGCGTATGTCCGGCGGGGTAGCTCGTAAAGCCGAGGGCAGCCAGATTGCTGCCGCCCTGTGCAAGGATCAGCCGCAGCTCCTCCAGCGCTTCCTTCATTAAGTATGTTGCAAGCGGGTCAAATCCCTCCGTATCTCCGAGGCTGTCATGGACCGTCAGCATGCTGGTCAGCGTGAACGCGGCTGGCACGATCCGATAATGCGCTTCCCCTCCGCCGTTGGAAGCATAAATGTTGCTGATGGATCCATCCTGGTTCAGGGTCATAGAGAAGTTGAGCCACGCGGCATATCCGCTGAGATAGGAATAATACACTTCAATTTGATGCTTCTGCGGGTGGTAGACCACCTGAAAATGGTGCTGCTCGGCTTCTGCCGCGTCCGCCTCCCGCAGCGATTTTTCGGTTGCGTACCCGTAGGAATTGGAGAAGGCGGGGCTGCCGTTCTGCTGGATAAAATCTGCCAAAACCTGATAGCCGCTGTTGGCCGCCTCCGCGCGCGGCAGACTCTGCGTAAGCGCTGCTGTAAGGAGGATCGCTGCGAGGAACAGGCAAAGCATTCTCTTTTTCATCGTAATTCTCCTTTGATAACAGTTTTTTGTCGATTCTTATGAATATAACGCTTTATGGCTGCGCAGGGTTTTCCGTCTGGTCTGTCTCTTCTGAAGGATCAATTTCATCCCGGTCGGCTGCGTGGACAGAATAAGTCTTCACGGTCTCGCCGTTCAGCTTCACATAGATGTGCGCGTCGCCCGCTCCGACGATGCTGCTGTTTACGAAAAAGCCGTGCTCATACCAGTGCTCGATTCCCCCGCCCGTAAACCCGCTGAGCGGGCCAAGTCGGATGACTTCCGGTCTGTCCGTGCTGATCTCAGGCTCGGATTCCCCCTGAACGACCAGGGAGAACCAGAGACTTTCGCCTGTCTGGCAATTCAGTTGGCCGTATGCGTCTGCTTCCTGACTAAGCTCTGCGCGCAACAGCTTCGGGGGATGCTCCGGATTTGTGATCGTAAACTCCCGGTAGATTTCACCCTTCAGCGTACAGAATATTCTTGCGTTTCCGCTGCCCACAACGGAAATGCGCCAACAGTATCCGGTTTCGCCCGGTTTCAAGTCGCTGTCGGTATATTTCCCCTGCGCTTCGATCTTTACCACGGCGGGATTATCTGTGTATAATGTGGGAGCCCCGCCGTTGATCGTCGAGATCTTCACATACCCAAAGGCATACTGATAGGAAAGGCTCGGAAGATCATAGGCATTCTCCTCAAAGGGCCAGCTGTATCCTGTGATCTGCGGCTCTCTCTGGGGCTGCGTCACGGAGGGCTCATTGGGCGTCGGCTCCGTGGGGGTCGGAGTCGGGGAAACGGGGGTGGCGGGCTGCGTAGGGGTCGGGGCGGGGGGCTGGTTTTCGGGCTCCGTGGGCTCCGGCTCCGTGGGAATTGCCGCGGGCTCAGAGGGCTCCGGCTCTGTGGGGGGCTCTGTCGCTTCGGTGGAGGGCTCCGGCAGCTCCTCCGGGGTATCCGGCTCCGTGAAATCCGGGAGCTCGGTTTCAGCCGGGGGCAGATCCTCGTCGCTGTCCGGGACTTCCACCGTGTGCAGGATCTGAATAGGCTCCGTGGGCTGTACGTCGCCCATTGTCGTCTGACTCCGCAGCCAGCTGTAGCCCAGGACCCCGCCGCCCAGGGCGGTGGCTGCCAGGAGACCCAGGCACACCCGGCCCAGAGCCGTCTGGAAGAAGCTGCGGCCGACATGCACCGCGGCAGCCTCCGCCGCGGCCTCCGCCGCCCGGGGCAGCGCCCCCGCCAGCAGCTTTTCCCCCGCCCCGGGGTCGGGCTTCGCCCGCTTCAGCAGGGCCAGGAGGAAGGGCAGGGGCGACAGGCCGTATAGCTTCACGCCCTGGGCCTCCAGACGGCGCACCTCGGTCTCCACCCGCTTCTTGCTGCGGCGGAGCTGGGTTTTGACGGTGCTCTGGCTGAGATTCAGGCTCTCCGCGATCTCCTTTACGGGGATCTGCTCATAGTAGTACATGCCCAGCATCAGGCGCTGGGCGTCGGTGAGGCCCTCCAGGATCTCCCGGATCAGCCGGGCGGTCTCCGCCCGATCCAGGGCCAGCTCCGGGGCTGCCTCCACCCGCTGATCCGGCAGCTCCGGCTCCCCCGCCTCCTCCTCCGTCAGCTCGGAGAAGAGCAGGGGCCGCTTCCGCCGCAGCTGGGCTCTGGCCTCGTTGACGGCGATTTTCCGCAGCCAGGGCAGGAAGGAGGCGGCGTCCCGCAGCTGATCCAGGCGGGAAAAGGCCTTCAGATAGGTATCCTGCTGCACGTCCAGCACCAGCTCTTCATCCCGCAGCATGGCGTGGAGGCTGCGGTAGAGCTCCAGGCTGCTGGCCTCGTAGAGCTCCGTCAGGGCGGCCCGGTCCCCCGCCCTGGCCCGCGCCAGCAGGGCTTCATCTATTTTCGCGGCCGCCGGGCTTCGGCTCTCCGGGGCTTCCCGTTCATTTTTCATTCCGCGTCACCGCCCTTCGCCTTCGTTTTTGGCTCCTGCCCGCGCACAGCCCGCCGTCGGGCAAAAAATTGCTTCAGAATCTGCTCCAGCTGGCGGGCGGATATCTCCGGGGCCAGCCGGTAGGATTCGATCAGGCTGCGGTATTGCAGTCCGAAATCCGGCTCGGGGCACATTCCCAGCACCTCCCATTCTTTGGCTTCTGCTCTATAGATGCGCGAGGGGGCGAAAAAGTTTACATCTTTTGAAAAAAATTTTTCGAAAAAAGCCGCGGCGCCCGGAGCCTGTCTATTCGGACAGGCTCCGGGCGCCGGGCAGCGCTTGGGACGCATTACAAAAGATCCTCCAGGCGGTAGAGCCGGGCGGGCAGGATCGGAGACAGGGCGATCAGATTCTCCTCGGGGTCCAGGGAGCGCCGGGACTCGAAGCAAAGCTCCGCCTCCCCGCCGTAGCGGGGCAGGGAGAGCAGCGCCGTGACTTCCCCCTCGGCGTCGGCGGAGATCAGAAAGCTCCCGCCCTGGCAGGCGGCTCCGGCGCTGACCAGGCTCAGCCCCAGGCCCAGGCCTCCGAAGCCCTCCCCCCGCCGGGCGGCGTGGCGGTGGAACAGGGCCTCCGGCAGGGGCGCGCCGGGGCGGTTGCGCAGGGTGAAGCGGACCCGGTCCGGGCCTTCGGCGCTGAGCTCCAGCGTCACCCTGCCGTCGCCGGCGTTGGCGGCGGCGTTGGCCGTCAGCTCCCGCAGCAGGGAGGCCGTGAGGGGCCAGTCCAGGCAGGCCTCCAGGGGCCGGGCGGGGATCCGAAGCTCCAGGCTGAGCCCCGTGGCCGCCAGCAGCTCCCGCAGCTGGCCTCCCAGCTCGTTCATCGCCATGGTCAGCTCCAGCCTGCCCCACCGCGGGACATAGCTTCCCCCCTGCAGGCGGGCAAACTGCTCCAGGGCCGCGGCGGTGCGCCGCAGCCGGTAGACGCTCCGCAGGGCCTCGGCCGCGCAGCCCGCAAAGGGCTGCTCCGCCGCCGCGGGGAGCTCCGCCAGGCTGTTCAGGCTCGTGGTCAGATCCTGGAGCACCGTGCGGATGGCCCCCGCCGTGTGGGCCACCGTGCGGGCGTTGGCGGCGGGGAGGAAGCGCTCCTCCGGGCAAAGGAAGCAGAGCACGGTCCCCTCCGCCGCGGCGGCGCGCAGCTGCCAGCTCTGCCCCGCCAGCCTGCAGCTTGAGATCACGGCGGGCTCCCCCGCCCCGGGCAGCTCCGCCCCCGGGAAGCACTCGGCAAAGGGCGCCCCGTCCTTCAGCCCCAGCTCCCCGGCCTGGGGGGTACAGAGCGCCAGCCTGCCCTCCCACACGGCGAAGGCGGGGCCGCCGGTGAGGGCCAGTATCTGTTGATATGCAGCCGCTTCCATGCCGCCGCCTCCTCTCCGGAATAGTATGCGCCGATGGGCGCCGGATTTTTCAAGTATTATAATACAAAATTCGACAAAAAGCAACACGGGGCGGGGAGAAAAATAACAGTTGACAAATACGTCACAATCGGTTACAATTTAGTTACAATCAGAGAATTATGGGAGGAACGCTCCATGAAAGCGATTCAGCGCATCGGCGCGCTGCTTCTGAGCCTGGCGATCACGGTCTGCCTGCTGGGCGGGCTCAGCCCCAGAGCGGAGGCAGCGGAATACAAAACCGCCATCGGCACCGTCACCGCGGGCTCCCTGCGGCTGCGGGAGCGCGCGGACATCGGCTCCGACATTCTGGCCACGGCCCACCGCAATGACAAGGTGGTGGTCATCGACCACACAGGCAGCTGGTACAAGGTGGTCTACAACCTGGAAACCGGCTATATGCACGAGGATTATCTGGAGCTGGACGAGGTGAAGAACGTCAAGCTGGGCTACGCCCGCTTCGGCGGCGTCACCAACGTCCGCCAGCGCCCCACCACCGACTCTCCCGTGGTGGCCCGGGCGCCCCGGAACGAGACCTGCTTCATCGTGGGCTTTAACCGGGGCTGGTACAAGGTCAGCTACAACGGCCGCAGGGGCTACGTCCGCTCCGATCTGGTCTCCATGCTGGAGCTCCCCTACGAGAACTACGGCAGCCGGGGCAACACCTACCGGGAGGACAGCGACAGCCTCGGCAGCTCCAGCGGCAGCTCCAGCAACAGCGGCAACTCCAGCAGCGGCAGCAGCTCCAACAGCGGCAGCAGCTCCAACAGCGGCAGTAGCTCCAACAGCGGCAGCTCCGAAAGCGCCCCTGAGACCGGCGCTTCCGCCGCCGGGCTGGGCAGCTCCGGCATGAGCAAGAACGAGAAGCTGCGGATGATCTTCGGCACCGCGAGGATTTCCGACTACCGCACCGTCTACGCCAACAACGCCGAGGCCAGGCCCCACATGACCGAGGTCACCGTCAAGACCTGGGACATCAACAGCGCCGGGGAAAAATACACCCGCACCTGGAAGCTGACCGTCCATAAGAACATCGCCGCCACGGTGGAGGCCATCTTCGCGGAGATCTACGCCCTGCCCGAGAAGCCCCCCATCCACAGCCTGGGCGGCTACCGCTGGGCCAACAAGTCCGAGCACAGCGTGGGTCTGGCCATCGACATCAACCCCCGGGAGAACTACTACTGCTCCCCCAGCGGCAAGGCCCTGACGGGCAGCTATTTCCGCCCGGACAGCGATCCCTATTCCATCCCCGTCAACGGCAGCGTGGATCAGATCTTCGCCAAGTACGGCTTCACCCGGGGCATCTACTGGCGGACGGGCTACCGCGATTACATGCACTATTCCTTCTTCGGCACTTAATCCTGCCCTGCGCAGGCAATTAGACAGGAAAACCGGACGCCGCGGCGTCCGGTTTTCCTGTCTTGTCCGGTTTCGGCCCCGCCCTTCCGGCGCGGCCTTCAGATGAGGTCGGCAAAGAGCCCGATATTCCCCGGCTCCGCCCGGCGCTTCCCCGCCTGGATCTGCTTCACCACCGATACGATCCGGTCGTTGACCGGGGTGGGGACGCCGCAGGCGCGGCCCGCGTCGCAGATCACGCCGTTGATGGCGTCGATCTCGCAGGGTTTTCCGTTCCGGAGATCCTGGAGCATGGAGGGTACGATGCCGCTGTGCTTGCGCATGGCGATGGGGAGCAAAAGCTCCGCGAAGCGCCGCTTGAGGGGGCCCTTATAGTAGAAGAGCTTTGTCACGTCCTTGCCCTGCACCGGGGCAAACACCGCCCCGGAGGCCCGACCCACGTCGATGCACTCCTTCATGCAGCGCAGCGCCAGCCTTCGGGGCAGGGGCGCGCCGCTGACGCTGCCGAAGCTGCCGCCCAGGGCGGTGCCGATGCCGGAGAAGCTGGCGTTGATCAGCAGCTTGGACCAGCGGGCCCCCGTCAGATTCTCCTCCAGCACCACGGGGCACATATGCTCCAGCAGGCCCTTGACCCGCTCGAGAGCGGCCCGGGGCACCCCCTCCATGCCCCCCATGTGGAAGGAGAGGCTGTCGGGTCGGCTGGTGAGAACGGCTTCCCCGGGGGCGACCAGGCTGGCCCCCCACTCCACCACGCAGCCCACGGTGTGGGCCTGGCCCACCACCGCGGCAAGGCCGGGCTCGGGCAGACCGTTTTGCAGGCTGACCACCACCCCCTCGGGCCCCAGCAGAGGCGCAAGGAAGGCGGCCAGCTCCCGGTTATGGAGCTGCTTGGTCATGAGGAAAATCACGTCGTAGGGGCCCTGCATCTCTTCGGGCAGGATTGCCCGCACCGGGATCGTAAAGTCCACGGTGCCGCTGATATGGGCGCCTCTCTGCCGCAGGGCTTCCACGTGGGCCCGGTTGTGATTCACCAGCTCCACGGGCACCCCGTTTTTCGTCAGATACGCGCCCAGCACGGTTCCCAGGGAACCGGCGCCATAGATCGCAATTTTCAATTCGCTCAGCCCTTATACGCGATGACCTCAACCTCCACCAGAGCGCTCTTGGGCAGCTCCCGGACGGCCACGCAGGAGCGGGCGGGCTTGGACGTAAAGTATGCGCCGTAAACGGCGTTGAAGGCGCCGAAGTTCGCCATATCAGACAGGAAGCAGGTGGTCTTGACCACGTTTTCCTGGGTCAGACCGGCCTCGGACAGGACGGCCTCGATGTTCTTCATGATGCGCTGGGCCTGGAGGGTGATGTCGGCGGGCTCCAGGGCGCCGGTCTCCGGGTCAATGGGCATCATGCCGGAGAGGTACAGGAAATTCCCCGCCCAGACGGCCTGGGAGTAGGGGCCGATGGCAGCGGGGGCCTTGGGGGTGGATACACGATCAAGCATGGGAAAGACTCCTTTCGGTTTGTGGTGCCCCTATTGTAGCACCTTTCCCGCGAAAAAGCAAGCCTCCCTTCCCCCATGCCCGGCTCCCCCCTACAGCCCGGCCAGCAGGCCTTCCAGCCTCTCAAAGAGCTCGGCCTCGCTCTCATAGGGCAGGATGTGGAAATAGGGGTCCCCCGTGAGCATGGCGGAGAGCTGGGTGCGGGTCTTGTCGTAGAAGAGATAGCAGGGCTTGCCCAAGCCCTCGGCGTAGGCCAGCTCGTAGCCCACCCCCAGGGAGGGATTGGTGCATTCCCCGATCAGCAGCTCGCTCTCCCGCAGCCAGGCGGTGTCCTGGGCGTAGATTTCCGCGTCTCTGTCCTTGCCCTGCTCCAGCAGGCTCAGCTCGAGGTGGCCCACGTGCTCGGTCAGCACAGCATGGCCTTTCTCCTTCATAAAGTCGATCATCCGGGCGTAGAGGGCGGCGTCCGCCCGGCCGCCCCGGATGGAGCCGGCAAAGTAAATCTTTTTCATGTTGTTTCCCCCTGTTTTTGTCTTTGCTCCGGAAGCGCGATGAGGGTATCGGTGGCGAAGAAGTAGAGCAGCTTCTCCCCCACGGGGCAGCCGAAAATGCGGGCCAGGGCCTCGGCGTAGGCCTCCAGCTGGGGGCGGTAGCGCTCCCCTGCCGCGGCCTCGGTCCCGGGCTGCACCCGGTCGGTTTTGAAGTCCACCACGCTGATGCTTCCGTTTCGGAAGAGGCAGCAGTCGGTGACCCCCTGCAGCAGGATCTCCTCCCCCGCCGCCGCGGGATAATAGCGCTCCGCCGGGCTCAGAATGGAGAATTTGAACTCCCGCAGCACCCGATCCGCGGCCCGGATCCGCTCCCCCAGGGGGCCCCGGAAGACCCGCAGCAGCTTCTCCGGGTCCACAGCCCGGGCCTGGGCGGGGGTCAGAAAGGCTTCCCGCACCATGTGCTCCAGCTGGGCCCGGATCTGCTCCAGATCCGCCGTCCGGGAGAAATCCAGATACTGCATGGCCTGGTGTACGGCGCTGCCCCGCTGGGCCGGGGTCAGGGGCTTCTCCTGCCGGATCAGGGAGGGCTTGCGGAGCTTCAGCCGCAAATAGTCCTCCCGGGGCGCGCCGTCGTCCGCCTCCCGGTCCAGCTCCCGGCCCTTGAGCTGGGTGGCGGTGAGCTTGGAGGGAACCCCCAGGGCGCCGCCCCAGGGATAGCAGAAGGCCAGACTCTCTGCCAGGGCCCCGGCGTCGAGGGTCGGGGCGGCGGCCTCGGAGGGGGCCGGCGCGGGGAGCTCAGCCTCCTTCTCCGGCAGATCGTGCCATTCGATCCGCCAGGGCCATTCGGAGCGGGAGGTCCCGGCGGGCTTCCCGGCCCGGGCGTGCAGGGCCCCGGCCTCGGTGCGGAGCAGGGCCGTCAGCAGCACCCAATCCCCGGGGCAGACGGCCCGGGCGGCCTGCCCGGGGGCGGTCTCCGGCGTCAGACAGGCCGCCAGCCCCGCCAGGCGGCTCTCCTGGCGGCTGCCGCAGTCGCACAGGATCAGCATATCCCGGGCCCGGGTCATGGCCACGTATAAGATCCGCAGCTCCTCGGACATATTCTCCGCCCCGGTCTGGCGGCTGATGGCCGCCTTGGCGATGGAGCTGAAGCGGGTGTGGGTGGGCCGGTCATAGACGGAGCAGCCCGCCCCCAGGGCGCTGTGGAACTGCACCAGGGCCTTCTGATCCTCCAGATTGAAGCGGTGGGAGAGGCCGCAGAGCAGCACCACCGGGAATTCCAGGCCCTTGGACTTGTGGACGCTCATCACCGTGACGGCGTTGGACTGGGGCCCGGCCAGGGTGACGCCGCCCTCCGCCTTCAGCTCCTCCACGTGGGCCAGCAGCTGGTGGAGGCTCTTTTTGCCCCCCTCGGAGAAGGCGGCGGCCAGCTCATAGAAGGCCCGGAGATTCTCCAGCCGGGCGGGGCCCCTGTCCATGGCCCCGTAGACGGCCTCCAGCTCCACCGCCTGCTGGAGCTTTTCCAGCAGCAGATGCAGGGGCAGCAGCGGCACCAGCTCCCGCAGCTGCCGAATCACGGAGATCGCCCGGACAAGGCTCGGCTCCTCCGATTCCGCCGCGGCGTCGAAGAGACTCTCTCCCCGCTGGGGCCGCCGGACCCGGGCCAGGGCGGAGGCCTCCACCCCGAAGATGGGGCTCAAAAGGGCGCCGGTCAGGGGGATGTCCTGGTGGGCGTTGTCCAGCACCTTCAGAAGGCAGAGCAGGGCCTGGACCTCGGCGCTGTCCAGCAGGCTCTCGCCGCTGTCGCTGGCGGCGGGGACGCCCCGGCGCTGCAGAGCCTCCAGGTAGAACTCCGCCACATTTTTGGGGGAGCGCAGCAGGATCACCACGTCTCCGGGCTCCGCGGGCCTGAGGCCCTCCTTCCCCCGGATCAGGGTACGGCTGTCCAGCAGTTCCCGGATCCGCCGGGCGGCGAACTCCGCCTCGGCCCGGTCCTTCTCCGGGGTCTCGGCATCCTCGTCCTCCTGCCTGGTGGACAGCACGTGAAGCTCCACCTGGGTCTGGGGCAGGGGCTCCATGGGCCGCCCGGGCCGCAGGGCCTCCGCGGGGCCGTAGTCCAGGCCCCCCACCCGGGTGGACATGCAGCTGCGGAAGACCGCGTTGACGGCCTCCAGCACCGCCTCCCCGGAGCGGAAGTTGTGGGACAGCAAAATCCGCTGCCGCCCCGCGGGGTCGGCCTGCTCGGCGTCGGGGTAGGCGCCGTATTTTTCCAGGAAAATCCCGGGGTCCGCCAACCGGAAGCGGTAGATGGACTGCTTGACGTCCCCCACCATGAAGCGGTTGGCCCCCTCCCGGGAGACGGCCCGGAAGATGGCGTCCTGGACCTGGTTGGTGTCCTGGTACTCGTCCACCATGATCTCCCGGTAGCGCTCGCTGATCCGGCGGGCTGTGGGGGTGGGGGTCCTGCCGTCGGGCTCCAGCAGAAGCCGCAGGGCCTGGTGCTCCAGATCCCCGAAGTCCAGGGCGTGGAGGCGGCGCTTCTCCGCCTCGAAGCGGGCCGCGAATTCCCGGGCCAGGGCAAAGAGGGCCCCCAGGGTCTCGGCGGACTGGGCCAGATCCGCCAGCACCGTCTCGGAGGGGCCGTAGAGATCCTCACAGCGGCGGCGCAGCAGCTCCAGGGCCTGCTTCCGCACGGCCTTGGCCCGCTCCTGGAGCTCGGGGTCCTCGCAGCTTTTCACCACGGGCAGGCGGCCGAAATCCGTGGCGGCGGGAATGGCCGCCAGGGTCTCGTCCCAGCTCTCGCAGTCCGCCAGACGCCGGAGCTGGGCGGCGTTCTGTCCGAAGAGGGGGCGGTATTTGGCCAGGCTGTCGCAGCCCTCCAGCTCCTGCCCCACCCGCTCCAGGGCCCGGGCCTGCTCTCTGGCGCAGTCCCGCAGTCCCGCCAGCAGCCACAGGCCCCAGGGGGTCTGCTCGGCGCCGGTGACGCCCCTCTGGTCCAGCCGCGCCTCGCATTCCTCCAGCCAGCCCGCGGGGTTGAGATTGCACTGGGCGGTGTTGAACACCGAGAGGATCAGCCCGGGCAGGCGGCGGTCGTCCCGCCCGGCCCCCAGGCCGTCCACCAGCTGCCGCAGGGCGGGATCCTCCCCGATGGAGGCGTAGCGCTCCTCCAGCAGCTCGTCCACCAGCTTTTCCCGGAGAGCGGCGGCCTCGGTCTGCTCCAGCATGCGGAAATCCGCTGGGATGTCCAGCTCGTAGGCAAACTCCCGCAGCAGCTCGGCGCAGAAGGCGTGGACCGTGGAGATCTGGGTCATGTAGATGCGGCTCTGCTGCTTTTGCAGGTGGCGGTTGTCCGGGTCCTCCGCCAGCCGGGCCGCCAGCTCCCGGGCGATCCGGGCCCGGAGCTCCGCCGCGGCCTTTTTCGTAAAGGTGATGATCAGAAAATCGTTGATGGACACCGCCCGGTCGCTGCGGAGGATCTGCCGCATCAGCCGCTCCACGATGACCTTGGTCTTGCCGGAGCCGGCGGCGGCGGCCACTAAGATAGGCCCGCCGGGCCGCTCCACGGCCAGGGCCTGGGCCTTTGTCAGGGTATCAGCCATGGGCTTGCTCCTCCTTTTCCAGAGATTGCCAGAATTCCCCGGCCTTCACGGCCCGGAGCTTCCGCAGGGGCAGCTCGCCGCTGTCCACGCGGCAGACCTCCCGGTAGGGGCACCAGCGGCAGGCGTTGTGGTCCTCCCCCCGCCAATAGGGGTCCGGGGCGATGGTCCCGGCCCAGACGCTGTCCGCCAGGTCCCCCAGCTTGCGGCGGACGTGGCGCTCCACCAGATCCAGCTGCTGCCGGTCCGCCAGGTCGCCGCTGCGCTCGCCGGTCTTGCGGGAGATCTTGTAGGGCAGATAGACGGGCTCCTGCCCCGGCTCCATGGCCTGAAGAATCTCCTCGTCGTCCAGCAGCAGGCCCTTGCGGCGCAGATGCTTCCGGCGCTGCTTGTCCGCCTCCTCCGGCTCCACCCGGCCCTGGGTGGTCTCCACGTCCCAGCGGGCCGGGAAATAGAGCACCCCGGCGGGCTCCAGGCTGCGGCCGTAGTAGTTGGCCGCCTCCCGGGTCAGGGCGAAGAGATAGATCAACATCTGCAGGCCCATGCCGCTGAGGATATCGGCGTAGTCGAAGTCCTTGCGGCCGGTTTTATAGTCCACCACCCGCAGGTAGGTTTTGCCCCCCGCGGTGGTATAGAGATCCACCCGGTCCACCACCCCCATGAGGGAGCCCTCGGCCAGGTTGCCGGTGATGGGGATGGCGGTTTTGTCCTTGAATTCCTGTTCAAAATACGTGGGGATAAAGCGGGAGGCGGCCAGCTCCCGGGCCAGGTCCTTCACCACCTGCTCCACCTCGCCGAAGCTGCGCTCCAGCAGATAAGCCCCCCGGCTGGAATACTCCGCCAGGCCCCCCAGCACCTCCTGGGTAAAGCGGTCGTACCACTGCCGGGCCAGGGCCAGCACCTCCGCCTCCGGCAGGACGGCAAAGCCGCCCCGGCTCTCCACCTCCTCCACGGTGTGCTGCAGGACGTAGTGGACCAGGGTGCCGTACATGGCGGGGTCCACGGCGGCCTGCTTCCGCTCCTGCAGCCGCAGGCCGTACTGGAGGAAGTAGCCGAATTTGCAGGCCGCCAGCTTGTCCACCTTGGAGGCCGAGAGGCTGAGGCTGCTGCCGTAGAGCCGCCGCACCGCCTCCCGGTCCAGACGGCCCGGCACGTAGGCGGCCCGCTCCCGCAGGGCCCGCACCGCCGGAGCCAGCTCCGGCAGGGCCTCCAGGGCCGGACGCGCCTCCTCGCCCAGGGAGGCCAGCAGGGCGGCGGCCCCGGCGGCGCTGCCCGGCAGCGGGGCGGAGCTCAGGCCGCGCCGCCGGGGGAAGAGGGCCTCCAGGCGGCTGAAGAGATAGCTGGGAGCCTCCCGGTTGCAGCTGACAAAGAGGCTTTCGGCGGGGGCGGTCAGCAGGGCGTAGGCGGTGAAGAGCTCCCGGTCCAGCCGGGTCTCCCCGTCCGGCGCGGCGGGCAGGCCCGCCTGCTTCATGTGCCGCCGGTCCGTCTCGCTGAGCAGGCCGCCCCCGGCGTCATAGCCGGGCAGCAGGCCGTCGGAGGCCCCCAGGAGGATCAGATGGGAGAGCCGGGCGTTGCGCATGTCCGCCAGACTGCCCACCCGGACGCTGTCCACGGTGGCGGGGATGGTGCCCACGCTGCCCCGGGTCAGGGCCGCCCGGAAGAAGCGGCAGAACTCCTCCGGCGTGCGGACGCTCTCCCCCAGCACGCCGTAGATCTGCTCCATGGTGGAGATCAGCAGCTCGTAGAGCTGGGCCAGGGCCTGGGCCCGCTGCAGCTCTCCCCGCTCCGCCATCTCCCCGGCCTGGGCCGCGATGGTCCGCTCCAGGCCGATGGCCTCCAAAAATCGCTCCAGGGCCTGGATCTGGGCCCCGGTGTTGGCCGCGGCGCGCAGCTCGTCCCGCAGCCGCAGCAGGGGCGTGATCGCCGCCTCCCGGGCCCGGTTCAGCGGAGCCAGCAGGCCCTCCAGCTCCTGGGGGGCGAGCTGCTCCAGGCTGGGGCCCGCGGGGTTGCGGGCGAAGGGGGCGTCCCAGCGGCTGCCGTGGAGATTCCAGACAAAGGCGTAGTTTTCCAGCCGGTCCGCCTCCTCCTGGCTCAGGGGGGCGCAGCCGGAGCGGAGATACTCGCAGACCTCCTCCGCCTCCATGCCCCGGGCGGCGGCCTCCAGGGCGAAGACCACGGCCCGGATCACGTTGTGCCGCAGCAGATCCCGGCTGCCGGAGAAATAGGCGGGCACCCCCGCCCGGTCAAAGAGGGTTTCCAGCATGGGCTCGTAGACCCCGGGGTCGGTGTAGGCCACCCCCAGCTCCCGCCAGCGGGCTCCGCCCCGGATCAGCTCCCGGATCCGCCCCAGGGCGGCGTCGCACTCCGCCCGGGGATCCGGGGCCGCCAGCAGGGTCACCCGTTCGGTCTCCTCCTCCCAGGCCTCGAGCCTGGGGGCGAAGAGCCCCCGGGCCAGGCGCTCCAGCTCGGGCTGCCGGGGCTCCGTCACCTGGGCCGCGCTGCGGAAGGGAATGTCCCCCCGGCGGGCCAGCTCCCGGAGGGCTCCCGCGGTGGCCCGGGGCACGGCGAAGACGCTCTGCCCGGCCCGGAGGCTGTCGCAGCAGAGCCAGATCTCCAGCTCCGCCGCCCGCTGGCCCAGAACCTCCAGCACCCCCAGCTCCTGGGCGGTGAAGTCCGTGAAGCCCTCCACCACCACGTGCAGGCCCCGGGCGAAGTCGCTGTCCAGCAGGGCGTCCCGCAGGCGGTCGAGGCGGGTGGAGGGATCCTGGGCGGCCTTGGCGCAGACTGTGTCATAGAGCTCCAGGATCAGACAGAGCTCCTCCAGCTTCTCGGAGAGGGGCTCGGAGAGGGCCTCCCGGGCGGCCCGCATCGCGGCGGCGTCCAGGCCGCAGGAGTGGAACTCGTCCACCACCCGCAGCAGCTCCTCCAGAAACTCCGGCTTGGTCACCTGGGCCCCGTAGAGCCGCAGCCTGGGCCGCAGCAGCTCCAGGGCCCCCGCCATGGCGATGAGGCGGCCGCTGCGGTCCAGGGTGGGAACAGCCGCGCCCCCCGCCACGGAGAAGACCCGGGTGGCCAGGCGGGTGAAGCTCAGCACCTCCGCCCGGCGGCTGATGGTGTCGCCCCCCGCCCGGCACAGGGCCAGCTCGGCGTCGAAGGAATTCTGCTCCGGCACAATGAGGATCCCCCGGCTGCACTCCGGCAGCTCGCAGAGCCCCCGGACGGCCAGGCGGGCGTTGCTCCGCCAGTCGGGGCTGTATTTCAGCGTCAACATCGCTGCATCAACTCACTTTCTGCCCCCATCATATCACATTTTTGCCGGGAAGAACAGCATTATTTTATTTCCGCCCTTGTCACAGGCGGATTTTTCGTTTATAATAGAGAGAAAAAAGAAAGGGGGGCCAAGCATGAACGTCGCGATTATCGGCGCGGGGGCCTCCGGGATGGCGGCGGCCATTACGGCGGCGGCCTCGGGGGCCAACCAGATCCTGCTCTTTGAGCGCCAGGCCCGGGTGGGCCGCAAGCTGCTGGCCACCGGGAACGGCCGCTGCAATCTCACCAACCGCCAGACCCATCCCGGCCGCTACCACAGCTCCAATCCCGATTTCGTCCGCCCGGCCCTGGAGGCCTATCCGGTGGACTCGGTGCTGGACTTCTTCCAGACCCTGGGGCTCTACACCGTCACGGAGAGCAGCGGACGGGTCTATCCCTGGTCCGACCAGGCCAATTCCGTGGTGGACGTGCTCCGCTTCGCCCTGGCCCGGCGGAACATCCGCCTTCTCACCGGCACGGAGATCACCGCCGTGAAGAAGACCCCGGCGGGCTTCCGGCTGAAGGATCAGAACGGCCAGCGCTACGAGGCGGAGCGGCTCATCGTGGCCTGCGGCGGCGCCGCGGGCACCAAGCTGGGGGGCGGCCTGTCGGGCTACCAGCTGCTGCGGAGCCTGGGCCACCACTGCACCAAGCTGCTCCCCTCCCTGGTTCAGCTCAAGACCGAGCCGGAGCTGGTGCGCTCATTAAAGGGCGTGCGGGCCACGGCGGCCCTGAAGCTGACAGTCCGGGACGCGCTGATCGCCACCGCCTACGGCGAGGTACAGTTCACCGACTACGGGGTCTCGGGCCCCGCGGTCTTCGATCTCTCCCGGGCCGCCGCGGCGGCGGAGGACGCGGTGCTGCATCTGGATCTGCTGCCGGACTACCGGGAGGAGGATCTGCTCTCCGCCCTCTGCATCCGCATCTCCCGCTTCCCCAATCTGACGGCGGAGGATCTGCTGACGGGCATCCTCCACAACCGCCTGGGCCGGATGCTGGTGAAGTCCTGCGGCGTGGCCCTGAGCACGCCCCTGACCTCTCTGAACTGGCAGGAGCTCAACGCCGTCACCGCCGCCTGCCGGGAGCTTCCCCTGAAGGTCCTGGGCAACATGGGCATGGAGGGCGCCCAGGTCACCGCGGGCGGCGTCGTCACCCAGGAATTTGACCCCGGCAGCCTGCAAAGCCGGATCGTCCCCGGCCTCTACGCCTGCGGCGAGGTGCTGGACGTGGACGGCGACTGCGGCGGCTTCAATCTCCAGTGGGCCTGGTCCTCCGGCCTGCTGGCCGGACAGCTGAAAGAGTAATGTTATGTTAACTATTCGAGACTTGATTCTGCCCCTGCGGCACGACCCCTCCATGCTCTACTATCTGGCCGGGCAGGCCCTGGGGGTACAGGCCTCCCAGATCGCGGAGCTGCGGATCCGGCGGCGCTCCCTGGACGCCCGGAAGAAGCCGGAGCTGCGCTGGATCTACACCGTGGACGTGCAGACCCGGAAAAGTGAAAAGCAGATCCTCCGCCAGTGCCGGAACCCCAAGGTCAGCGCGGCCAAGGAGCTCTGGTACAAGCCCCTCAAGGCCGCCGCCCTTCCGGCCCTGCGGCCCGTGGTGGTGGGCTTCGGCCCGGCGGGGATGTTCGCCGCCCTGGCTCTGGCCATGGCGGGGCTGCGGCCCATCGTGCTGGAGCGGGGCCGGGACGCCGAAACGAGGCACCGGGCCGTGGAGGAATTCTGGCGCAGCGGAACCCTGGACCCGGAGTGCAACGTCCAGTTCGGGGAGGGCGGCGCCGGGACCTTCTCCGACGGCAAGCTGAACACCGGCACCAGGAATGAGCGCCAGGGCTGGATTCTGCGGCAGCTGGTGGGCTTCGGGGCCGACGAGAGCATTCTTTGGGACGCCAAGCCCCACGTGGGCACCGACGTGCTGCTGACGGTGGTGCAGAATCTCCGCCGCCGGGTAGAGGCCCTGGGGGGCGAGGTCCGCTTCGGGGCGAAGCTCACGGGTCTGCGGGCCCGGGACGGCGCTCTGACGGCCCTGGAGCTGACGCAAGGCGGACAGACGGAGCTGCTGCCCTGTGACCGGCTGATCCTGGCCCCGGGCCACAGCGCCCGGGACAGCTTCCGGATGCTGGAGGCGGCGGGCCTGGCCATGGAGCCCAAGCCCTTTTCCATGGGGGTGCGGGTGGAGCACCTGCAGGCCGCCGTCAACGAGGCCCAGTACGGCAGGCAGGAGGAAGCCGTTCCCTGCGCCGACTACAAGCTCAACGTAAAGCTGCCCGACGGCAGCTCCGCCTACACCTTCTGCATGTGCCCCGGGGGCTACGTGGTGGCGGCGGCCTCGGAGCCGGGCCGGGTGGTGACCAACGGCATGAGCAACTTCGCCCGGGAGGGCGAGAACGCCAACGCCGCCCTGCTGGTGACCCTGGAGCCCGCGGACTTCCCGGACAAGAGCACCCTGGGGGGCATGCTCTGGCAGCAGCAGCTCGAGGAGGCGGCCTTCCGGGCCGGAGGCGGCGGCTACCGGGCCCCCGCCCAGCGGGTGGGAGACTTCCTGGCCCGGCGGCCCACGGAGGCCTGGGGCAGGGTGAAGCCCAGCTACCGTCCCGGCGTCACCCCCTGCGAGCTGCATGAGGTGCTGCCCCAGCGGCTGACCCGGGTGCTGGAGCAGGCCATTCCCGCTCTGGGCCGGGTTTTGCAGGGCTACGACGACCCGGACGCGGTGATGACCGCCCCGGAGACCCGCAGCTCCTCCCCCGTCCGCATCCTGCGGGACAATACGTATCAATCCCCCAGCCTGCGGGGGCTCTATCCCTGCGGCGAGGGGGCGGGCTACGCCGGGGGCATCATGTCCGCCGCCGTGGACGGCCTGCTCTGCGCCGAGGCTTTGATTTCCCAGATCTCTTAGCAAAACCCAGCGAGGCTCTGCCAGAGGCTGATAAGGAAGTATTCATGAATTATTAGTCTTGGCATTGTGAGGCAAAGCAAAAGCCTGTAGTTCAGATCAATCAGGGGACGGTTCTTCGATTGAGTAATGTGCTACATGGTTCAATCAAAGAACCGTCCCCTTGATTGATGCGGTCACCGTCACGGAGCCCCAGGGCAGTCCCGAAGGCAGCATCAGCTGGGGCTTCCTCAGCGTGGACGCCATGGGTCTGAGCGTAGAGGGAAGCGGGAAGGTGCTGGATGGGAGCAGTCCCAAGGTGGAGCTGGTCTTCCGGGATGGAACCCGGGAAACGGTGGTTGACAATACC
>JAFXYD010000032.1 GCA_017541995.1 Oscillospiraceae bacterium
GCTCTCAAAGCGGTCGGTGACGGTCTTGCGGACGCCGAAGGTGGTCTGAATCTCAATGCCGATGCCGATGGAGTTATACAGGACGATGCTCTCGTCCAGCACGGGCTCCGCGGGGCCGGTGGCGGGGATCGTGGTGTGCTCCCGGCTCAGCTCGGTGCTGCAGCGGGTGCAGTAGACCACGCTGTCGTAGCCGCCGTCCGTCGTGGCGGTGGGCTCCACGTAGTTCTCCTGGACGGCCTCGCCGGGGTTGTGCCCCAGGGCGGCCACGGCGACTGTCTCGCGGCTCAGCACTTCGTGGCAGACGGAGCAGTAAACCACGGACTCATAGGAACCGGCCTCGGTGCAGCTGGGAGCGACCTCGTTCTCGATCACGGCCTCGGCGGGGCTGTGGCCCAGGGCGGGGAGCTCGGTGATCTCAGTCTCGTCGCAGCGGGAGCACTTTATTTCCTTCAGACCGGCTTCGGTGCAGGTAGGCGCCACTTCCTCTACGACCACGGAGAAATCATGACCCAGAGGATCGGTGAAGTCAGCCATATCCTGATAATCGCAGCGGGAGCACCGGTACTCGGTATAGCCCTGCTCGGTGCAGCTGGGGGCAACCACAGTAGCGCTCAGATCATGGCCCAGGGCGGGGATCACGGCGTCGGTGATCTCCACAGTCAGAGCCTCGTCCTCGAACATCTTGCCGTAGAGCTCGCAGGACTGATCCTCGCAGTAGTAGTAAGCCTTGACCCCTGCCTCGGTGCAGGTGGCAGCCTGGCCCTCGAAATAGGCCACGCTGTGCACATGCTCGGGAGCTCGGATGATGGTGGTGTAGCACGCGGTGCCGGTCTCATGCTCCTCGTACCTGTAGAGATAGACCGACTGCTGGCCGGTGGCATAGCAGGAGAAGAGATTGCTGGTGCTGTTGTAGCGCAAGTTCTTACGGGTATAGCTGCCCTGCGCCACAAGAGCCGCTTCGTTGTTGGTCACGCTGATGGCCCAGGAGCCGTTGGCATCCAGGGTCGCCTTGGTACGGAGATAGTTGCTGCTGGAAGAGGCCGCGTAGAGATACCCGTTGTTGGCAGGATCATAGAGGCTGAAGCTGCCGCTGACAGTGCCCTCGCCCAAAGTCAGAATCGCAGTCGTATCGGCGGGCTCGAAGCTCTGATAATCCGCGCTCTTGACACCCGCCACAGCGGAACGGTTGTTGTTGTTCTGGGTAGTGCTCAGGGATGCGGTGCCGCTGCCGTTGGCGGTAATCACAATCTTGTCCCCGGCAGCCAGGGCAGCCGCGTCAGTCACCAGGTAGTAGCCGGTTTCCACGCTGCCGCCGTCCTGCATATAGGTGTACAGCGCCTTCAGGGTGATGTCCGCCTGGGGCTTGTAGACGCCGGTCAGGATCTCGGCGGGCTGCTCGGTGACGTTGTCATAGTCCTCCACGACCCAGCCCAGGAAGGTATAGCCCTCGGGGGCTTCCGCGGTGGGCAGGGTGCCGCCGGTGACGTTGTCCATGACCATGGGGGCCGGAGCCGTGACGCCGTCGGGGGTGGTGAAGCTCACGGTGTGCTCCTCGGGGATAATCTCCTCAGGATCGGTCCAGTAGTAGGTGGTGGTGCCCAGGGCTTCCTTCCACAAACGGACGTTCTGTGCGTTGGTGCCCTGATTGTTGGTGCTGCCTGACCAGAAGTAGTTGTTGGTGGTGTGGAAGCTCAGCAGCGGGTAGCTGGTGCTGCTGTTGGCATTGTAGAGGGTACTGGCGTTGCTGCTGTAATAGCCGGGGGTCCACAGGCAGTAGCTGGTGTTCAGGTTGGAGTAGGCGCCCAGGTAGTAGCTGGTGGTTTCGCCCAGGTAGGAACCGGTGGAAACGCTCTTTACAGAGTAATAATTCCCGCTGGGGGCCAGGGTAAAGAGGTAGCTGTTGGCGACATTGCTCAGCTTGTTGTCCGCCAGGCTCATGCCGGTGGAGGAGAATACCGTGGCGTTGGCGGTGGACTCAATATCCGTGCCGCCGGTGCTGCCGGAGACGCCGGTCAGGGCGTAAAGGCTGGTGTCAACGCCGTAGGTAATGACGTAATTGCCGCTCCAATCCGCGGGTGCGGAGGAAACAAGCTCATAGTAGGGATCGCCGGTGCCCTCCTCTGTCCGGGTATAGACAGCGTAGAGGGTGGTGTTGCCGGTGACGGTGTAGGAAGCGCCGGGGGCGAAGAACTCGGGCTTGACGTCGGTCTCTTCGATCTGCTGGGTCATCCAGCCGGCGAAGGTCCAGCCCTGGGGATTCACGCTGACGGAGGCGGGCAGGGTGATGACGTCGTTCACCAGAGCGGTCTGGCTGCCATCGTCAACGCCGGAGGCCACGAAGCTGACGGTGTAGCTGGGCTTGACGGCGAAGTTGACGCGAATGGTGCAGTCCGCGGAGGCGGAAACGGAGATGGTGTTGCCATTGATGGTCCAGCTGGCCTCGCCGGAGATCACGTCGCAGCTCTCCACGTAGTAGCCCTCGGCGGGAGCGGCGATGATGGTGCTGCCGCTGACGCTGACGGTGCCCCAGGCGGTGTTGTTGGAGACCGCGGTGAGGTTGAAGAGCACGTCGTCGGTGTAGGCCTTGATGCGGTAATCGCCGTTGTCCGGGCAATCGGTCCAGGCACCGTTGGGCTCCTGGTAATAGGAGGTGTTGCCGTGGTTGGTGTGGGTCCAGTTGGCCCAGGAGACCACGTCGGTATTGTTGAAGCTGGCGTCATAGGGGGTATGGACGTACTTGCCGCTGTCGTCCGCCACGGGGACGTTCTGGGTAACGACTACGGAGAAGGTATCGCCGGCGGCCAGAGAGACCGGGGTATCCAGCGGAATGGTGTAGTAACCGGAGAACGCCAGATAGCCGTTCTGGGTGCTCATGAGGGTGCCGGAGGAGGGATTGCCGGTGCTGGGGTTCTTATAGACTTCAACGGTATAGGTCATGGCCTCGTCCCAGTTGCAGAAGGCAATGGCCTTGAGGCTCTCGCTGCCCTTGGCAGTGAAGACGTTGGCGACCTTGGTGTTGTTTTCGAAGCCCACGTAGTAGTCCTCGCCGGAGGGCCAGCCCTTGCCGTAGCAGACGGGGTTGCAGGTGCCGTCGTACTGGTAGTTGTGCTGGTAGTTGTCGATGGGCTCGGCGTCGTAGAAGTAGATGTAGCCCTCGAGAACGGAGGTGTCCTCGTAGGAAATCCACATATAGCCCTGGTTGAAGTAGCTGGTGCCCCAGCTGTTTCTGCAGAGCCACGCGCCGGGCTTGGAGGGCTTGTTGGGAGAGAAGTTGGAGGCGGCGATGGTATCGTCCCAGCCTACCAGGGTGATGGCGTGGTTGGCCCACTTGTGGGAGCTGCTGTCCTGGCTGGAGGTGTCGATGGTGCAGTTGTAGGTATAGTTGCTGCTGCCGGCGTAGTAGCTGATGTTGCCGGCGCCGTAGTCCATGATGGCCTGCTTGACGCCGTCCAGGTTCGTAGCGGGGATCCAGACGGAGTTCTGGACGTGGGCCACGTTGGAGCCGTAGGCGTACTGGCTGCCCAGACCCGACCTGGCAACGGTACTGGCATTGCCGTAGGCCAGAGCGGAAACCGACTCAGAGGAAACGCCGGTCCAGCGCTGCAGGGTGTAAGCGGACATCTCGCCGTTTCCGCCGGCATCCAGGCAGCTGTCGCTTCCGGACAGTGTGGTTTTGTCGCCGGTGAGCATGCCCTCGGCGTCATACGCGCTGGAGTAGTTGAAGAAGCAGTGCTGGGTCTCGGACAAGTTCAGGCTGGTGGTGGCGGCAGCGCCGGTGCCCACGGGAATCCCATTCTTGATCATGTAGGCTTCCACGCTGCCCATGGCGGCGTGGGCCCAGCAGGAGCCGTAGTTGCCCTGATTCTTGACGGAGGTGATCCAGTTGTAGTTGCGGCTGTCCCAGGAGCTGGGCAGATCCCGGACAGGCTGGCCGACGGAGACGCCGTTGAGTTCCAGCGTTTCTCCGCGCAGGTAGGCGTCCGTGACAGCGGTGGTGCCCACATGGTACTGATTGATCAGACCGTAATTGCTTTCGCTGATCAGCGGCTGCTCCAGGCTGTTTTCCGCGGCGAAGGAAACCGCGGGGAACAGACTCAGGATCATGACCGCAGTCAGCAAAAGGGCTGCAAGGCGTTTGATTTGCTTCATGCTTAGATCTCCTTTTCAAATTATTGCGTCACGCCAGGTGACGTATTGCCAAACTTGATTATACCACATTTTGACAAAAATTCCACTGATTTTTCCTGTTTTTTTGTGAAGATTTCCGGTGCCTTTTCTCAGAAGCGCCCGCCGCGGAACGCGGCGGGCGCGGGAATGAAACGGGATTCGCGTTGATCTTTGCTTATTCGGTGGTGTAATAGGTCACGGTGCTGCCGGAGCCGGTGGTCTCCTTCCAGAAGTACAGGCCGCTGGGCACGGAGGAGTTCACCATGAAGTAGCCGCTGCTGGAGTAGCTCAGATAGGGGTAGCTGGTGCTGCGGGTGGACTTCACGGTCATGTTTCCGCTGCTGCAGGAGAGGCTCCAGCGGCAGTAGGTAGAGCTGTAGGAGCTGCGGCTGTAAAGGTAGCTGCTGTAGTTGCCCAGGTAGGTGCCGGTGGAGGCGTTCTGGATGGTGTAGTAGGAGCCGGTCTTGGCAATCTTCCAGACGTAGGGGCTGGTGACGCCGCTCATATAGCCGTCGGCGTAGCTCATGCCGGCATTGCTGTACAGGGCGGAGCCGCCGGCGGAGGTGGACTCATATCTGGTGTTGCCGGACAGGCCCTTCAGGGCGTAGAGGCTGGAGGTGTTGGTGCCGTAGGTGATGAGGTAGTTGCCGGTCCAGTCGGAGGGCGCCGCGCTGAGCAGCTCGTAGACGGTCTCGCCGCCGGCGCTGGTCTGGGTGTAGGAGTACAGAGCCTTGAGGGTCACGTCGCCGTTGACGGTGACGCTGCCGGTGTAGGTGGTGGGCTGGGTGGTGGCATTGGTGACGGTCTCGGTGACCCAGCCCAGGAAGGTGTAGCCCGCGGGGGCCCCGGCGGTGGGCAGGGTGACGGTGCCGCCCGCCTCCACGGTGATGCTGGGCACGGCGGCCACGCCGCTGGGCACGGAGAAGCTCACGGTGTAGGTGGTGACGCCGGTGGCGGGCAGGGTGGTATGGCTGCGGCTGAGCTCGGCATTGCAGCGGGTGCAGTAGGTGACGGTGTCATAGCCGCCCTCGGCGGTGGCGGTGGGGGCCACGTAGTTCTCCTGCACGGGGCTGCCGGCGCTGTGGCCCAGGGCGGCCACGGTCTTGTGGACGCGGCTCAGTTCCTCGCCGCAGACGGAGCAGTAAATCACCTCGTCATAGCTGCCGGAGGCGGTGCAGGTGGCGGCGGTCACGTTCTCCTGGACGGCGGCAGCAGCGGTGTGGGTGTGCTCCGCTTCCCCGATGACTGTGGTGTAATAGACCGTGCCGGTGCTGACCTGCTTGTAGAGCTTGATGACAGCGCCGTTCTTGCTGGTGGTGTAGCGGCTGGTGGAGCTGGTGGTGTAGGACAGGTAGTAATAGCCCTCGCTGTCCACCTGGTTGTCCAGATACTGGTTGGCGGTGTAGCTCCAGGCAAGGCCGGAGGCGGTGGGCGCCAGGTACTCGGAGGAATCCAGGCCCATGTACTTGCCCGCGGCCTCGTTGTAGAGGGTGAAGCCGTTGGCGCTGCTGCCGGAGGCGGTCCAGAGGATCTTCGCCAGATTGGCGGCGGTGGCGCTCACGGTATTGTCGCTGTTGACGGTGACGGCCACGGGAGCCAGATAGTGGCTGCTGGTGACGGCGGTATTGCCCACGGCGTAGCCGGTGCTGCCGGAGATGGAGCCGGAGGCCAGGATGACGTACTTGCCGCCGTTCTCAAAGGCGTCGGCCAGCTGGTAGACCGGATCGCCGCCGCTGCCCTGGGTATAGGAGTAGAGGGCCTTCAGGGTCACGTTGGCGGTGGGCTTGTAGCTGCCGGTGAGAATTGTGGCGGGCTTGGCGCTGACGTTGTCATACTCTGCGGTGACCCAGCCCAGGAAGGTGTAGCCCTCGGGGGCTCCGGCGCTGGGCAGGGTGAAGGAGCTGTTGGAGTTGCAGGTGATGGGAGCGACGGCGGCCACGCCCTCGGGCACGGAGAAGCTGACCACGAAGTCGGTGCCGGTGGCGGAGAGGGTGGTGTGGACCCGGCTGAGCTCGGCATTGCAGCGGGTGCAGTAGGTCACGGTGTCATAGCCGCCCTCCGCGGTGGCGGTGGGGGCCACGTAGTTCTCCTGGACGGGGGTTCCCGCGCTGTGGCCCAGGGCGGCCACGGTCTTGTGGACGCGGCTCAGCTCCTCGCCGCAGGCGGAGCAGTAGACCACCTCGTCGTATCCGCCGGCCGCGGTGCAGGTGGCGGCGGTGACGTTCTCCTGAACGGCAGCCGCGGCGGTATGGGTATGGGTCGCGGAGGGGTTGGTGTTGTAGTAGACCGTGGAGGCGGTGGTCTGCTTCCACAGCTGGGTCTTGTTGGTGGTATAGCCGGTGTTCACCACGAAATACTTGTTGGAGCCCACCACCAGATAGGTATACTGGGTGCTGCCCACGTTGGAGATCTTCATGCAGATGTTGTAGGTGTCGTACTCCAGGTTCCAGTCGGAGTAGCTGGACTGATAGCTCTGCATGTTGTGCAGGTAGGTGCTCTGGGTGCCGATCCAGTAGCCGGTGGGGCTCTTGATGGTGTAGGAAGAGCCGTTCTTGGCCACGGTGAAGACGTAGGCCTCGGGCACGTTCCGCAGGACGGTGCCGTCCAGGGTCATGCCGGTGGAGGCGTAGGCCACGGAGGCGCCGCAGCTGGAGTTCTCCAGACGCTGGTCGGAGCTGACGCCCTTGAAGGCGATGAGGTTGGTATCCTTGCCGGAGGTGATGACGTAGCTGCCGCTCCAGTCGCTGAGGGGATCGGCCACGATCTCATAGATCAGCTCGCTGCTGCCCTCGGTCCGGGTATAGAGGGCGTAGAGGGTGGCGTTGGCGGTGACGGTGTACGCCGCGCCGGGGGCGTAGAAGTCGGGCTTTTCAGTGGTCTCCGCCACGTTGGAGGTGGTCCAGCCCACGAACTCATAGCCGCTCACCGCGGTGGCGCTGTCGGGCAGGGTGATGACGTCCTGGATGTAGGCGGTCTTGCTGCCCACGGTGGCGCCCAGGGCCTTGTAGGTGACGGTGAACTGGGGCTTGGGGGCGAAGATGACCTTCACGGTGCAGTCGGTGGAGGCGTTGACGGTGATGACGTTGCCGTTGATGGAGACCGTGGCGGTGCCGGAGCTGACCTGGGCGTCGGAGACGTAGTAGCCGCTCTTGGGGCTGGCGGTGATCTTGTTGCCGCTGACGGAAACCGTGCCGTAGTCGGTGTTGTTGGAGACGGCGGTGACGGTATAGGCGGCGTCGTCGGTATAGGCCTTGATGCGGAAGTCGCCGTTGTCGGGCACGTCGGTCCAGGAGCCGTTGGATTCCTTGTAGTAGGAGGTATTGCCGTGGTTGGCGTGGGTCCACTGGCACCAGGAGATGCTGGCGCTGGCGTCATAGGGGATGTGGACGTACTTGCCGTCGTCGGGGTCGGCGCTGGGGGTGCTCAGGGTGAAGACCACGGCAAAGGTGTCCCCGGCGGAAAGGGAAACCGCGTTCTCCAGGGGAACGGTGTAATAGCCGGAATACTCAAAGTAGCCGCTCTGGGTGGTCATCAGCGTGCCGGAGCTGGGGTTGCCGGTGGTGGGGTTCTTGTAGATCTTCAGGGTGTAGCTGGTGGCCTCGTCCCAGGGGGCGATGGCCACGGCCTTCAGGCTCTCGGAGCCCTTGGCGGTGAAGACGTTGGCAATCTGGCAGTTGTTGCCCATGGACTGGTAGTTGCTGACGTTGCAGGTGCCGTCGTACTGGTAGCAGTTGGCGTAGTTGTCCAGATTGCTGACCTTGTAGAAGAAGCAGGTGTCGTTGAGGGAGGCGCTGTCCTCATAGGAGAGGTAGAAGTAACCGCTCTTGCCCCAGGAGCTGCCCCAGGAATTCTTGATGATCCAGGCGCCGTTGGAGCTGGGGCCGTAGGAGGACTTGAAGTTGGACTTGGAGTAGTTGTCGTCCCAGCCCACCACGGTGACGGCGTGGTTGCCGTACTTGTAGCTGCTGGAGCCGTAGGAGGCGCTCTGCTTGTAGCAGTAGGCCGCGGTGCTGGTATTGAGATAGGTATCGGCGTGGTAGTAGCTGATGGTGGCCGCGCCGTACTCCATAATGGCCTGCTTCACCGCGTCCCGGTTGGAGGTGGGAATCCAGGTGACGTCGGTGACGTGGGCCACGTTGTAGTTGTAGGCATATTTGGAGTCCAGGCCGGAGGTGCTGATGTTGCTGTACTTCAGCGCGGAGGTGGACTCGGAGGCGGGGCCGGCCCAGCGCATGACGGTGAAGGTCGCCATCGCGCCGTTGCCGCCCTGGTCCAGGAAGGTGTCGCTCAGGGGCTTGGAGGCGTCGCCGGTGAGCAGGCCCATTTTATCGTAGGCACTGGTGTAGTTGAACCAGGCCAGATGGGATTCGGAAAGATCCATGCTGGATGTGGCGGCCGCACCGGTATCGTTGTTGATGATACCGTGCTTAATCATGTAGGCCTCGATGGGGGCCATGGTGCCGAAGGTCCAGCAGGTGCCGTAGGGATTCTGGTTTTTGACTGCGGTGATGTAGCCGTAATCCCGGCTGTCATAGCTGCTGGGAAGGCTTGCGCGGACGGGATTCTGACTGTTGATGCTCTCCCCTTCCCCCCGCAGATAGGCGTTGGTAAGGGTACGGCTGCCATGGTAATCCATGGGGATGTAGCCGTTGCGTTCCGGACTCATCCGGGACGCTTTTGCGGATAGGCCTTCTGCCAGGGCGAAGGTTGGGAGCATGGTAAGCACCATACATACGGCCAGCAGAATTGCAAACAGCTTTTTGCTTGTGCGTTTCATAAGAGCTCCTTTCTGAAACACGACGGGGATGGACTGCCTTCTATATGATTACAGGCCGCCGCGAACGGCGGCCTGTAAATCACTGGGGTTTGATTGTAAAGCCTTGGGTCCGGAGGATTCCGAACCTGTTTCAATATCTGCGGACTCGGATGATTAGTTGCCGTAGGCGGCCTTGGCGGCGTCTACGTAGTGGAGCAGGGCGTTGAAGAGGGCGAGCTCAGCCTCGCTGGCGTCCTCGTTCAGCCGGGCCTCCCGGGCGTAGCCCTCCACGGACCAGGTCAGAGGCGTGCCGGTCTCAACGCCGTCGGCCACGGGGACGAAATCGAAGAGGGTGCGCATATCCTCGGCCTCGAAGCCCGCGTAGTCCGCCATCCAGACGGAGCCCCGCTGTACGGCGTCCACGGTGGCCTTGGTTTCACCGGTCTCGTGGTTCTTCACCAGGACCTTGACCTCGCTGGGGCTGCCCACGCCCCGGACCGTGAGGCTCAGCACCACCCGGTTCATGATGGAGACGGAGCCGTAAACGTTGGGGCCGTTGGAGCCGTTCACCAGGGCGGCGGGAGCGTCGCCGGTGTCGGCAAACTGCGTCATGGCGGCCTGGGCCTCGGCGCTCAGATTGGCGTTCACCAGATTCTCCGCGTCGAAGTTGAAGTAGGTCTGGGCGGCGGCGCCGTAGTTCAGCAGGTCGGCGGCCAGCTTGCGGGTGGCGTCGTCATTGTCGGTTTTCACCAGCTCGCCGATGACATAATCCCGGACGGTGTTGGTGACGGTATTGCTGTAGGTCTCGCTGCCGTCGGCGGCAAAGCCGTGGAAGCTGGCGGCGTAGCTGACGCCCATCTCCTTGGCGGTGATGTCGGTGTAGACAGCCTCCCGGATATAGCCGTCGGAGACGGCCCCCTCCTGGCCCGCGCCGAAGCGCTTGGTCTCGGTGACGTTGCCGGAGGCGTCCAGCTTGCTGACCTCAATATACCAGCTCTCAAAGCGGTCGGTGACGCTCTTGCGGACGCCGAAGGTGGTCTGGATCTCGATGCCGATGCCGATGGAGTTATACAGGACGATGCTCTCGTCCAGCACGGGCTCCGCGGGGCCGGTGGCGGGAAGAACCGTATGCTCACGGCTCAGCTCCGCGTTGCAGCGAGTGCAGTAGATCACGGTGTCGTAGCCGCCTTCAGCGGTGGCGGTGGGCTCCACCCGGTTCTCCTCCACAGGCTCGCCGGGGTTGTGGCCCAGGGCGTCCACGCTGACGGTCTCGCGGGAAATCTCCGCGTCGCAGCGCTCGCAGTAGACCACGTTGTCATAGGAGCCGGCCTCGGTGCAGGTGGGCGCCACGTTGTTCTCGGTCACGGCCTCCTTGGGCTGGTGGCCCAGGGCGGGAACGGCGACGGTCTCACGGGAGAGCTCCGCATCGCAGCGCTCGCAGTAGACCACGTTTTCGTAGGAGCCCTCGGCGGTGCAGGTGGGCTCCACGTTGTTCTCCGCCACGGCAGCCTTGGGAGCATGGCCCAGGGCGGGCACGGTGACGGTCTCACGGCTCAGCTCCTCGCCGCACTCAGAGCAATAAACCACGGAGTCGTAGGAGCCGGCCTCGGTGCAGCTGGGATCCACGTTGTTCTCGATCACGGCGTCAGCGGGGGTGTGCTCGTGCTCTTCCCCGATGATGGTGGTGTAGCAGACGGCGCCGTTCACGGTTTCCTTCCAGAGCTGCAGCACGTTGGCGTTGTTGGTGCTGGCGCCCCAGAAGTAGTTGCTGCCGGTGCTGAAGCCGAAGTAGGGATAGCTGCCGTTGGCGGCGTTCTTCAGCTGAACCGCGCCGCTGGCGTTGATGGCGGGAGTCCATCTGCAGTAGCTGGTGTTGACGGCGGTATAGCCGGACAGGTAGGAAGAGCTGTTCATGCCGACGTAGGTGCCGGTGGACTTGCACTGCACGGTGTAGTAATTGCCGCTGGCGGCCAGGGTCACGACGTAGGCGTCGGCCACGTTGGTCAGCTCAGTGTCAGTG
This sequence comes from Oscillospiraceae bacterium, assembly GCA_017541995.1. GTDB lineage: Bacteria > Bacillota > Clostridia > Oscillospirales > Oscillospiraceae > JAFRPC01. The sequence goes on from JAFXYD010000032.1 coordinate 10,944, forward strand.
GCGGTGATGCCGGAGTTCGCCAGCGTGGTGGCGTTGCCGGCGACCTCGATCTCAGCGCCGTTGGAGCTGGGGGTCACGCCGGTGAAGACGTACTTGGTGGTGGTGCTGTTGTTGGTGATGACGTAATTGCCGGTCCAATCGCTGGGAGCGGCGGTCAGCAGCACATAGCTGACGCTGCCGGTGCCCTCGCCGTCCACATAGCTGTACAGGGCCTTCAGGGTGATCTCCTGAGGGGCAATGTAGGTGCCGGTGAGGATGTTGGCGGGACGGGTCTCCACGTTGTCATAGTCCTCCAGCACCCAGCCCAGGAAGGTATAGCCCTCGGGGGCCTCGGCGGTGGGCAGGGTGATGCCGGTGTTGGTGTTGGAGATCATGTCCGCGGGAGCGGTAATCCCGGCGGGGACGGAGAAGTGGACGGTGAAGTCGCTGCCCAGAGCAGGAACGTAGCTGTCCACATAGCTGTCGCCGCAGCGGGAGCAGGTGTGGGTGGTGTAGCCCTGTTCGGTCTCGGTGGGAGCCGTCACAGTCGCCACATAGTTGTGGCCCAGGGCGGCAATCACCGTGGAGGCCTGGGTGATCTCATTGTTGCCCAGCGCATCGGAGAAGTACTTGCCGCAGGCGGTGCAGCGCCAGTAGGCGATGTTGCCGGCCTCGGTGCAGCTGGGAGACTTGGCGCTCACCTGCTCCATGGTATGCTCATGGACAACGGTGACGGGGCTGGTGGAATAGTAGGTGGTGCCGGCGTTGGTCTGCTGATAGAGGTTGATCTTCTTGCCCTGCTTGCTGGTGGTATAGCGGCCATTGGTGCCGTCATAGGACAGATAGTAGTAGCCCTCGCTGTCGGTCTTGTTGTCCAGGAAGCCCTCGTCGGTGTAGACCCAGGCCAGCGGCGTGCTGGAGGGATACACATACTCAGAGGAGTCCAGGGCCATGTACTTGCCCACGGCGGCGTTATAGAAGGTGAAGCCGCTGCCGCTGCTGGCAGCCTCCCAGAGAACCTTGGGCAGGTTGGTGGAGCTGGCGGTGCAGAGCTCATCGTTGATGGTGACGGAGATGGCGGTCAGATAGTGGCTGTTGGTCACTACGGCGTTGCCGACGGCATAGCCGGTGGTGCCGGAGATGCCTTCCTCAGAGACAAGAATGTACTTGCCGCCGTTTTCAGGGGTCTCAGCCAGCTGGTAGACCATGCTGCCGCCTGTTTCCTCAAAACGGGTATAAAGCGCGTGGAGGGTGGTGCTGGCGGCGGGGATGGTGTAGCTGGCGCCGGGAGCGGAGAAGCTGGGCTTGGTGGCGGTCTCCTCCAGGGTGTTGGCGATCCAGCCCTTGAAGGTCCAGCCGTCAAAGGCGGGAGCGGTGGTGGGCAGGGTGATCTCGTCGCCCACATAGCCGGAGGCGGTGCCGGTCTGACTGCCGTTGGCCATATAGGTCACAGTGGCGGGAGTCTTGGCGGCAAAGTTGATCCGCACGGTGCAGTCGGAGCTGGGATTCACCGTGAAGACGTTGCCGTTCTGGGTCACAGTGGCGGTGCCGCTGGTGACGGTGTAGCCCTGGGCGTAGTAGCCTGTCTTGGGGCTGGCGGTGATGGTATAGCCGTCCACGGAGACGGTGCCATAGCTGGTGTTGTTGGAGGTGGCGGTGACGGTGTAGGTCTCTCCGAAGAGGGTCCAGGTGGAGTAGGCGGTGAGGACGCAGTCCACGTTGCCGTGGCCGGGGTAGGTATCCTCAGAGGAAGCCACCACCGGGAAGGCGACCTTGTTGCTCTTGGCCTGGGATTCGGTATAGGAGGAATAAGCGGGGTCCCACTGGCATTTCAGGTCCACCTGAGACTGCTCAATGGCAGCGCCGGCCTCCATGCCGTCCTGAATGTAGCCCATGATGGACTGGATGCTCTGCAGCTCGCCCTTGAAGGAGACGGACTGAGAATAGCCGTACACGACCTCAACGCCCTTGTCCCGCAGGGGGACACACATCCGGTCGGTGGCCATGCCAAGGCAAATGCCCATATAGAGCATGGAGTGGGGGGCGTTGCCGGACATATGGTTGGCGATGCACTGGCCGTTGACATAGGCGTAGCCGGAGCCGGTGATGGCGTCGTAGTAGGTGCCGTAGCTGCCGGTCTTTGCCTTGGTGTCGGTGGAGGTAACGCCGGAGTTGGTGGTCAGGCAGAGGTAGGAGCTGTTGGCCCGGGAAGTATAGTCCTCATTGCTGCCGCTGTAGTCCGTGGTACCGTGGGAGTCGAAGATGACCAGGCCGCACTGCTGCATGGTGGAGGCGATATTATCCACGGTGGCGTTGGTCATGGAGTAGCGGACGCCCTGGCCGCCGGTGGCGCCGTAGAGGTTCTGCCAGGTGGTCTTGTAGTAGGGGGAATAGCTGGTGAAGGAGGAATCCGAGTAGGAGGAGCTGGACTCCCAGTAGGGCTGAATCAGACCGATGTTCTTGGAGGTCGGGCTGCCGCCGCGGACGGCCTCATAGTGCTCCAGCAGGGCCGCGGCGTCCGCCTCGACCCGGGCGATTTCATCCCGGGATGGCGTGTCCTCGGTGTTGTGCAGCTCGGCCTCCATGCGGGGGTCGTAGCAGCAGGGCATGCCGGTGGTGGTCATCCAGACCAGGAAGTTTCCGTTCTGCTGCAGAGAGCCGGGAACGAAGGTCTCGGAGCTCTCAATGGCTCTGACAACCTGCGGGATGATGGAGATGTAATCCTGCTCGGTCAGCTTGCCGAGGCCGCCCATGGTCTGCGCGGTTTCGGCCTTGACCGATTCAATCTTGGCGAATACGTCCTGCTTGAGGAGCTCGTTGTCCTCCTGGGTATAGACGTATTCCGGCTTACTGGGGTCGCCTTCCTGAATGGGCTGAGCAAAGGCCAGGGTCGGCAGCAGGCCGACGACCATGGTCAGAACCAGCAGAAAAGCGAAGAGGCGTTTGTACTGCTTGCTCATTCGATTCGTCTCCTTATATAATTTGAATACGGGTGATCGCGCTTTGTATCACGCGACCGCCCGTATATTATTTTATCATATTTTTAGAAGAAGTCCAGTATATTCTTCCAATTATTATGTTTTTTGTGTGAATATTTCAAGGGAAAAACTGTTGAATATCCACAAATACGCAATTATATGCGTGTATTCATTATATTCCTACTGCTTTTCCGGGGACCCGCGGACTCCCCTTCGGCGCCCCGGCCCTTAGTTTTCGCCCTGTTCCCGTTTCCAATCCAGATACTCGTCGTAGCCGCAAAGCCGGTCGTTGATCTTGCCGTTGGGCAAAAACTCAATGATCCGGTCCGCGGTGGTGGAGAGCAGCTCATGGTCGTGGGAGGCCAGGAAGACGTTGCCGGGGAAGGCTGTGACCCCCTTGTTCACCGCCTGGATGGACTCCATATCCAGGTGGTTGGTGGGCTGGTCCAGCAGAATGCAGTTGGCCCCGGAGAGCATCATCCGGGAGAGCATCATCCGCACCTTCTCTCCGCCGGAGAGGACGGAGACCGGCTTGAAGACCTCGTCGCCGGAGAAGAGCATCCGGCCCAGGAAGCCCCGGAGGTAGACGTCGTCCTTCTTCTCGGAGAAGGGCCGCATCCAGTCCACCAGGGATTCCGTGTGCCCCTCGAAATACTCCGTGTTGTCCTTGGGGAAGTAGCTGCGGGAGGTGGAGACGCCCCACTTGATGCTGCCCTCGTCGGGCTCCAGCTCCCCCATCAGCAGCTTGAACATGACGGTCTGAGCCAGCTCGTTCTCCCCCACGAAGGCGATCTTCTGGTTGCGGCCCGCGATGAAGCTGACCTTGTCCAGCAGCTTGACCCCGTCCACGGTCTTGCTGACCTCGGTGACAAAGAGCACGTCCTTGCCCACCTCCCGCTCCCGGGTGAAACCCACGAAGGGGTAACGGCGGGTGGAGGCGGGGATCTGCTCCAGGGAGATCTTGTCCAGCAGCTTCCGCCGGGCCGTGGCCTGCTTGCTCTTGGACTTGTTGGCGGAGAAGCGGGAGATGAAGGCCTGGAGCTCGGCAATCTTCTCCTCGTTGCGCTTGTTCTTGTTCCGCAGCAGGGCCTGGACCAGCTGGGAGGACTCGTACCAGAAGTCGTAGTTGCCCACGTACATTTTGATCTTGCCGTAGTCGATGTCCACGATGTTGGTGCACACGGTGTTCAGGAAGTGGCGGTCGTGGGAGACCACGATGACGGTGCCGGGATAGTCCAGCAGGAAATCCTCCAGCCAGTTGATGGACTCGATGTCCAGGTTGTTGGTGGGCTCGTCCAGCAGGATGATATCCGGGTTGCCGAAGAGGGCCTGGGCCAGCAGCACCTTCACCTTGTCCCGGGGATCCGTGTCCGCCATCTGATCGTAATGCTTGCTCACGTCGATGCCCAGGCCCTGGAGGATCCGGCTGGCGTCGGACTCGGCCTCCCAGCCGTTGAGCTCCGCGAACTCCGCCTCCAGCTCCGCCGCCCGCAGGCCGTCCTCATCGGAGAAATCCGCCTTCTCATAGATGGCGTCCTTCTCCTTCATGATATCATACAGATGCTGATTGCCCATGATTACGGTATCCATCACCGAATAGGCGTCGTAGCGGAACTGGTCCTGCTTCAGCACGGACATGCGAACCCCGGGCTTTACCGCCACGTAACCCTTGGTGGGCTCCAGCTCGCCGGACAGGATCCGAACCAGGGTGGACTTTCCGGAGCCGTTGGCGCCGATGACGCCGTAGCAGTTTCCGGCGGCGAACTGCAGATCCGCGTGCTGGAAGAGCACAGAACCCGCAAACTGCATACCAAGATCAGAAACAGTAATCATAGAATTGGGTCTCCTTTTTTCAATTCATCATAATATTTTTGTGCTCGGTTTATGTTAGGTAACTTATATAAAACAAGACCCGCCAAGCGAAACAAAACGCCTGTACGGGACCTTCAGAAAATTTTAGACAATTTACTGGGCGTCCAGCGCTTTTTTCAGCTCCTTGACGGTTTCCGCCGTAACGCCATCCGCAATCAAGAGAGGAAGGATTCCGCGCACCCGGGCGTCGCTGCTCAGCTCGGGGGTCGCGTCCCGGAGCAGGTTCACCGCGTACTCCAGATTGGTGACCGTAGCCGCGTAGGTCCGGCCGTAGCCGCGTCCGCAGCGGGTCATGCCATCCACCCGAATGACGCCCTTCTCAATCATATTGTTCAGAATCAAATGAATGGAGTTGGGATTCCAGTCCCGATCCGGAATCATCTCAATGATCTCGGGTCTGGACAGAGGACGGTCTTCTTTCCAGAGTAATTGCATAATCTTGAATTCGTTGGGAGAAAGCGGGTTCTTCATATCAATAGCCCTCCATGAACCAATCTCGCAATATACAGAATAATATAACGAAGCAGGGAGAGCAAGTCAAGGCTGAGACTGTGAAAAAATTGTAAATTTATGAGCTGATGTGGAATATTCTGCGTATTTTTGTATTGTTCCGGGCTTTCACGGGGCCCAGACGGTCCGCATGCTTCGCAGATCATAGAGCCGGCGGAAACGCGACAGATCCTCCAGGCTGCGGTAATAGCGCAGCAGACCCGCGCAGGCTCTGGCGTCGCTGAGGGCGTTGTGGTGCTGCAGGGGCAGCTTCCGCAGCGCCGCCAGGGTGTCCAAGCGGTGGTTGGGGGCCTCCGGCATCAGACGGCGGCCCATCTGGCAGGTGCATACGTATTCCACCTGCGGCTTCCACTGGATGCCGTAGTCCCGCAGGCAGCAGGAAAGCACGCCCAGATCGAAGACGGCGTTGTGGGCGCAGAGAATCCCCCGCTCCATCAGCGGCTGCAGCAGCTCCCAGAGCAGCGGAAAGCTGGGCTTGGCCTGCACCATCCGGGGCGTGATGCCGGTGAGCCGGATGTTGAAGGCGTCGAAGCCGGTTTCGGGATTCACCAAGCTGTAGAAGCTGCGGCTCTCCTCCCCTTCCTCCAGCAGCACCAGGCCGATGGCGCTGATGCGGTCGTTGCGGCTGTTTGGGGTTTCCACGTCGAAAACCACGTAGGGCTCTGACAAGGTATCGCCTCCTTTTCTGTTCTGTCCGGCCCGGGCCGCCGCCCCGGTCAGTCCTCCGTCATATAGATGTCGATCACCAGGCGCAGCCAATCCTGCTGCCAGTGCTTCTCCCGCAGGGCGGCGTAGAGCAGCTTTCCGGCGTCCATGAGCCGGGCCAGAATGGGATTGTCCCGCCGGGGCACGTAGCCCAGCTTCACCCCGTCCCGGGTGAAGATCTTGATGGCGTTGGGATCCGTGGGGTTCTCCGGGATCCGCTGCAGGGTCAGCCGGTCCCCCGGACGCAAAAAGGGCTCCAGCTCCTCGATGCCCGCGTTGTGGGTGGTGCCCGCAATCTCCGTCCGCAGCAGAAAAACGTCCTCGGTATAGGGCTTCGGCGTCTGGATCTCGGCGTGCATGGTTTGCAGCAGACTGCCTGCCCCGTATTGACGCAGCTCCTTCATCCTTCCTCCTCCTCTTCCGGGGTCAGCATCCGCTCCGCCTCGGCTCCGTAGCGGGCGGTGCGCGCCCGCAGATCCTGCAGCTGGGCCTGCAGCTGGGCCTCCTTCTCCCGGCCCTTGGCGTCGTCCTCCAGGTAGACGCGGGCGTTGAAGGGATACTCTGCCTTGATGGCCTCCAGCTGGCGGTTCAGCTCCCGCAGACTGCTCCGCAGACGCCTGGCCTCGGCCCGCAGCTGATCCAGGCTGCTCTCCCCTTCCCGCTCCGCCGCGGGCATGCAGTCGCAGAGGGCCCGCAGGGTCTCCAGATCCCCGCTGCGGTAGGCCCGCATCGCCTGCTGGAGCTGACGGCTCTGCTCCTCGTCCGCCTGGGGGTGCAGATCGGGGTGGAGGGATTTCACCGCCTGCCGGTAGAGCTCCTTGAGCTCCTTCGCTCCCCGCTGGCTGAGGCCGGGGCCCTCCTTGGGCTCCATGACCCCGGCCACCCGCCGGAAGCGATCCTCCAGCTCCTGCCGGTACACGGACAGCTCCTCGTCCAGTGCTGCTTCGATCCGGACCGGGTCCGCCTGCTCCCGGCGATTGCGGGCGGCCCGGATCAGCTTGGCCCGGCGCTTGGCCCGGAGGCACTCGCACCAGCTCTCGTAGACCTTGAGCTCCAGGGCCCCGAAGCGCCGGAGGTAGGCCGCCTCGATGCGCTTGCACTGAATCAGCAGCAGATCGTCCTTTTGCAGCAGAACCGCCGTCAGAGAGGCCCGCAGCCGGGCGATCTCCTCCCGCAGCGCCTGATCCTCCGGATGGGGGCCCAGCGTTTGCTGAGGTACGTCAATCATGGGGATGCCATCTCCTTCTTTGGATTTGACACGGTTCAACAATATAGATATACCCCAGAATCCCTGTTTTGTCAAGGTTTTGCGAAAAAACCGGAACACAAAAGGAGCGGATCGCCTTTCGCGATCCGCTCCCTGCGCGCCGCGCCCGGATCAATCCATGATCTGGCCCCAGAACAGGAGCTCGGGGGCTTCATCCTCCCGGTAGATCACAAACTGGAAGGGACGGTCCGCGGTGAACTCCACCGGCTGCTCGGGGTTCGGCATCGCGGTGTTGCGCATCATGATGACGGCGGTGGCCGCGGCGGCCTCCAGGCCGTTTTCGTCCAGCTTCACCTTGGCCTTCTGGATGATGTCGTCCACGTAGATCCCCTCGGTGAACATGGGATCGAACTCCGCGCCGCCGTCCACGAACATCCTGTCACAGCCCGCGGCCTTGAGATAGTTCACCAGCTGCTTGTCCTCCAGGCTGGTCTCCACCTCAAACTTGGGCAGCGTCACGTGGACCTTCCGCACGCTGGTCTTTGTCAGCTTTTCCGCCAGGCCGGCGCCGTCTCCCAGCACCAAGGCGACGTTGACGCCCCCCTGCATGGGGATGATCACCAGCTGGCAGTCCGCGTCCTCATAGTAACTGTATTTTTCGGTTTTCTGGATGAATTCCTTTTCCACCTGCTCCCCGGCGGCGGTGGTGAAGGCGCTCAGGGGGGACTCTCCGAAGGCCTCCCGCCATTTCGTCTTCAGATACAGGGCGTTCACCAGCACGGAGGCGGACTTGGAGGCGTCCTGCACCAGATTGGGAATCATGCCGTCGGTCTGGTCCCTGACCCAGCTGTTGATGGCCTCGGTGATCTCCGGGGCGGCGTGGGAGCTGGCCTGGGCGGCCAGGATCCGGGCCGCCTGCTCCTTGTATTCCGGCCGGAACTCGCCGTCGCAGTCGGTATTGTGGAAGATGGCGTTGACGATCCGGTAGGCGCAGTCGCTCTTGTCCGAGCCGAAGATGCGGCCTTCAAAGTCGGCAGTGCCCACCAGGACGGAGGCGTACCAGGCGCTGAGCTCCTCCACCGTGGCGAAGCCCAGGACCTCCAGAATCTGGCGCTGGGTCTCCCCCTCCGCCCCCAGGGCCGTCAGCGCAAGGGCGGCCTTCAGAGAGAGGGGCGAAACGGCAAAGCTCTCGTTTTCCTTTCCGTTGGCCCGGAGATAGGCGATCATGCCGTTATCCAGCTCCGTGAAGCCCAGGCCCTGGGCGGCGGGGATCTCCGGCAGCTCGGGCGCGGGCTCCGTGGTCTCTGGCTCGGTGGTATGCAGCTCGGTGGGCACCTGGGTAGAAACCTGCTCCGGGGCGTCCGTGCTCGGGGCCGGGGTATCGCTGGGCTGGGGGGCGGGCTGCTGCCCGGGAACGCCGGCTGCCTGGCAGGCAGTCAGACCCAGACAGGCAGCCAGGAGACATAAGAGAATTCTGCGTTTCATATTCGGTCACTCCTTTGATTCAAATTCGGATTTGGCAAAACGCTCGCGCAGCGGCGCACACCAGTGCGCCACGAGGGCGGGTTCCAGTGGCGCACTGGTGTGCGCCACTACAGGGCGTTTGCAAAAACTCGACGAATCCCGATTTGTTGATTCCTTTGTACGCTGTTAAGACGTTCTCAGGCAATGAATGTTCCCATACCGGGTGAAAAATTTACAAAAAGGCCATATTTTCCGGGCCGGGGGAATTGACAGGCTGTGTTATAATAAGGAATGGAAATTATAAAGAAAAGAAGGTTATTATTCCCATGACTGTTATTGACATCTACTCCGGCTTCCTGGGAGCCGGCAAGACCACTCTCATCAAGAAGATGATCTCCGAGGCTTATCAGGGCCAGAAGCTGGTGCTGATTGAGAACGAATTCGGCGAAATCGGCATCGACGGCGGCTTTCTGAAGGAGGCCGGGATCCAGATCACCGAGATGAACTCCGGCTGCATCTGCTGCTCCCTGGTGGGCGACTTCGGCACTGCCCTGAAGCAGGTGATCCACGACTACCACCCGGACCGCATCCTCATCGAGCCCTCCGGCGTGGGCAAGCTCTCCGACGTGATGGTGGCCGTACAGAAGGCCGCCGAGCACGAGGCCGTGCTGGGGGCCACCGTGGCCGTGGCCGACGCCTCCAAGGTGAAGCTCTATATGAAGAACTTCGGAGAGTTCTACAACAACCAGATCGAGACCGCGGGCTGCATCGTGCTCAGCCGCACCCAGAACGTCCCCGAGGCAAAGCTGAAGGCCGCCGTGGAGCTGATCCGCCAGCACAACGACCACGCCACCCTGGTGACCACCCCCTGGGACGAGCTCAGCGGCGAGCAGCTGAAGCAGGCCATGGAGGCCAACCCCACCCTGGACGACATGATGCAGGAGCTGATCCGGGCCCACGAGGAGGAAGAGGCCGAGCACGAGGCGGAGCACCATCACCATCATCATGACCACGACGAGCACGATGAGGACGAACACGAGCATCATCACGACCATGACGAGGAGGAGCACGAGCACCACCATCATGAGCATGACGAGGAGGAGCACGAGCACCATCATCACCACCACCATCACGCCGACGAGGTCTTTACCAGCTGGGGCCGGGAGACCACAAAGCAGTACACGGTGGAGGAGATTCAGGAAGCCCTCAAGGCCCTGGACAACGCCCTGGAGTACGGCATCATCCTCCGGGCCAAGGGCATCGTCCCCGCCGCCGACGGCAAGTGGATCCACTTTGACCACGTGCCCGGGGAGATCGACGTGCGCTACGGCCCCGCCGACGTCATCGGCAAGCTCTGCGTCATCGGCTCCAAGATCGACGAGGCCGCCATTGCGGAGCTCTTCGGCGTGTAAGAGGAATTTGCCATGCCCATTCCTGTCTATACCTTCACCGGCTTCCTGGAGGCCGGCAAGACCAAATTCATCCAGGAGACCCTGGAGGACGAGCGCTTCAACAGCGGCGAGCGGACCCTGGTGCTGATCTGCGAGGAGGGGGAGGAGGAGTACGATCTCTCCACCTATCCCCACAAGGCGGTATATCTGGAAGTCATCGACCAGGAGGCCGTCACCACCCAGGAGCTGCAGGCCCTGGCCGAGAAGCACCACGCCAGGCGGGTCATTCTGGAGCTCAACGGCATGCAGATGATCGAGCCCTTCTACCGGAAGATGCCCCAGGACTGGGAGCTGGCCCAGGAGGTCATGTTTGCCGACGCCAACACCATCCTCAGCTTCAACGTCAATCTGCGCTCTCTGGTGGTGGACAAGCTCAGCGGCGCGGAGATGGTGGTCTTCAACCGCATGGACCCCAAGGCCGACAAGATGCCCCTGCACAAGCTGGCCCGGGCTCTGAACCGCCGCATCGACATTGTGTACGACTACACGGACGGCACCACGGAGTTCGACGACATTCCCGATCCCCTGCCCTTTGATCTCAACGCCCCTATCGTCACGGTGGAGGACGAGGACTACGCCCTCTTCTACCGGGACATCACCGAGGAGCCCAAGAAGTACAACGGCAAGACCGTCCGCTTCAAGGGGCAGGTGGCCCGGCTGAAGAACGACAAGCCCGGTCTCTTCGCCCCGGGGCGCTTTGTGATGACCTGCTGCGAGGCGGACATTACCTTCATGGGCCTGCCCTGCAAGTACCCCGACTGCCAGAAGCTGGAAATGCGCTCCTGGGTCAGCGTCACGGCCAAGGTCCAGGTGAAGTCCCATCCCCTCTTCAAGGGCCCCGGCCCCATTCTCACCGCGGTCTCCGTGGAGCCCGCCCAAGCCCCGGCCCAGGAGGTTGCCACCTTCTGAGCAAGAAAATTATTCCCGCTTTTCATTGGGAAAAGCGGGAATATTTTTATTTTCCGGAGCCGTCGTTGTCTACCTGGCCGCGGTAGATGAAATAGCGGGTGTAGAGGTACTCGGTGACGAAGTTGATCAGCATGGTGCCCCCCTGGACCAGGTATTCATTCCAGCCCAGCGTCTCGGTGAAATACTTCACCCAGAGGGTGGACAGGGGCGTAAAGACGCAGTAGAAGGCGAAGAGCTTCGCCATGGCCACGGGGACGTTGGCGGCGGAATGGAAGGTGAATTTCTTGTTGACCGTGAAGTTGTAGACCACGGAGCAGACCAGGCCGATGAGATAGGCCAGCCAGTAGACCATGCCCAAAAGCTCGTGGAGCAGGGTGGTGACGGCGATCTGGATCACGCCGGCGGAGATGGAGAAGAGGGTGAATTTCAAGGCCCGCAGGGTCTCTTTTCGTTTATCGGTCATGACGGTATTCCTTTCGATGGATTCATTGCTTTGCAAAGGCGCGGGGCTACGGATAGAGCTTCCGGATCTCCTCGACGTTCCGTCGGAATTCCTCCACCACACTCTCCGGGGAGAGGAGCTTCACCCCGGAGCCGAAGGAGGCCAGCCAGCCGAAGAAGAGGGGGGAAACCTTGACCTCGGCCCGGCAGATGAAATGCGCCTCCCCGTCGGGGATTCTGGTCACGTCCTTGCCGAAGCGGTCGATGACCACCCCCGCCAGCCCGTTTTCAAAGCGCATCCGCACGGTCTCCGTCCGGCCGTTGAACATGCCGAAGACCTCCTTGCCGTAGCTGGCCAGATCCAGGGCCTGGGTCTGCTCATTCCGGACCCGGGGCTCGCCGGTGGATTTGATGCGGTCCATCTTGTCCACCCGGAAGTGGGTGATGCCGTGCTCGGCGGTGTAGGCGATGAGATAATAATTGGAGTCGTCCCAATACAGGGCGATGGGGCTGGCCGTTCTGGCACCCCCGCGGAAGACCCGGGCGCCCTCCCGGTCCCACTCAAAGTAGCGGAAGCGGATCTGGCTGTCGCCGCGGATGGCCTCGTGGAGGGCGTCCACGTTGTAGATCACGCTCTCGTTCATGGACTTGACCCGGCCGGAGACCACCAGGGAGCGGCGCAGCTCCACGGCCCGGAAGCGGCTGGTGAGCCTGCCCAGCTTTTTCAGCAGCTCGTTGGACTTCTTCTCCGTCAGAAACTTGGAGGCGGTGACGGCGTCCGCCAGCAGCTTCAGCTCCGGCAGGCTGAACACCCCCTCCCCGATGGCGTAGGAGGCGTTCTTGCCCCGGGTGGCAATCAGGTCGCAGCCGTATTCCTCCAGCAGGTCCAGGTCCCGGTAGACGCTCTTGCGCTCCGCGTGAACCCCCTGCGCCTCCAGGTAGTCCAGCAGCTCATGGATGGTGGCCGGATGGTCGGGATCGGTGTTTTGCTCCAGATAGTCCTTGAGGAGCAGGATCTTGAGCTTTTGATTTTCCATCTTCGCCATATGATTTCCTCTTTTGCGACTGAATTCTCCTACTGCAGCAGCTTCAGCACCGCCTCCGGCACGTACAGGGACACGTCCTTGCGGTAGCTGTGGAGCTCCTTCACCATGGAGGAGGAGACGGCAATGTTGTTGGAGCGGAAGTAAACGTATTCCAGCTCGGGGTTGATGAGCTTATTGACCGCGGCCACATTTTCCTCGTAGTTGTAGTCCATGTTGTTCCGCAGACCCCGGATCATATACTCCGTGCCCCGGAGCCGGGCGTATTCCGCCACCAGGCCCTTCCAGATCACCACCTCGCAGTTGGTGATGCCCTGGCCGGTCAGAGTATCCCGGATGGCCTGGGCCATGGGCTCGGCGGCGAAGGAGCGGGCCTTCTCGGCGTTGACGCCGATGACCACGTAGACCTTTTCAAAGATGTCGGAGGCCTTGCGGACGATGTCCAGGTGGCCGTTGGTGAAGGGGTCAAAGGAGCCCGGATAGATTGCTGTTTTTCCCATAGAGTGAAGTCCTTTCCAGCCTGCGGTAATAGAGCACGAAGAGCAGGCAAAGCAGCAGATTGTGGGCGATCATGCAGCCCCAGGCGGAGACCAGGCCGCCGCCCAGGAAGCGGGTAAACAGGAGGGTGCCCAGGATGCGGACGCCCCACATGCCGATGACGTTGAAAACAAAGGGCGCTTTGGTCTTCCCCGCCCCCTGGAGCATGCCCTCCACCACGATGGAGATGCCGTAGATGGGCTCTGACACCGCCACCATCCGCAGAACGGTGCTGCCCAGCCCGATCACCCGGGCGTCCTCGCTGAAGAGCCGCACCATCCGGGGGGCAAAGGCAAAGAGCAGGCCGCCGGTGAGGAGCATCATGGCCAGCTCCACCGCCACGATCAGCACGGACAGATCCCTCTGCCGCCGCCGATCCCTCATGCCGATGGCGTTGCCCGTCAGGGTGGCCGCGGCGGCCTGCATCCCGTAGCCGGGGATGTAGAAGGCGGACTCCACGGTGTTCGCCACGGTATGGGCGGCGGTGGAGACGTCCCCCAGGGCGTTGATCATGGCGGCGAAGACCACGTATCCCAGGGAGGTGGTGAAGCGCTGGGCCATATTGGGCAGGGCCACCCGGAAGAAGGGCCGCAGAATGGCCGGGTCCGGGCGGATGGAGCAGCCCCGGGGTGAAATATCCGGGTGGCGCAGCAGGGCCAGGGTGATGGCGACGCCGCCGAAGCAGAAGCTGACCGCGCTGGCAAGGGCCGCGCCGGTGACCTCCAGCCCGACCCCCCACAGGGTGAATTCCAGGCCCAGCAGGGTGACGCGCCGGGTGGGGTAGATCAGCAGGAAGTTCAGAATGACGTTCAGCAGGTTGACGCCCACGCCCACCCGCATGGGGGTTTTGGTGTCTCCCGCCGCCCGGAGCACCGTGCCGAAGATCACCGAGGCGGCCCGGGGCAGCATGGGCAGATAGAGAATCAGAAAATAGCGGGAAGCCAGGGGCTGCAGCCGGGGCTCCACCTGCATCCACACCGGCACATAGCCGCTGAGGGCGGCGCAGAGCAGGGTGAAGACGCTGCCCGAGAGCAGCACCATCAGCACAGACTGGGCGGAGGCCCGTCTGGCCTTCTCCGTCTCCCGCGCTCCCAAGGCCTGGGAGATATAGGCCAGAAAGCCGATGCCGAAGGCGTAGATGGTGGTGCCCACCAGCCAGTTCACCGTGGCCGTGGAGCCCACCGCCGCCACCGCGTCGGTGCCCAGCTGCCCCACCATGGCGGTGTCGATGTACTGCACCGCGGTCTGCATCAGCTCCTCCAGCATGGTAGGCCAGGCCAGAGTAAAAATCACGGGGAGGAGGGTTTTGTATCTGTCAAGCTTATCGCTTTGCATTATACGCTTCATTTGTACAGCTCCGGGCAGAGCTCCTTGACTTTATCCCGGATATTCAGCAGGTCCAGGAAGGTCTCGGGGCGGCGGCTCAGATCGCGAAGCAGGGCGGAGGGATGATAGATGGCGGTAAACCAGATCCCGTTTTTCCGGACCCAGCTTCCGTGCTCCCGGGTGATGCGGTAATCCTTGCGGATCAGAACCCCTGCGGCAATCCGGCCCAGGCAGATGACGAGCTTCGGTTGAATCAGACGGATCTGCTCATAGAGCCAGCCCACGCAGGCAGCCTGCTCCTCCTCCAGAGGATCCCGGTTGCCGGGGGGGCGGCATTTGACCACGTTGGCGATGTAGCAGTTGTCCCGTCCCAGGTCGATGATGGAGAGCATCTCATCCAGTAGCTTTCCGGCGGCGCCCACGAAGGGCTCCCCCTGCAGATCCTCCTGCTGGCCGGGGCCCTCCCCCACAAACAGCACGGGGCTGTCCTGCCGTCCCACGCCGAAGACCAGCTTGGTGCGGGTCCGGCCCAGGGCGCAGGCCTGGCAGGCCTCGCATCGATCCCGGAGCTGCTCCCATTCGCCGGGGACCCGGCCGCTCATCGGCGGCCTCCCCGGTCATTGCGATCCGTGGGGTTCTGCCCGTAGCCGGGCAGACGGCGGGTGGGCTCCTCCGGGACCGGACGGCTCTGCTGCCGTCTCTGGGCGGGGCCGCGCTCCCCGCCCGCCCGGCTCGGCGTCCGGGTTCCGGCGGGGGCGGAGGAGCGGAGCGTCTGCTGCTCCTGGCGCAGGCGGCGGGCCTCCCGGGCGTCCCGGGCGTTGGCCCGCTGGCGGCGGCGCTCCATGGCCTTCCGGCGCTGGGCGCGGTAGACCGCGTTGCGCAGCATCAGAATCAGAATCAGACCCAGAATCACCAGAACCGGCACGTACCAGTAGCCCAGCAGCTTCTGGAAGAGGCTCTTTTCCTCGTCGGGAACGTCCTTCCCGGTGAGATCCGCGATGGCCTTATCCACCGGCTTCTCCTCCACGGCGGTGAGGGTTTCCAGCTCCGTGGTGCCCACCACGGTGCCGCCGTAGGAGACGTAGAGCTTGCCCACCTTCTGCCCCTGGCTCAGAGGCGCGGAGAGCCCGTTGGGATCGTCCAGCTCATAGCGGGTGCTGACCTGCTCCTTGTCGTACTCCTTGGGCAGCAGACAGCTCACGTCCCCGGAGGGGATCAGCACGACGCCCCGCTTGTTCTCGGCGTATTTTACGTTCTCCTGGAACATGGGGCTGCTGCCGGCAATCGCCATTTTCGCGTAGGCGAAGTTGTCGAAGCCGTAGTTGAACAGCTTCTTGGCCTCCACGAAATTGTCGTAGCGGACGCTGCCGTCGGACATCATGCGGGTCTGGGCCCCCATGATGATACAAAGCAGATCCATATTGCCGTCAGAGGCCCGGGAGATGACGCAGCGGCCCGCGGCGCTGGTGTAGCCGGTTTTGATGCCGGCGGCGTCGCTGCGGTAATAGGTGTAGTAGTTGCCGTTGTCCGCCAGATAGCGGTTGCCGTCGTTGAGGATCAGATAGTTGGTGGTGGTGAGCTTCTTCTCCTTGCTGAGATTCGTGGCGGGAACCGTGTATTCCGGGGTGTTGCAGATCTCCCGGAAGAGCTCGTAGGTCAGCGCCTTGCGGACTATGACGCTCAGATCCCGGGCGGTGGTATAGTGGTTGGGATCGTGGAGGCCGTGAGTGTTGGCAAAGTGGGTGCCGGTGCAGCCCAGGTCCTTGGCGGTCTTGTTCATGAGGCTGACAAAGGCGGGAATATCCCCCGCCACATACTCCGCGATGACGTTGCCCGCCTCGTTGGTGGAGTTCACCATCAGATAGTACAGCAGATCCCGCAGACTCAGCTGCTCCCCCACCTGCAGGCGCACGTCGCCTCCGGCCTCGGCAATGCCCTCCAGGGCCTCCTCGGAGACGGTGACCATCTTGTCCAGATCCTTGCCGGCGTACTCGATGGCCACCATGCAGGTCATGATCTTGGTGAGGCTGGCGGGATAGACGGTGGACTCGGCGTTCTTGGCGTAGACCACGATGCCGGAATTCAGCTCCAGCAGCAGGGCGGTCTCGCAGCCCGCCTCATAATCCGGCGCGTCGGCCAGCAGGTTCTCCCGGTAGCCGGTGAGATCGTCGGCCCAGGGGGCCTCGGTGGAGCTCGCCGAGGCGGTCTCCGCCTCCGAGGCCCAGACCGGGAGGCCCAGCAGGGACAAGAGCGCGAAGAGCGAAAGGAAAAACGCGAACAGCCTGGTTTTTTTCATTGTTTTCTCCATTTTTTCTGTTCCAAAGCTTGCCCCTGGGGACAAAGCTGTGCTATAATAAAGAAGGGACTCCGGTACAAGAGCCCGGAGAGCTCCTCCGCATACGACGTACCATTTAGAATTATACCAAAAAAATCCCGCTTGTCAACGGAAAGGACAGGAACTCTCATGCAAAAATTGCGAAGGCTCTTATTCCCGGCGCTGACCCTCTGCTTTATCCTGTTACTGGGGGGCTATTGGCTGGGGCGGCGCTCCGCCGAGGGGCCGGTGCTGAGCACCCAGCGCCCGGTCCCCCTCCCGACGGAGGCGGCGGACCGGAGCCTGCCGGGGCAGGATGGGCAGCAGGCCCCCGGGGCCGAGCTCCGGCGCGTGAATCTGAACCTTGCCACGGCGGAGGAGCTGACGCGGCTGCCGGGCATCGGGGAGGCCCTGGCCGGGCGCATCCTGGCTTACCGGGCGGAGCACGGGTCCTTTCGGTACGCGGCGGAGCTGATGAACGTCAGCGGCATCGGAGAGAAGACCTTTGAAGGGCTGCGGGATATGGTATACGTGGAGGAATCAAATGAAGATCCTGATCATTGACGACGAAGAGCTGCTGGTCAAGGGGATCAGCTACAATCTGGAAAACGAGGGCTTCGAGGTGGTCACCGGCTCCAACGGCGCGGAAGCGGTTCGTCTGGCCCAGGATCCGGAGATCGCGCTGATTATTCTGGACGTGATGATGCCGGTGATGGACGGGCTGGAGGCCTGCCGCCGGATCCGGGCCTTCTCGGAGGTGCCCATCATCATGCTGACGGCGAAAACCGAGGATATGGACAAGCTTCTGGGCTTCGACACCGGGGCGGACGACTATCTCACCAAGCCCTTCAACATTCTGGAGCTGAAGGCCCGGATCCGGGCCATACTCAAGCGCACGGCCCGCCGGGAGGCGGAGACTCGCATCGTCCGGGGGCCCATCATTCTGGACTCCCAGAGCCGCAACACCTACATCAACGGCGTGCCGGTGGAGCTCACCGCCAAGGAGTTCGACCTGGTGGAGCTGCTCATCCGCAATCCGAACCGGGTCTATTCCCGGGAAAACCTGCTGGACATCATCTGGGGAGACGACTATCGCAGCGATATCCGCACGGTGGACGTCCACATTCGCCGCATCCGGGAGAAGCTGGAGCGCAATCCCGCCACCCCGGAGCACATTATGACGAAGTGGGGAGTTGGGTACTATTTCAAGCTCTGACATTCGGCTGCGGGATCTGCTGCGGAGCTCCCAGCTCCGCTACGCGGCAGCCTATCTTCTGATTACCTCGGCGGTACTGCTGTTTCTGAATCTCTACGCCCCCTTCATGATCCGCAGGATCACCTTTTCCAGCCAGCGAAACGCCATCATGGACAAGGCGCAGCTCTTCGTGTCCGCCTTCTCCACCTACGAGAAGCTGGACGAGAAAAACGTCCAGGCCACGGTGCAGTCTGTGAAGGTGCTCCACACGGCCCGGGTGGTGGTCACCGACGCCGGCGCCCGCTGCCTCTACGACTCCCTGGATCCCACCGGGCGGGAGGGGCAGGCCGATCGCCTGGTCTTCTACCCGGAGCTGACGGAGGCTCTGGAGGGCAACGACGCGGTGTACATCCGCTACGAGGGCAATGAGCTGGTCTCCAAGGCGGCCATGCCCATCGTCTCCTACAACCGCACCATCGGGGCGGTGTATCTCATGGAGCGGGATCCGGATCAGGCGGCTCTGATCGCCGGCTTGCAGCGGACCGTGCTCTGGATCTCCCTGGGCCTGGGGGCTTTGGTGCTGCTGATCTCGGGCTTTTTCACGGTCCTGTTCTCCCGGCGGATGGGAAAGGTCTTTGTCTCCGTTCGTAAGCTCCACGGCGGGGACTATTCCGCGCGGCTGCCGGAGCGGGGCAGCGACGAGCTGGCCCGGCTGGGCGTGGCCTTCAATGAGCTCGCCCAGCGCCTGCACCAGTCGGAGGAGGTCCGCAAGCAGTTTGTCTCCAACGCCTCCCACGAGTTGAAGACCCCCCTGGCCTCCATCAAGCTCCTGTCCGACTCCATCCTGCAAAACGAGATGGATCCGGCCACCACCCGGGAATTCGTGGCGGACATCGGCAGCGAGGCGGACCGGCTCACCCGGCTCTCGGCCAAGCTGCTGGAGCTCACCCGGCTGGACACCCAGCCCGTGGAGCAGCTGGAGCCCACCCGGGTGGCCCCCGTGGCGGATCGGGTTCTGCGCATGCTGACGCCCCTGGCCCGGAAGCAGGAGCTGCGGCTCACCATGGACTGCCCGGAGGACTGCACCCTGCTCTCCGCCCCGGACGATCTGTATCAGATCCTCTTCAATCTGGTGGAGAACGGCATCAAGTACAACAGCCGGGGCGGCTTCGTGGCCGTGACCGCCGCCGACAGCCCCGAGGAGCTCGTGATCACGGTGGAGGACAGCGGCATGGGCATCCCGGACAGCGAAAAGCCCCACATCTTTGAGCGCTTCTACCGGGTGGACAAGGCGCGCTCCCGGAAGGCCGGGGGCGCGGGCCTGGGGCTGTCCATCGTGTGGGACATGGTGACGCGCAACAGGGGCAGCATCAGCGTCTCGGACCGGCCCGGCGGAGGCAGCTGCTTCCGGCTGCGCTTCCCGGCGCCGGACAGGGAGGAGGTGACAGGGCCGTGAAGAAAGCCCTCTGCGCTCTGCTTGTGCTGAGCCTGCTTCTGGCTCTGCCCCTCTGCGCCTGCACCCGGCGGGAGCCCGGCTCCCCCATGACCCAGCCCGTGACCTTTTACTACCGCACCGCCAAGACGGATTTCTCTGTTCCCGACGGGGTGATCCGGGGGGAGCTCCGGGATCTGAAGCAGGAAAGCTTCACGGATGAAGAGCTGTTCCGCTTTTACTTTGAGAACCCGCCCCTGTCCTCCGAGCTGGTCTCCCCCATCTCCGCGGATCTGTCCCTCTCCGGCGTCAGCCGCCGGGGCAGCACCCTGGAGCTGCGGCTGGTGCGCGCCGCCCCCTCTCCGTCGGAATTCAACGCCGCCCTCACCGACGCCTGTCTGGTCAAAACCGGACTGGCCCTGGAGGGCATCAGCAAGGTCCGGATCATCGTCCGGCGGCCCAGCGGCGCAAAGCTGGAGGACAAGGAGTTTACGGAAAACGAGATCCTGCTCTATGACAACGGCGAGATCCCGGAAAACATGGAGGTCACCCTCTACTACGCCGACGAGAATTACGCGCTGCTGCGGCCGGAAAAGCGCTCGATTCCCCTGATGAGCCAGGAGGCGCTGCGGGATTACCTGCTGCAGCTTCTGCTGGAGGCCCCGGAAAACAGCGGCATGCGCTCTCCCCTGCCCGTGGGCACCGTGATCCAGGGCACCAGCCTGGAGAACGGGGTGTGCCGGGTCTATCTCAACGACGACTATTACGCCAATCTTCCCGCCGACGAGCAGGCCCAGCAGCTGGCGGCGCTCAGCATCGTGAACACCCTCTGCGAGCTGGAGGGCATCAGCCAGGTTCAGATCCACGCCGCGGGCTGGGCCCCCGGCGAGGGCGCGGCCCTGGATCTCAGCGGCAGCTGGAGCCCGGATCTGGGGCCCGTGGGGCCGGTTCGGAAGGAGCTGGGAGAATTCTCCGGCACCCTCTGCCTGCCCGGCCCGGAGGACCCCCGGCTCCGCCGGCTGCTGGTCCGGGTCAGAGCCCGGGGCGGCGAATCCCGGGAGGAGGCCCTGCTGCGGACCCTGTTTTCCCGGACCGCCCAAAACGGCCTGGCCGCGCCTCTGTCCGGGCTGCCGGAGCCTCTTTCCGTCAGCACCGCCGGACGGCTGTGCCGGGTGGAGCTGGCGCCCGGGACCCTGCCGGAGGCCCCCGAGCAGCGGGAGCAGCTGCTGCGGGTCCTCACAGCCACCCTCTGTTCCCTGCCGGACGTCGCCTCCGTGGAGTTCCGCCAGGAGGACGCGCTGCTGACGGATCCGCCCATGAGCCCGGCGCCGGATTGGTTCGCCCTTCCCTGACGAAAAACAAAGGGGCTGTAAATAAACAGCCATGAAAAAGAACAAGGTCTCGTCAGAGCGGCGAGATCTTGTTCTCTTTTTCCATACTCGGCTCCGAAAAGTACTGCGGTGACCGCAAAACGGACGGTGTGTGAATATCTTACGCA
>JAFXYD010000033.1 GCA_017541995.1 Oscillospiraceae bacterium
AATTCTGGTTATCGGCTTTCATCAGCCGATCCATCGTAGGGGCGGTCACTGGCCGCCCGGTCCGCCAGAGGCGGACAATTTGCCGGAGGCAAATCCTGCCCGGCTGCGTGATGCGGAAACGCCTCGATGAACGATACCGGGCTGGATCGCCCTGCGGGCGATTGTTTGCTCCGCAAACCGGGCGGCCGATGACCGCCCCTACGGACGGGTGGTTAACGGCAGGCCTCTGCCTCGGGCGGGCGGCCGATGACCGCCCCTACGGACGGGTGGTTAACGGCAGGCCTCTGCCTCGGGCGGGCGGCCAATGACCGCCCCTACGCCTGGCTTGCTGAGTAAAACCGATAATCAGAATTGAAATTTGCAAAACACCGAAGATTTTCAATTCTCAATTCTCAATTCTCAATTCTCAATTGCCCTATCTGTCCTCCCGGAAGTAGGCCAGGCCCAGGCCCTCCGGGGGCTGCTTTTCCTTGTTGTTCCGGAGGCTGGAGATGATCAGCACGATGACCGTCACCACGTAGGGCAGGATCTTGTAGAGCTCCGTGGGAATGAAGGAGAGCTGCAGCCGCATGTAGAGGATCATCAGCGCTCCAAAGAGCACCGAGCCCCAGATGGCGGACAGGGGCCGCCACAGGCAGAAGATCACCAGGGCCACCGCCAGCCAGCCCACCCCGGAGAGGCCCTCGTTGTTCCAGGTGCAGCCCGCGGTGGTGGTGATGTAGATCACGCCGCCCACGGCGGAGATGCCGCCGCCGATGACGGTAGCCAGGTACTTATAGCGGGTGACGCTGATGCCGGCGGAATCGGCGGTGCCGGGATTCTCGCCCACGGCCCGGAGATACAGGCCCTTGCGGGATTTCTTCAAAAACAGGTGCATTACAATCGCCAGCAGGATGCCCAGATAGAAGAAGTGGCTGTGGCCGAAGAGCGCGCTGCCCACATAGGGAATGTCCCGGAGAAGCTGGGGGAAGGGGGAGGCAGTGAAGACGCCTTTCAGACTATTGCTGATGGTAACGTAGCCGCCGGCCCGAATCCGCATCATCTCTCCCGCAAACTGGCCCACGCCGGTGCCGAAGATGGCCAGGGCCAGGCCCGTGACGTTCTGGTTGGTGCGCAGGGTGATGGTGAGGAAGCTGAAGATCAGCGAGGCCAGGGCTCCCGACAGGAAGGCCGCCAGAAGCGCCACCAGGATCGCCACAACCGCGCTGGGGGCGCCCAGGAGCTTTTCACAGTAGTATACACCCCCCAGGCCGAAGGCGCCTCCCATGAACATGATGCCCTCCACGCCCAGGTTCAGATTGCCGGATTTCTCCGTCAGAATCTCCCCCAGGGTGCCGAAGAGCAGGGGCGTGCCGTAGGCCACCGCCGCGATCAGCAGCAGAATCAGCGTATCGACAAAGCTCATTTTGCCCGGCCTCCCTTCCCGCCCCTCCGGCGCAGAATCAGATGATAGTTGATGAAGAACTCGGAGCCCAGCATACAGAACAGCAGCAGCCCCGTGATGATGTCGGAAATGGCAACCGGGATGTTCATCATGGTTTGCAGGGTGTCGGCCCCCTTGGTGAGGATGCCCAGCATCATGGAGATGGCCACCATGGCGAAGGCGTTGAGCTGGCTCAGCCAGGCCACGGTGATGGAGGTGAAGCCCACGCCCCCGGCGATTTCCTTTGCCAGGGTGTGGTTGGCCCCGGCGCAGACGATGAAGCCCACCAGGCCGGAGACGGCCCCGGAGAGAAACATGGTCCGCATCATGATCCGACCCACGTTCATGCCCGCGTACTGGGCCGTGCGCATGGAGTCGCCGATGACGGAGATCTCGTAGCCGTGCTTGGTGTAGCGCATATAGACGTGGATGAAGAGCACCAGGGCCAGCACGATGATCCAGCCGCAGTGAACCACCGCCACCTTGGGCAGCTGGGCCGAGACGTCAAACTGGGCGATCCGGCCCTGCTGGGCCTCCCAGGGCCCCGCCTGGAGCCAGGCCACCACGCCGATGATGATGTAGTTCATCATCAGGGTAAAGAGCGTTTCGTTGGTGTTCCATCGGGCCTTGAAGAAGCCGGGGATCAGGCCCCAGACGCCGCCCAGCAGCATGGCCGCCAGGGCCATGAGCAGCAGCAGGGGCAGGGAGGGCAGCTTGCCGGTGAGGAGCCGGGCCACGAAGGTGGCCGCCAGGGCCCCCGCGGTGATCTGGCCCTCGGCGCCGATGTTCCAGAAGCGCATTTTGAAGCAGGGGGCAATGGCTAAGGCGCAGCCCAGCAGGGGAACGGCCTTCTTGACGGTCTGCTGAAGGTAGACCTTGTTGCCAACCGCGCCGTTGATCATAGTGGCGTAGGCCTTGATGGGGTTGTTGCCCGAAAGCAGAATGGCAACGCAGCCCAGCAGCAGGGCAAAGAGGATGGAGCCCAGCCGAATGCCCCAGGCCGCCGCAGGATGGAGGGCGCTTTTGCTGCGCTTTTCCAGGCGGATCAGGGGGGATTTGATTTTTTCGTCCATCAGGTCTCCTCCTTTCCGCCCACGCTGGTCATCATCAGGCCGATCTGCTCCTTGGTGGCGCTGCGGGCGTCCACGATGCCGCTGAGCTTACCGCCGCAGAGCACCAGGATCCGGTCACAGAGCTCCAGCAGCACGTCCAGATCCTCGCCCACGAAGATCACGGCCACGCCCTTCATCTTCTGCTCGGTCATCAGATTGTAGATGGTGTAGGAGGTGTTGATATCCAGACCCCGAACCGCGTAGGCGGTCATCAGCACGTTGGGGCTGGAGGCAATTTCCCGGCCCACCAGCACCTTCTGGACGTTGCCGCCGGAGAGCTTCCGCACCGGGAATTCCAGGCCGGGGGTCACCACCTCCAGATCGTCGTAGACCTTCTTCGCCAGGGCCTGGGGCTCCTTCCGGCGGACGAAGGGAAGTCTGCCCCGCTTCCAGCTCCGCAGCAGCATATTGCCGGTCATGCCCATGGAGCCCACCAGGCCCATGCCCAGCCGATCCTCGGGGATAAAGGCCAGGGAGACGCCGCGCCTGCGGATCTGCATGGGGCTCTGGCCCACCAGCTCCTGCTCTCCCCCCTCCGGGGGGTAGTAGCGGATGGAGCCCTCCGCCACGGGATAGAGCCCGGCGATGGCCTCCAGAAGCTCCTTCTGGCCGGAGCCCGCGATCCCGGCCACCCCCAGGATCTCGCCGCCCATGGCGGTGAAGCTGACGCCGTCCAGCTTTTTGACGTGCTCGTGGTCGATGCAGCTCAGGTTTTCCACCTGAAGCCGGGGGCTCTGGTTTTCATTCAGAGGCCGGTCGATGTTCAGCTTCACGCTGCGGCCCACCATCATGTCGGTGAGGGCCTGGGGGCTGGTCTGGGCGGTGGCGACGGTGCCGATGTACTTGCCCTTGCGCAGCACGGCCACCTTGTCGGAGATGGCCATGACCTCACCCAGCTTGTGTGTGATAATGACGACGGCCTTGCCGTCCTGGCGCATGTTCCGCAGCACGGCGAAGAGCCGCTCCGTCTCCTGGGGGGTCAGCACGGCGGTGGGCTCGTCCAGAATCAGAATCTCCGCCCCCCGGTAGAGCACCTTCACGATCTCTACCGTCTGCTTCTCGGAGACAGACATGTTGTAGACCTTCTTCTCCGGGTCGATCTCAAAGCCGTAGCGGCCGCAGATCTCCCGGACCCGGGCGTTGGCCTTTTTGATGTCCAGCTTTTTCTCGTTTTCCAGACCCAGGACGATGTTCTCCGCCGCGGTGAAGACGTCCACCAGCTTGTAGTGCTGGTGGATCATGCCGATGCCGTGGGCATAGGCGTCCTTGGGGGAGTGGATGGAAATGGGGCGGCCCTCCGCCAGGATCTCCCCCTCGTCGGGCAGATAGATTCCCGCCAGCATGTTCATCAGAGTGGTCTTGCCGCTGCCGTTTTCCCCCAGCAGGGCCAGAATCTCCCCCCGCCGCAGGCCCAGGTCGATGCTGTCGTTGGCGGTGACGGGGCCAAAGCGCTTGGTGATGCCCCGCAATTCAATGGCGTAACAGTTTTTTTCCAAGGCTGTCATCCTTTCCAAAAAAGATTGCGGGCGCACGGCGGTTTGGGCCGTGCGCCCGTGGCATTGCGCGATCAGTTCAGCAGCTCGATGCCGTCGATGTCAATGCCGAAGTAGGGAGCGGACTGGAAGTAGGATTCATGGAACTCGCCGTCGAAGACAGCCTCTTCCTTGTCGGGAACGAAGTCGCCGTCGGTATCCAAGGCGAAGGCCTGGGTCAGGGTCTCTCCCTTCACGGTGAAGCTGGAGGTATCAAAGACCTTGACTTCGCCCTTCTTCAGCGACTCCTCCAGAGAAGCCAGCTTTTCCTCGGTGCCCGGGGCGATGATGTCCTTGTTGAGCTCGGTCAGCACCACAGCGCCGTCGGCCAGACCCTTGCACCAATCCTGGGGGATTTCCTTGCCCTCCAGCACAGCCTCAATGGCCTCGCAGAAGTAGACAGTCCAGTCAATGCGGGTGCCTACCAGGCAGGCCTCGGGCGCCACGGAGATCATATCGTTGTTGTAGCTGGTGAAGTAGGCGCCCTTGGACTGGGCCATGGTGGCGGGGGTGGAGTTGTCGGCGTGCTGGGAGATCAGCTTGCAGCCCATGTCGCACAGGGCGGAGGCAGCGTTGCTCTCCAGGGTGGCGTTGGACCAGTCATTGACAAACTGAACCTTCATGGTGACGGAGGGGCAGGCGTAGCGGGCGCCCAGGAAGTAGGCGGTGTAGCCGGACTTGATCTCCTCGTAGGGGAAGGCGCCCACGTAGCCGATGACGGCTTCCTCCTGCTTGATGGTGCCCTCGTCGATGAGCTGCTGCAGCTTCATACCGGCCACGAAGCCGGCCAGGAAACGTCCCTCGTAGATTTTGGCGAAGGCGTTGTGGGTGTTGCTCAGCTCGTCGGTGGCGGAGGCCTTGTTGGTGCAGGCCACAAACTGGACGTTGGGGTACTTGGGCGCCACCTTCAGCATGTAGGGCTCAAAGCCGAAGGAATTGTTGAAGATGATCTGGCAGCCGGCCTCAGCCAGCTCCAGGTTGGCGTCCTCGCAGGCATCGCCCTCGGGGATGTTCCACTTGACCATCCACTCCACGTTGATGCCCTTCTTCTCCAGGGCCTTGGTGGCGCCGTCCTTGCCGCGGATAAAGTTGTAGGTGTAGCCCAGGTCGTTCTCGTCGCCGATGCAGATCAGACCGACCTTGATGGTCTTGCCGGCGTCGTCGGGGGCCTTGGTGTCGTCCGGCTTGTCGGTGTTCTGGGAGCAGCCCGCGAAGAGGGCAGCCGCCAGAGCCAGGCACAGAATCAATGCAAGTAGCTTTTTCATGGGTGTTACCTCCGTTCTGAATTCATTTCATTCTTCTCATGAAAGACTGCAGCGCTTTCACCCACACATCATAGCACAAATGCGGTCATTTTGCAAGACGCCAGGGCTATTTTTGCCAAAGAAGGATTATTCCGCGTAGGCCGTGTTTTGCAGGGGGGCGGTCCAGAATTCGTTGTTGTAGATGTCGGTGAAGAGGAAGGAGGCGATGAGCTTGTCGGCCTCGCTGCTCATATCGCTGTAGCCGATGACCAGGTTGCCCTCGGGGACGAAGTCCCCCCGGTCAAAGCCCTCGCCGTCCAGCTTCTGTTCGGCGTTGAGCAGCCTGTACTGGATGGAATCTCCGATCTCAATGGTGTCCTGGTACTCGCCCTCGCTGCTGTAGAGGTCGGCCACGAACTGGATCTCGTCGCCGTCCTGGAGCTCGGCCACCTTGGCCTCGGCGCTGTTGGCGTCGGCCTCCAGCTCCAGATCCCGGTAGTCGTAGCGCACGCCCGCCACGTAGGCGTCCAGGTTCTTCCGGGCGGATACGTCGTCCACGAAGACCACCACGAGATTTGCCAGCTCTCCGTTCAGCAGCACGGGCACGGTGCCGGTGGTGGTCATGGTGCTGCCCTCCAGCACGGCGTCCTGATAGTTGAACATGACGTTCTGCACGCTGTCCACCTCGTCGGTGTCGGGGTTGTAGACGCCCATGGCCACCCAGGTGCAGTCGTACTCGCCCAGCAGGGCGCCGTCCTTGGTGAAGCTGTACTGGTTGTCCAGGCCCAGGTTGATGAGCCCGTCGTCGGTGCGGTAGAAGACGTTGAGCTGCAGGCTGTGGACCTGCTCCCACTGCTCCTCGGGCAGGGTCATGAGCTGGCGGCCGCCCTGGGTGGTCCACATCAGCTTGGAGTCGTCAAAGCGGTTGGCCTCCAGGGTCTGGGCCGCGGCGTCGGGATCCAGCTCCAGGGAGCGGCCTCCCAGCAGGGAGCCCAGAATGCCCCCCAGATCCACGCCGCCGCCGGAGGCCGCGCCGGAGGAGCTCCCCAGCAGGCTGCCGATGTCCAGGCCGCTGCCGCCGTAAGCCGTCTGGCCGCCCTGCTGCAGGGTGGCAAACTGCTGAATGCAGCGGGAGTAGGCGCTGTCCATGCCGATGGCGTTGTAGGTGGAGACGGCGGAATTGACGTAATTTTTCCGCTGGTAGGGGAAGAAGATGGAGATGCCGTAGGCGTTGGTGATGGAGGAGGAGGTCTTGTTGTACTTCACGGCCCCCAGCAGGGACTTGGCCAGCTCCTCGCTCTCGGGGGTGGCCAGGTTGTAGCAGAGGTGGACCAGGTCGATCTGGTCGATCTTGCTGGAGGCGGCGAACTCCCGGGTCCCGCTGCGGGCGTCGGAGACGGTCTTGTACTCGGAGCCGCTGAGGAGCTTGGAGGTGCCGTTGGCGAAGTCCTTCAGGGTGGTGGGCACCGTGGCGCTGAGCTCCGCCAGATCCACCACGGAGAGGGTGGTCTTCTGCCCGGCGCAGCGGCGGTTGCACTCGGAGACGAAGTCGTCCACGATGTACTGGCCCAGCTCGATGGTGGGCATGGAGGTGTTCTGGGCGAGCTTGCTCAGCCAGTTGGTGTAGTACCAGCCGATGCCGGGCTCGGTCTCCTCGGAGGCGATCATGTAGTCGGCGTAGCTGTCCAGCATGAGGCCGGTCTCCAGGGTGGCCATGAGGCAGGCGTCGAAGCCCACGAAGTCAAAGCTCGTGCCGGCGTTCTTCAGGGCGGAGTCGATGCCGCTCAGGCCCATGGAGCCCAGGGAGGCATTCTTCTCGTCGTAGCCGTAGCCGGAGACGGAGCCGCCGCCGTGGTCCCAGAAGATCAGAGCCTGCCGGTTGGCGGGGTAGTTCCTGGCGCAGTATTGGATGAAGCGGGTCAGGGTGGCGGGCTTGACCAGGGAGTCCTTGCCGTCGTCGTTGACCAGGCAGCGGAGGCTGCCGTTTTCCAGCTTGTAGATCTGGTTGACGGAGTTGGAGATGCCGTTGATCTTCCACTGCTTGCAGCCGCCGGTGTAGATGAGGATGTTGATGTTGTCGTTGAGGCTGGCCTTCGCCATCTCCTGCAGATCGTTGGAGGCCATGCCGGATTTGGATTCCAGGTCGGTGCCGCACATATAGATCATGATGGTCCAGACGTCGCGCTGATTGCCCAGAATCCGGGTGTACTTGGCCCGGGCGCCGCTGGCCACGGTCTGGTCCAGCTTGCCGGTGTTGGCGCTGCGGGCCCAGCCGGTGGAGGCGGAGCCGCCGCCGGAGAAGCCGCCCAGCAGGGAGCTGAGGCCGGAGGAGGAAGAGGAGCTGCTGCCGGAGGAGGAGCCGCCCCCCAGCAGACCGCCCAGACCGCTGAAGAGCTCCAGGCCGGAGGAGCTGGCTGTGGAGCCGGAGCCGGCGCTGCCGCCGCTGAGGATGCTGCCGGCCCCGCCCAGGCTGGCGGCGCCGCCCAGCAGGCTGCTCAGTCCGCCGCCCTTGAGGAGGAAGAAGGCCAGGATTACCACGATGATGAGTCCGCCGCCGCCCAGACCGCGGGTCATGGCCCGGTTGTGACCGCCGCCGGAGCTGCCGCTGTAGGAGCTGCCCCGGGGCCGCTTGGAATAGCTGACGTCCTTGCCCACCGGCCTGCCGCTGCCGACGCTGCTGCCGGTTTTGATGCCGCCGGTTTTGCCGAGGATATTCTTGCCCCGGCCGCTGTTGGGTCTGTTGTCCATAGGATCAACCTCCATTGCGTATAGATACTGTTATTTTACCAGACTTTCCGCGGAATTGCAATGCGGAAAAGGGGCTTTTGCGCAAAAAACTCCAAAAAGCCCGGCCTCGGACGGCGGATTTCGTTGAACCTCCCCGCCTGCCGGGGAATAGTATAGGCCAGGAGGGGGGCTGAGGAGATGAGAACGAGCCTGGATCGATTGGAGCCGGGGCAGAGGGGCCGGGTGCTGGCCCTCGGACTGCTCCCCGGGGAGCGGGAGAGCCTGAGCCGCCTGGGGCTGATCCCCGGCACCGAGCTCCGCTGCGTCTGCCGCAGCCCCCTGGGGGACCCCGCGGCCTACCGCTTCCGGGGGATCGAGGCGGCCCTGCGCCGCCGGGACGCGGAGCGAATCGAGGTGGAGCTGCTGTGAGCTGTCATACCCTTGCCCTGGCGGGGAATCCCAACGTGGGGAAATCCACGGTGTTCAACGCGCTGACGGGGCTGAAGCAGCACACCGGGAACTGGACCGGCAAGACCGTGGACCCGGCCCGGGGCCGCTGGAGCCTGGAGGGGCGGCGCTATGAGGCGGTGGATCTGCCCGGGATCTACGCCCTGGCCGGGGGCAGCCCGGAGGAGCGGGTGGCGGCGGACTGGCTGGCGGAGCAGCGGCCGGAGCTGCTGGTGGCGGTGCTGGACGCCACGGCCCTGGCCCGAACCCTGGTCCTGGCCCTGGAGCTGCGGGGTCGCTGCCCCCGGATGGTGCTCTGCCTGAACCTCTGCGACGAGGCGGAGCGCCGGGGCCTGGAAATTGACGCCCGGGCCCTGGGGGCGGCCCTGGGCTGCCCCGCGGTGCCCACCCGGGCGGACCGGAAGCAGAGCTTTGAGACCCAGCGCCGGGTCATCGCGGCCCGAATCTCCGCCCCGCCCGATCCGCTGCCGGACCGGGGCCTCCGGGAGGCCGAATCCCGGGAGACACTGATCCGGGAGGCGGAGGCCATCGCCGCCGCCGTCACCCGGCGCGGGCCCCGGCCCCGCCGGGACTGGGACCGCCTCCTGCTGGGGAGCTGGGCCGCCTGGCCCCTGGTGCTGGCCCTGCTCTTCGGCCTGTTCTATCTCACGGTCCGGGGGGCCAATCTCCCCTCGGCCCTGCTGGAGCGGGGCCTGGACCGGCTGGGAGAGCGCCTGGCGGGGCTGCTCTCGGACCTGCCGCCGGGGCTGAGGAGCTTTCTGCTGGAGGGGGTCTACGCCACCGCCGCCAAGGTGACGGCGGTGATGCTGCCCCCCATGGCCATCTTCTTCCCCCTCTTCTCCGCCCTGGAGGACCTGGGGCTCCTGCCCCGGCTGGCCTTTCTGCTGGACCGGCCCTTTGCCCGCTGCGGCTCCTGCGGGCGGCAGGGGCTGTGCATGTGCATGGGCTGTGGCTGCAACGCCGTGGGGGTCAGCGGCTGCCGCATCCTGCCCAATCCCAGGGCCCGGCTGGCGGCCATCCTCACCAACGCCATGACCCCCTGCAACGGGCGCTTTCCCACCCTGATCCTGCTCTCCGGCCCGGTGCTGGGCAGAAAAAACGGGGCCCTGGCGGCCCTCTTTCTGACGGGCTGCATGGCCCTGTCCGCCGGGGTGAGCCTGCTGAGCACCGCCCTGCTGCGTCGGACCCTGCTGAAGGGGGAGGAGGGCTCCTTTGTCCTGGAGCTGCCCCCCTTCCGGCGGCCCCGCTGGGGGCAGCTGCTGATCCGCTCGGTGCTGGACCGGAGCCTGCGGGTCCTGGGCCGGGCCCTGACGGTGGCGGCCCCGGCGGGGGCGCTGATCTGGGCCCTGGGGCGGATCCGGGTGGGGGAGCTGCCCCTGCTGCGGGCCCTGGCCCGGGGTCTGGACCCCGCGGCCTCCCTGCTGGGGCTGACGGGGACCCTGCTGCTGGCCTTTCTGCTGAGCTTTCCCGCCAACGAGCTGCTGCTGCCCCTGGCCCTGCTGATCGCCGGGGCGGGGGAGGGGGCGGCGGACCCGGCCCTGCTCTTCACCGCCCGCAGCGCCCTCTGCGCCGCGGTCTTCACCCTCTTCCACTGGCCCTGCTCCACCACGGTGCTGACCGTCTGGCATGAGACCAGGAGCCTCAAATGGACC
Organism: Oscillospiraceae bacterium; assembly: GCA_017541995.1. GTDB lineage: Bacteria > Bacillota > Clostridia > Oscillospirales > Oscillospiraceae > JAFRPC01. The sequence continues at coordinate 10,159 of JAFXYD010000033.1, forward strand.
CTGTTGGCCGTCCTGCTGCCCAGCGCCGCAGGCGTGCTGCTCTGTCTGCTGACCAACGGACTTTTTTCCCTGCTGTCTTGACATCCGGCGTTTTTCGGGTAAAATGGTGGAAGACATGACAGATTCGGATTTGGCAAATCGCTCGTGTAGCGGCGCACAGCAGTGCGCCACGAAACCGGGTTCCAATGGCGCACTGGTGTGCGCCGCTACCGGACGGTTGCGAGAACGCGACACATCCCATATTTCCACCACAGACGAGGTACGGTTATGAATATTCTGACGAAATTTGAACAGCTTGCCGCCGCGCAGCCCCACAAGCCCGCCGCGGCGGACGAGACCCATTCCTATACCTTCGCTCAGCTCCGGGACACGGCGGCCCGGCTGGGGGCGAGGGTTCGCAAAGAGCAGCCCGAGGGCGGCCCCGTGGGGGTGCTGGTGCGCCGGGGCGCCGACACCGCGGCCCTGTTCTTCGCCGCGGTCTACGGAGGCTGCTTCTACGTGCCCCTGGACCCGGATATGCCCGCCCGGAAGCTGGCCGTCATTCTGGCGGACGCGGGCATCCGCCTGGTGCTGGGAGCGCCGGGGGACGAGGCGGTGCTCCAAGCCGCGGGCTTTTCGGGCAGCCTGCTGACCCCGGCGGAGGCCGCCCCGGAGGCCGCGGCCCTGCCCGACTGCCCGGACGAGGCACCCCTCTATATGGTCTACACCTCCGGCTCCACCGGCAAGCCCAAGGGGGTGCTGAAGAGCCACGGGGCCATGCGAAGCTACATCGCCGCCTTCGCGGAGCGCTTCGGCCTCACGGGGGAGGAGATCATCGGCAACCAGAACCCCTTCTTCTTCGACGCCGCCGCCAAGGACCTCTACTATATGGCCTGTCTGGGGGCCAGCCTGGAGGTCATCCCCTCGGAGAAGTTCATCTTCCCGGTGCGGCTGGTGGAGTATCTGAATCAGCGGCGGATCAGCTATATCTGCTGGGTCCCCACGGCCCTGGCCATCGTCACCCAGCTCAACACCTTCAGGCAGCTCCTCCCCGAGACCCTGCGCCACGTCTTCTTCGTGGGGGAGCCCTTTCCCATCAAGCAGCTCCACAAGTGGCTGAGCACCCTGCCGGAGCTGCATTATGTAAACCTGTACGGCTCCACGGAGCTGGCGGGGATCTGCTGCGCCTACGAGATCCCCCGGGGGGAGCTGCCCCAGACCCTGCCCATGGGCAGACCCCTGCCCAACTGCCGGGTCTTCCTGCGGGGAGAGGCGGGCTTCGTCACGGAGCCCGGGGTCCTGGGGGAGCTCTGGATCGTCAGCCCGGCCCTGGCCCTGGAATACTGGGGCGACCCGGAAAAGACCGCCGCCGTTTTTACGGAAGAGACGCTGCCCGACGGCAGCCGGGCCCGGGTGCTGCGCTCCGGGGACCTGGCGGAGTACGACGGGGCGGGAAACCTGGTCTTCGTCTCCCGGAAGGACTTCCAGATCAAGCACATGGGCCGCCGCATCGAGCTGGGGGAGATCGAAACCGTGGCCGACAGCCTCCCGGAGATCGCCCGCTGCTGCTGCCTGTACAACGACGTGAAAAAGCGCATCGAGCTCTTCTGCGAGCTGAATCCCGGCGTGGAAGCGGAGGGCAAGGCCATCCAGAGCCTGCTGCGCCCCCTGCTCTCGGACTACATGCTTCCCGCCAGGGTCCACGTTCTGGACAAGCTCCCCCTGAACCCCAACGGCAAGCTCCACCGCCAGGCCATGCGGGAAATGATGTAAGCCAATCAAAAAAACGCCTCTGTCGTGCAGACAGAGGCGTTTTTGCGCTTCCGGTTCAGATGGCGTGGTCCCGGATGAAGAGCACGCCCAGGGTGTTGCGGCCGCAGTGGGAGGAGACGGTGCAGCCGGCCCGGGTGACGTGGATGTTGGGGAAGTCCCCCAGGCTCCGGAGCTTGGCCACGCAGGCCTCCACCACGGCGTCGTCGCAGCCGGCGTGGGTGATGAAGACGTGGTCCTTGAGGATGTCGGAGCCGTCGCCCACCCGGTCGGCGATGTACTTCAGCAGCACCTGGTCGAACTTGCCCCGGTACTTCTTGCCCACGGTCATTTTGCCGTCCTTGACGATGATGCAGGGCTTGAAGTTCATGAGGTTGGCCCCCAGCAGGGCCACGGTGGAGCAGCGTCCGCCCTTGTGGAGGAACTCCAGGCTGTCGATGACGAAGGAGGCGTCCACGCAGGGGGCCAGACGGCGGCACTCCTCCGCGATCATCCCGGCCCGCAGGCCCCGGGCCGCCAGCTCCGCCGCGTGGATCACCAGCAGGCCGCCGCCGGTGGAGAGATTGCGGCTGTCCACCACGTACACGTTGTCAAAGTCCTCGGCGGCGATGACGCTGTTCTGATAGGTGGAGGACATCTCGGAGCTGATGGTGAAATGCACGATGCTGTAGCCCTGCTCCACGTACTTGCGGAAGAAGGCCGAGCAGTCCTCCAGATTGGGGGCCGCGGTCTTGGGCAGGGATCGGTTGAGCTCGTAGTTGCGGTAAATATCCTCAGGGGTGATGTCCACCCCGTCCACGTGATCCACGTCGTTGAGATTGACCACCAGCCGCATCAGTTGGATGCCGTAGCGCTCCCGCAGCTCCGGGCTCAGGTCGGTGGTGCTGTCGCTGGTAATCAGAATTTTTTCTGTCATTCGGACTGCTCCTTGTTCTCTGAATTCATCAGCGAATACTATACAATACATAAGAGAAAAAATCAAGTGTTGTTTTTGCCGTTCCAAAGCAGGGCCTCCGCCTCCGGCAGCTTTTCGATGCTGCCGCCGGTGGAGAGGTCTTTGTCGGCCAGGAGCATGAGCTTTTCCGCCAGCAGGCGGGAGAAGCCGCCGATGATGGCGGAGGAGACGATGAGCTCCTCGGTGCGGCGGATGGAGAAGGCGTTCTCGTCGCTGTGATCCAGGATGGGCCCCGCCACCCCCCGCACCTGCTCCACAAAGAAGGCCGCGGACAGGGCGTGCCGGGCGGCGTAGCGGGTGTAGAGCTCCCGCAGCTCCGGCTCGGGCAGGCCCGGGGGCAGGATCTTGCTGATGAGGGCGATGCTCAGCCCCTGCTTGAGGGTGCAGATCACCAGAAGATAGGCGATGTGGGCGCGGTAGTAGCGCTTCTTCACCGGCTCCGGCATGATTTTGGTGCGGACGTAGTTGTTGATGGCGGCGGCGGTGATGGCCTCCTCCTCCTTCAGCTCCGGGGGCAGGTAGTCCAGATACTGCCGCAGCAGCACGATGACCTGCTCCATATACAGGCCCAGATCCGGGATCTGCTCCCAGGCGGGCAGCCGGTAGTTGTTCAGATAAGTCTCCCAGCGGCGGAGCTTGCCCGCCACCAGCGCCTTGTCGTAGTTCATCGCGATGCCTCCCATGCGGTGGGTTCCGGTACTGATTTCTGATATTATATCACAGATTTTCCGCAATTGCAACGCAAAAAGCACACAGAAGCGCTATTGACAGAGTGGGGCGTATGTGGTAATATAATACGGAATATTAGATGAAACCGCTTGACTCATTATCAAGGTTTGCATGGGACAACTCCCCGGAAAGGAACAACTATGGCCGATTACGTCATCATCACCGATTCCTCCTGCGACATTGCGCCGGAGCTGCTGGCACAGTGGGAGGTGCCCTTCGTCTCCCTGAGCTACAAATTCGACGAGGACGCCGCCTCCCACGGCAACTATGACCTGCCCTTCCACGAATTCTACGAGCGGATGCGGAGCGGCAGCGTGGCCCGCACCGCCGCCGCCAACATGGAGACCTTCAAGGAGGCCTTCGAGCCCTACGTCCGGGCGGGGAAGGATCTTTTGTACATCGGCTTCTCCTCGGGCCTGAGCACCACCGTCAACTCCGGAGCCATGGCGGCCCGGGAGCTGATGGAGGCCTACCCGGAGCGGAAAATCGTCACCGTGGACACCTTCGCCGCCTCCGCGGGCTTCGGCCTGCTGGTGTATCTGACGGTACAGGAGAAGCGGAAGGGGGCCAGCCTGGAGCAGGCGGCGAAATTTGTGGAGGACACCCGCCTCCATCTCTGCCACTGGTTCACCGTGGACGATCTGGTCTACCTGAAGCGGGGCGGCCGGATCAGCGCCGCCGCGGCCTTCGTGGGGGGCGTGCTGAACATCAAGCCGGTGCTCCACATGGACGATCCCGGCCACCTCATCAATATGTTCAAGGTCCGGGGCCGCAGGGCCTCCATCAAGGCCCTGGCGGACAAGTACGGCGAGCTGGCGGTGAACCCCGGCCATGACACGGTGTTCATCTCCCACGGCGACTGCGTCGAGGACGCGAAGCTGCTGGAAAAGATGCTCTCCGAGCGCTACGGCGCCAGGGTGGAGCTCATCACCTACGTGGGCCCCGTCATCGGCTCCCATTCCGGCCCCGGCACCCTGGCCCTGTTCTTCGTGGGCCGGGAGCGCTGAGATGAAGAAGCGCACCCCCCTGGACCAGCGGAGCCTGCCCGCCTACACCCGGGGGGAGGAGATCTTCAACTTCGTCACCCACGCGGTGGGGGGCGGTCTGGCGCTGGTGATGCTGGTGCTCTGCGTGGTCCGGGCCGGGCAGCACCGGGACGCCTGGGCCATTGTGGGCAGCGCGGTCTACGGGCTCTCCCTGGTGGCGGTCTACGCCATCTCCAGCGTCTACCACGGCCTGCGGCCCATCCGGGCCAAGAAGGTGCTGCAGGTGCTGGATCACTGCACCATCTATTTTCTGATCTTCGGTTCCTACCTGCCCATTCTGCTCTGCGCCATCCGTCCGGTGTCCCCGGTCACGGCCTGGGTGCTCTTCGGGGTGATCCTGGCGGTCACGGCCCTGGCCGTGAGCTTCACCGCCATCGACCTGAAGCGATATCGGGTCCTGTCCATGATCTGCTATATCGGCCTGGGCTGGTGCATCGTCTTCGCCGCCCCGGTGGCCCTGCGGGCCATAGCCCCGGCGGGGCTGGGGTGGCTGCTGGCGGGGGGCGTCGCCTACACCCTGGGCGCAATTCTCTACGGCGTCGGGGTCCATAAACGCTATATGCACGGGCTGTTCCACCTCTTTGTGATCCTGGGCTCCGCGCTGCAGTTCGTCTGCATCTTCATCTTCGTGATTTAATCAAAAAAACAGACGTTTTTTCCAAAAAAACGCCTGTTTTTTTCGTGATTTGTAATGATTTTGTACGCGATCTGTGATAAAATGATTTCAGAGAAACAAACAAGGAGGTTTTCTTATGGCAATCACACTGGAGCGGCTGCGCCAAAAGCATACCCAGTCCGCGAATGAGATGGACCTGTTCTGCAAGGCAGCCGGGTATCTGATGGGCTGCCTGGACTGTTACCGGAGGAGCTGCCTGGCCAGCGGGCTGCCCTTTTGCGGCAAGCTGGAAAAGAACTATCAGGAGCTCCGCAGCAGCCTCCACGCCCTGGGAACCGATGGACTGGATTTTGAACGCGACGAAGCGGCCCTGAGGGCGGCCCTGGAAACCATGAATCAGCTGGGGCCCTTCCTGAACGTGAAGGTCGGCCCGGGGGAGCGAACGATCCGGGACGTCATTGCGGCGCAGGACCTGGAGCTGCAGAAGAACAAGCAGCGTCAGCAGTCTTTGATCTCCGAGAAGGAAGAGCCCCGGCAGTCGTTTCACTCGGAGGAGGATGAGGCCCTGCAATCGTTCCAGTCGCAGGAGGAAGAGCCCCGGCAGTCGTTCCACTCGGAGGAGGATGAGGCCCTGCAGTCGTTCCAGTCGCAGGAGGATGAGGCCGGGCAGTCGCTGGTCTCTGAAACGGAGGATCTCACGGCGGCGGACAGCCTGAGGCTGGTATCCGAGTTCCTGGAGCTGCCTGTGAGCAGAGAAGAGGCGCCTCTGTTTGACTACTGGAAAGACAACATGCCCCAGCCGCAGGCCGCGGGGCGGAACCTGGGGCCGATGTTACAGGAGACCGCCAGCGTGGCGCTCACCCGCATGCGCAGGGCGCTGCGGGACAGCGGCTCCAATGAGGACCGGGTCAGACTGCTGGCGGAGCTCTTCGCCGGCCGGATTGCCGCCGGAGCCACCCGCAACGACAAGAGCCATCTGGAGCGCACCCAAATCACCAGCCGCCAGATCAATACCTATGCGGAACAGCTGATGAAGAATCCCCTGTTCCGGAGCTTCGCGGCGGAGAATATGGACCAGCTGCTCCGTCTGGCCCAGAAGCGGGGGCACGGCGGCCTGCTGGAGGAGCGCTTCCAGAGCTACCTGCTCAAGCTCCCCGGGGGCAAGCTGCGCAACGACCCCATCCTGAAGCGCTATATGCCCAACTGCAAGGAGCGGATCAACGTTCTGAAGAAGGAGATCAAGGCGAGAAAGGGCCTGAGCGACGCCTCCGATCCCATGGCGGAGATCGTGGTGCTGCGGAGCCTGGTTCACGCCGACCGGCACAACGTGGAAAGTCTGAACGTCCCCATTCCCACCGACCCCTCCAACAGCCTGGGCAACTGCAGCGAAATTCTGGCCTTCGAGAGTGATTTCCTGAATTGTTTGCCGGCGGGCGTCGCGGCTGCCGATCACGGCCACGGGGGCAGAATGGTGGAGGCCTTTCGGGCCGAGGAGAAGAAGAACGCCAAGGAAAATGGCGAGATCGACCCCACCCACTTTACAAGGCTCTTGCTCAACAAGACCACCTATCAGGGCAGAATGCGGGATCTGCAGGTCAGAGCCTTTTGCCTGCGGGAGCAGATCCGCCACGGCAGACCGGTGGACGAGCAGGTCAAGCTGCAATACCGGGAGCTGTGCCTGGAGAATTTCGGTCTGAGCGACCAGGTGAACAACGAGCATCTGCCCTCCGGGACCGACGTGGATGAAGTCCGGGTCCGTGAGAAGATGGAGATTCTGGGAGAGAATCCCCAATTCAGCCCGGCCAACGCCTTGAACCTCAAGGAAGAGGAGGTCACCCGCGGCCTGGAGGCCATCATCGACACCAAGGGCTTAGGTTATCACGTGCCCAAATATTTCCCCAACCGGATCGGGAGCGACGGAAAGCTCAGAGCGGACAGTCTGGACGCAATTGGCAAGAACGAGGAGCTCAAGCTGCCCTGAGAAGCTCCGGCGCTGGCCGGGGGAAGCGCCGCGGCCGGTTTTGACCCGTGCCGTATCACAGGAGCCATAATATGGAAAACGAAGGGAGAGACATACCATGATATCTTTTGCGGATCTGAAGAAAATCGAGCAGTCTTCCTACGCGGATCAATTCCGGAGCGGCATTCTGGCCCTGGCCAACCGACTGCTTTGGCTGGGACAGGAGAGAAGCCTGAGTGACGCCAATTCCCTGGGGGCCCTCAGCGACGACAAGCTCAATGCTCTGGAGGAGTTCCAGAAAAGCCTGCGGAAGCTGGTGAACGGGGAGGACGCGGAAAAGCAGGACGCGCTGAACAAGCTGAAGGAGTTCCCCGCCTTTTTGAGCCAAAAGGCCTTTGCCGATCAGGTCAATTCGCCTTCCTTGCTGCAGCGCCTGGTGGAGGCGGAGCAAAACAGCTTTCAGTTCCAGGAGAAAAAGCTTCGGGAGGACCTGTACTATGTCTCCGGCGTTCTGGAGCTGGGGCTGGATCTGGGCCTGAGCCGCCAGGAGCAGGAGGAGATGTCGAAGGCGAAGAGGCTGACCCGGGAAATGTGGGCGAAGCCCGTCCAGCCGGAGCTGCCCAAGCGGGGCGAGGCCGAGCGGGGAAGCTGGGCCGCGCTGTTTCACAATCTCACCGAGCCCTCCGCGAAGCCGAATACCAAGGCGGACGAGCCCGTCTATGAGCACAAGTGCTCGGCCAATACCATGCGCCGCATGGCGGCCCTGATGCACATCATGGACGGAGAAGCGGGAGAAAAGGTCCCCAGGCAGCGGCTGGAGCGGGAGACGGAGGAGCTGCGGAAGAAGTCCCTGATTGCCATGACCCTGCGCAACGAGCACACCGTGGAGCTGCTGCGCCGGGGCGCCATGAGCGAGGTGATCGAGCGGGTCAACCGGACCCGAAACGACTTCAGCTTCGGCAGCCGCCGGCAGCTGATGAACGCCCAGAGCAGAGCCGACTGCGTGCTGCGGAAGATGAAGGGCATGCAGGGCAAGGCCGCCTCCAGCCCGGAATTCGCCGCCCTGATGAAGGCCCTGAAGTCCTTCGTGGATGTGGACTGGGACAAGGCGAACCTGCAGGCCTGCAGCGCCGACGTGCTGATGGCGGTGGAGAATTTCACCAAGGGCCGCAAGAACGTGCAGCGAAGCCCCCGGGCCCAGGAGTGCGTCAATCTGGCCCTGGACGCCCTGGTGTGCGCGGTGCCCAACGCGGCGGCCAATCCCCAGGTCAAGCCGCTGATCGACCGCTTCAACCAGGTGCGCTCCGCCCGGAACCGGGTTTCCCTGGCCGATTTCGGCGCCGCCCGCACCAACACGGTGGAGCGGATCAAGCAGGCCGAGGGCTACGACAATGAGCTGGATACCCTGGTGGAGACCATGGGCGAGCTCCACAACGGCAAGATCGACCCGGTGCTCTTCGAGAAGGTGAAGGAGCTGTACAGCAGCCCCAACAAGGACATTACCACCCTCCAGAGTCATGTGGACAGCGAAAGCCAGGCCTATCGGAAGGCCGCCGTGCTGCTGCTGGAGGAGATGGCCGAGGATCCGGAGAAGCAGGCCCAATACAGCAGCCTGGGTCGGCAGGATACCCTCAAGCTGATCCAGGAGAAGGCCGAGACCCTGTCCCTGCAGGGAACCGCGGCCGGGCTGCACTAAGGCCCCGGCCCCGCTGAAAAACAGAGAAGCTGCCGAAAAACGCTTGCTTTGTCCATGAAAATATGCTATGATACGTTTTGATGTGACAAACGAGGAGAGATTTCAGTGGAATATATCATTCTGGATATGGAGTGGAACCAGCCCTGGCCCGGGTCTTACGCGGCCCAGCGGCCCCTGCCCATCCACATCAGCGGCGAGGTGATCCAGATCGGCGCCGTGCGGATGCTGGAGGATCAGAGCATAGCCGACGAGTTCCAGGTGCTCATCCGGCCCAAGTTCTTCCGCCGCCTCAACAGCCGGGTGGCCAAGCTGACGGGCATCCGGGAGAGCCGTCTGAAGACCGAGGGTCTGAGCTTTGACGACGCCATCAACGAGTTCTACAACTGGTGCGGAGAGGACTGCGTCTTCCTCACCTGGGGCTTCGACGATATCCCCCTGCTTTCCGGGAATATGATGCTCAACGGCTACGACCCCGTCTGGATCCAGAACTGGTACAACGCCCAGATGATCTTCAACGCCCAGACCGGCTCCGGCAGCAACCAGAAGGCCCTCTCCACCGCCATGGAGATGATGGAGATCCCCGCCACCCGCCAGGCCCACGACGCCCTGGGGGACGCCTTCCACACCGCCCAGATCTGCGCGAAGCTGGATCTGAAAAAGGGCATCGCGGAGTACCGGGGCTCCCTGCGGGAGCATGAGGACGGGCTCCACGGCGCCCAGGTGCCGGGCTGCGTCAGCCGCCGGGTCTACCATGAGTACGAGGACAAGTCCGCCGCCATGGGGGACATGGGGGGCAAGGAGAATCTCTGCCCCGTCTGCGGCCGGGAGATGACCTGCCAGGGCTGGCACACCCAGCCGGGCCGCCGCTATCTCTCCCGCAACACCTGCCCCGAGCACGGCGACTACATCGTCCGCATCCGCTTCGAGCGGGATCTGGACGGCAGCCTCAAGGTCTGCCGCCTGGTCTACGACAAGAGCTCGGCCCTGGCGGAGAACTTCGAGGAGGAAATCGCCAAGAAGCCCAAGCGCAGACCCCGCCGCCGCAGAAAGCGCGTGAAAACAGAATTGGCATAGGCTTTTCGGCCCCAAATGGGAAAGATTTTCCCATTTGGGGCCGCTGCTTCTCTTTTCCCGCCGGATGGGTTGACAAACCGGGCGGCTTCCGGTATATTGAAATGGAAGCCAGGGCGCGTTCCCCGGCGGGAGCGCCCGGAAAAAATCTGAAAACAGGAGGCCGGTCATGAAACGAATTTGCTCTGTTTTGTTGATTTTGTGTCTGCTGCCGGGAGTCCTCAGCGGCGCCCTGGGAGGCGGGGCCGGGCAGAAGGCCCAGGCTGCGGCCGTTGGCGCCAAGAGCGGCATTCTCAGCATCCCGGACCCCACCCAGGACGAGCTCCGGGCGGTCTACGCCCAGTACCAGAAGCCCACCCAGCGCTTCGCCGTCGCCCCCTCCGTCAAGGCCCCCTACGCGACGGGGGTGGTGGACGCGAACTATCTGCAGCAGGCCCTCAACTATCTGAATTTCTACCGCGCCGCGGCGAAGCTCCAGCCCATCCAGGCCAGCGCGGCGAAGAACGAGCTGGCCCAGCACGGGGCCGTGCTGCTGGCGGTGCTGAATCAGCTGGTGCACGATCCGGCGGACAGCCTGCGTCCGGCCGACATGGAGCAGGCGTTCTTCCAGACCGGAAAGCTTGCCACCGCCATCAGCACCATCAGCTCCTTCAACTTCCGGGAATACGTGCAGGCCTACGGCTGGGAGCAGGCCAATCTTTACAAGATCCGGGAAATGATCCCCTACGTGCTGATGTTCCAGATCCGGGACAACGACCGGGGCAATTTCCAGTGCCTGGGGCACCGCCGCTATCTGCTCAGCCCCTATCTGAAGGACTGCGGCTTCGGCGTGGCGGACAGCGCCGACGGCTACGGCCTGTTTTTCGTGGTGGACCACTCCCTGAGCAAGTGGCCCGAGGCGGAGCTGGTTCAGAATCCCGATTACGATTTCGTGGCCTGGCCGCCCTCCGGCAACTGCCCCAGTCAGCTGATGGAGAAGACCTTCCCCTGGAGCATCTGCCTCAATGAAGACCGCTATCTGGTCCCCGCCGTCAAGGACAGCAGCGGCAAGGACAGCAACGTGGGCGACCGCAGCGGCATCGTGATCCGGGTCACCCGCCAGTCCGACGGCAGGGTCTGGAGCTTCGACGAGAACAGCCCCGACGGCAGCGCCGTCAGCAATCCCCAGAGCTACAGCGAGCCCTATTTCTACATCGACAAGCGCTCCAGGGGCTTCGGCCCCCTCCGGGAGGAATGGATCACCGACACCATGAAATCCGTTTCCTTCGCCAGCAGCGCCATCATCTTCCGCCCGGATTTCGAGGACGGCGAGGCCTTCACCGGGGTCTATGAGGTCCGGGTCACCGGCCTGAAAACCGCGGAGGGCAGCCCCACGGAGCTGAACTACCAGGTCAACTTCTTCGATATCACCCCCTGCGAGCACGAGTGGAGCCAATGGACTGTGAGCCGGGAGCCCAGCTGCAGCGAGGAGGGCCTGCTGGCGCGAACCTGCTCTATCTGCGGCGCTGTCGAAAGCCAGAGCCTTCCGGCCCTGGGCCACGACTGGAGCCAGTGGGAGCAGGTCCTGGCTCCGGACTGCGAGCAGGACGGAGCGGAGGCCCGGGTCTGCGGCCGCTGCGGGGAGAGGGAAAGCCGAAGCCTTCCCGCCCTGGGTCACGACTGGGATGAGGGCAGCGTCCTCCAGGAGCCCGGCTGCACCGAGACCGGGGTGAAGGAGCTGCGCTGCCTGCGCTGCGAGCAGACCAGGCAGGAGGAGCTTCCGGCCCTGGGCCACGACTGGGATGAGGGCAGCGTCACAAAGGAGCCCAGCTGCACCGAGGACGGCCTGAAGCGGGTGTGCTGTCAGCGCTGCGGCACGGTGGACAGCAGCATGATAATCCCGGCCCTGGGCCACGACTGGGATGAGGGCGTCGTCACGAAGGAGCCCGGCCCCCAGGAGACCGGAGAGCGGCTCTATACCTGCCGCCGCTGCGGCGAAACCAGAACCGAGACCATCCCCAGGCTGAGCAATCCCTTTGTGGACGTCAGCGAGGGCAAGTACTACTACAGCGCCGTGCTCTGGGCCTATTACCACCAGCCCCAGATCACCGGGGGCGCCGACAGCACCCACTTCGCCCCCAACAAGGAGTGCAAGCGGGAGCAGGTGGTCAGCTTCCTCTACGCCGCCCAGGGCAAGCCGGAGTTTGAGATGCCGGAGAATCCCTTCCGCGACGTCAAGCCCAGCAAATACTACTACAAGGCCGTGATGTGGGCCCTGGCCAACGAGGTCACCGGCGGCGTGAGCCAGGATCAGTTCGGCGTGGGCCGGTCCTGCACCCGGGAGCAGGTGGTCACCTTCCTCTGGAAGCTGGCCGGGAAGCCGGAGAGCTGGCAGACGGAGAACCCCTTCACCGACGTCAAGCCCGGGAAGTATTACTACAAGGCTGTCCTCTGGGCCCTGGAGCACAAGATCACCGGAGGCGTCAGCGAGACCCGCTTTGGGGTGGGCAAGGCCTGTACCCGGGGCCAGATCGTAACCTTCCTCTACAAGGCCGCCCAGGAATAGGCCGCAAACAAAGCGTCTGCAAGCGGAAGCCCCGCTTGCAGACGCTTTGTTTCTCAGAAATCAATCTCTTTTCCAAGCCGCCGGTACATGGTCTTCTTCACGGCCCGAAAGATGTTTTCGTAGCCGGTGCAGCGGCAGAGGTGGCCGCTGAGGAGCTTGCGCAGCTCCTGGTCGGAGTAGAGCCGCCCGGACTCCAGAATCTCCTCCGCCGTCAGCAGGAAGCCCGGGGTGCAGAAGCCGCATTGAATGGCCGTCTCGTCGATGAAGGCCTGCTGGATGTCGGAGAGGCTTCCGTCGGGGGCCGTCAGTCCCTCCAGGGTGCGGATCTCCTTGCCCTCGGCCCAGACGGCCAGATAGATGCAGGAGTTGAAGGTCTCCCCGTTGATGAGGACGGTGCAGGCGCCGCATTCGCCCACCTCGCAGCCCTTCTTTACGGAGCTCAGCCGGTAGTCGTTGCGGAGCATGTCCGTCAGGGAGGCCCGCACGTCCACCATTTTCTCCACGGCCTTGCCGTTGATCCGGCAGCGTACCAATTTATACTGGCTCATTCGATGACACCTCCTGCCCGCTCAATGGCCTCGGTCAGGGCCCGCCGGGCCATTTCCACGGCGATGTGCTGGCGGAAGGCCTTGCTGGCCCGCCAGGAGTCCCGGGGCTTGATGTCCAGCAGCACCGCCTCGGCAAACTCGTCGATCATCCCCCGGGTGGGCCGGGCGCCGTTGGCCGCGGCCTCCGCCGTGGGCACCCGCATGGGCACCGGCCCCGCCACCCCGTAGGCGATGCGGCAGCGGCGGATATACTTCCGGTCCGGGCTCAGCCGCACGTTGACGGAGCAGCCCAGGGAGGCGATCTCCATGGCGTTGCGCATGCCGTACTTGATGTACTTGCCGAAGCAGTTCTCGTAGCTCTCCTTCGGGATCAGAATGGCGGTCTGAATCTCCCCCTCCCCGGCCCGGATGTCCACCTGCCCGGCCTTGATGTAGAAGTCCCGGATGGGCAGGCGGCGGACGCCGTTTTGCCCCGTCAGCTCCACAATGGCGTCCAGGGCGAAGAGGGTGGAGGCGGAGTCGGCGGAGGTGACGCCGTTGCAGGTGTTGCCGCCGATGGTGCCGATGTTCCGGATCTGGGGGGAGCCCACCTGGTCCACCGCCTCGCCCAGCACGTTGATATACTGCTGAATGATGGGGTCCCGGGTGATGTGGGAGAAGCTGGTGAGGGAGCCGATGCGGATGCTGTCCTCCTCGTCCAGGGACACGCCCCGCAGCTCGTCGAGCATATAGATGGAGATCAGCTCCTTCCCGGCCCGGCGGCCCTCCCGCATCTGCACCAGCACGTCGGAGCCCCCGGCGATGATCTGGGCCTCGGGATGCTCCAGCCGCAGCCGGATCGCGTCCCGGACGCTCTGGGCCTCATAGAGCGCTTTCATGTCGTACATAGCGTTATACCTCCTCTCTCCAGGGATCCCGAATCAGCCCCGCCTCGGTGAACGCCGCGAACAGCGTGTGCGGGTTGATGGGGATGTGATTGACCGCCACGCCGGTGGCCTGCAAAATGGCGTTTCGGATGGCGGGAGCCGGGGAGCAGGTGGGGGGCTCGCCCAGGGCCTTGGTGCCGTAGGGGGAGCTGGGCTCCGGGTTCTGGATGAAGTCCGCCTCCAGCCGGGGGTGGTCCAGGAAGGTAGAGAGCTTGTAGTCCAGCAGATTGTTGTTCAGGGGCTTGCCGGTCTTCTCGTCGAAGAGCAGCTGCTCCGAGAGGCCGAAGCCGATGCCCATGGACTGGCCCCCGTGGACCTGGGCCTCCGCCAGAGCGGGATTGATGAGCCTGCCGCAGTCGTGGACGTTGATGATCCGCTTCACCTGGGCCTTGCACATGGGAATGTCCACCTCCACCTCGGCAAAGCTGCAGCCGAAGGAGTAGGCGTTGTTGCGGATGGTGTAGGTGCTCTCGGCGGTGAGATGCTCCGAGTGGACGGGGTTGTACTGGGCCGTCATGGCCAGCTCCTTCAGGCTCATGAGCAGGGCGCCGTCCCCCCGGCGGACGATGTTGCCCGCCACGATGTCCATGCAGTCCGGGCTCTGCCGGGTGAGCTCCTGGGCGTACTTCAGGATCTTTTCCTTCAGCAGCCCGGCGGTCTGCCGGATGGAGAAGCCCGCCACGTAGGTCTGCCGGGAGGCGTAGGCCCCCAGGCCCGTGGGGGTGATGTCCGTGTCCTGGCAGGAGACCACCCGCACGTCCCGGTAGCTGGCCAGGCCCAGGGCCTCGGCGGTCATCTGGGCGTAGGCGGTGTCGGCTCCCTGGCCGATCTCCGTCTCGCCGCACTGCAGAGTGACGGTGCCGTCCAGGTTCAGCAGCATCCGGTTGGAGGAGGTCTCCAGGGAGATGGGGTAGACCGCCGTGTTGTACCAGAAGGTGGCCAGGCCGATGCCCCGGCGAATGGGGCCGCTGTCATGGCTGTATTCCTCCCGCTTGCGGGCGTAGTCGATGAGCGCCGCCCCCCGGTCCATGCACTGGCGGAAGCTGTCGTAGTAGTTGGTGTTGCCGGAGAAGCTGTCGTGGAAGCCCTGGGGCATGATGTTCAGCCGCCGGAACTCCATGGGCTCCATGCCCATGACCCGGGCGCAGTCGTCGATGTTGCTCTCGTCGGCAAAGCTGGCCTGGGGCATGCCGTAGCCCCGCATGGCCCCCGCCGCGGGCCGGTTGGTGAAGACCGTCCAGGCGTCCCCCTCGAAGTGCTGACAGGGATAGTGCTGGGGGAAGGAGCCCAGGGCCTTGGCGGCGATGGAGTGGCCGTGGGAGGCGTAGGCCCCCTGGTTGGACCAGAGCTCCACCTTCCGGGCGGCGATGGTGGCGTCTGGCCGCAGCCAGGTGACGATGTGGAAACGGATGGCGTGGCGCACCCGGTTGGATACGAAGGTCTCCTCCCGGGAGCAGTCCACCCGCACGGGCCGCCCGCCCACCTGGGTGCAGCACCAGGCGCAGAGGGGCTCGTAGAGCACGTCCTGCTTGTTGCCGAAGCCGCCGCCGACGTAGGGCTTGATGATCTGAATGTCGGCCCAGGGCCGTCCCAGGGCCTGGCCCACCACCCGGCGGACGATGTGGGGGATCTGGGTGGAGCTCACCACGGTGATCCGCCCGTTTTCCATGTAGGCGAAGCAGCCGTGGTTCTCAATGTGGGCGTGCTGTACCGTGGGGGTCTCGTACCAGCCCTCCACCTTCACCAGCCCAGGCTCCCGGATGGCGGTCTTGTAGTCTCCGATGCGGATATCGCTGTGCTTGAGGATATTGTTGGGGAAGCGTTCGTGGAGCCGGGGCGCGTCGGGCTCCATGGCCTTCTGAGCGTCCAGCACAAAGGGCAGCTCCTCGTACTCCACCTTCAGGGCCCGGACGCCCTGGGAGGCGGCCACCTCGTTCTCCGCGATGACCAGGGCCACCTCGTCGCCCCAGTAGCGGACGTGCCGGTTCAGCAGCAGGCGGTCGGCCACGTCCTGGTGGCCGGGGTCCATGGACCAGGGGTGTCCGGCGGTGGGGAAGGGGAGCTCCGGCACGTCGAAGCAGGTCAGCACCTTCACCACCCCGTCGATGGCCTCGGCCTCGGCGGTGTCGATGGAGCGGACAATGGCGTGGGCCTTCTCGGCGTGCTTGAGCTTCACGAAGAGGGCCTCCGCGGGCATTCGGTCTTCATAGTATTTGGTGCGCCCCGCGGCCTTGTCATAGCCGTCCACCCGGGGCTCGCTGGTTCCTACGATGCTCACAGTCACCTTCGCCTCCTTGTCGCAGCGTATACTTATACAAATATATTGTAGCACAATTCATTCAAATAGTACAGCCCTATTTGAGAAATATTTTTCAGCCCCTTGACTCTTTTCCCGGGCCCTGCTAAAGTAGAGCCATAGGGAAGGGGGGAGGCGCGATGCGCGTCGGCTGTGTGATTTTGGCGGCGGGGAACGCCCGGCGCTTTGGGGAGAATAAGCTGCTGGCCCGATACCGGGGCAGGCCGCTGGTGGAGTGGGTGTTGGAGGCCGTACCCCCAGATCTGAAGCCCGCGGCGCTGGTGACCCAATACCCCGCCGTGGCGGCCCTGGCGGCGGCCCGGGGCTTTGAGGTCCTCCGAAACGACGCCCCGGAGCTGGGCATCAGCCGCTCCGTGGCCCTGGGGGCGGCGGCCCTGGCGGGGCGCTGCGAGGGCCTGCTCTTCCTGGCGGCGGACCAGCCCCGGCTGAGCCGGGAGAGCCTGGAGCGCCTGGCGGCGGCCTTCGCCGCGGACCCGACGCGGATCGCGGCCGCCGAGGCGGGGGAGCGGCGGGGCAACCCGGCCATCTTCCCCGCCGAGCTGATCCAGGAGCTGCGGGAGCTCCGGGGCGACCGGGGGGGCATGCAGCTCATCCGCCGATACCCCGCCCGGCTGCGCTGGGTCCCCATCCCCCCCGAGGAGCTGGCGGACGTAGACATTCCGGCGGACCTGGAGGCCCTGTAAAGCGGGATTGTAAATCGGTAGCGCCGGCAATCTGCCGGCTAAAACGACAAGCCGGAGCGGATCGGGCCGGCACATTGCCGGCGCTGCAAGGCGCTGAATCCGAATTTCCCGCCGGAATGAAAAAACTCTGTACATTTGGCCCCAGGCGTGGTATAATAACTTGAAATTTGAAAGGAAAGGATGATATTCATGAGCGTCAAGCTTACCCCCGCCGAAATGGCGAAGTATATCGACCACACCTATCTCAAGCCCCAGGCCAGCCAGGCCGACATCCTGAGAATTTGCGACGAGGCCAAGGCCATGAACACCGCCTCCGTCTGCGTGAACCCCTGCTGGATCAAGCTGGTGGCCCAGGAGCTGGCCGGAACCGACGTGACCCCCTGCTGCGTCATCGGCTTCCCTCTGGGGGCCACAACCCCCAACACCAAGGCCTTTGAGGCCGCCGAGGCCGTGGCCAACGGCGCGGGCGAGGTGGATATGGTCATCAACGTAGGCGCCGTCAAGTCCGGGGACTGGGCCATGGTGGAGCGGGACATCGCCGCCGTGGTCACCGCCGTGGACGGCGAGGCCAAGGTCAAGGTCATCATCGAGACCTGCCTGCTCACCGACGAGGAGAAGGTCCTGGCCTGCCAGGCCGCCAAGCGGGTGGGCGCGGACTTCGTCAAGACCTCCACCGGCTTCTCCACCGGCGGCGCCACCGTGCACGACGTTAAGCTGATGCGGCAGACCGTGGGTCCCGAGATGGGCGTCAAGGCCTCCGGCGGCGTGCGCACCTACGAGGACGCCGTCGCCATGATCGAGGCCGGGGCCTCCCGCCTGGGCGCCTCCTCCGGCAAGGCCATCATCGAGGGCTGCAAGTAATTTCCAATCGAAAAGCAATACATTTCATATTTCACGAATTTGGAGGAAGAAACTTATGAGAAAACCCATGATCGCGGGCAACTGGAAGATGAACAAGACCCCCGCTCAGACCAAGGCGCTGATCGAGGATCTGAAGAAGCTGGAGAACCGCAGCGGCGCGGAGGTCGTCGTCTGCCCCATGACGGTCTGCCTGGCCGCCGCCGCTGAGGCCCTGCAGGGCAGCGCCATCAAGCTGGGGGCCCAGAACGTCCACTTTGCCGAGAGCGGCGCCTACACCGGCGAAGCCAGCGCGGCGGCTCTGAAGGAGCTGGGGGTGGAGTACGTCATCATCGGCCACTCCGAGCGCCGTCAGTATTTTGGCGAGACCGACGTCACCGTGAACCAGCGGACCCTGAAGGCCCTCGAGGCGGGCTTGAAGCCCATCGTCTGCGTGGGCGAGAGCCTGGAGCAGAAGCAGCAGGGCGTCACTAACGAGATCGTCTGCATGCAGACCAAGATCGCCCTGCTGAACGTGGGCGAGCAGATCGACAAGGTGGTCATCGCCTATGAGCCCGTCTGGGCCATCGGCACCGGCCTGACCGCCACCCCCGAGGAGGCCAACGCCACCATCGCCGCCATCCGGGGCGCCATCCGTGAGGTCTTCGGCGAGGCCGCGGACCGGGTCCGCATCCTCTACGGCGGCTCCATGAACGCCAAGAACGCCCATGATCTCATGGCCCAGCCCGAGATCGACGGCGGCCTCATCGGCGGCGCCTCCCTGGCCGCCGAAAAGTTTGACGGCGTCATCAACTTCTGATTTCCCCCGTGACCTCACAAAGGGAAGCCCCTCCGAGCATCCCCGCGCCTCCACCGCAAGGTGGAGGCGCTTTTTTGCGCCCCGCCCGCTGCAGCCCGCCCGTAGGGGCGGTCATTGACCGCCCGCCGTTCCCCGCCCGCGCCCGCCTGTAGCGCCGGCAATCTGCCGGCCATGCGCCCCGCCCGCTGCAGCCCGCCCGTAGCGGCGAACATTGTTCGCCACATGCACCCCGCCCCGGGGCGAATTGAAAACTGAAAGTTGAAAATTGAAAATGGTGGTGTTTTCAAATTGCCATTTGAAAACATTGAAAATGGGGACGGGAGTTACGGATTGCCACGCCAGTGTGCGCACTGGCTCTCAATGACAAATTCGGGACGTTTTCCGCCGTAGGGGCCGGGTTCCCCGGCCCGCCGTACCCCGCCCGCACCCGCCTGTAGCGCCGGCAATCTGCCGGCCATGCGCCCCGCCCGCTGCAGCCCGCCCGT
>JAFXYD010000034.1 GCA_017541995.1 Oscillospiraceae bacterium
GCCGTCGAAGCGGTCCATCTCCACGTTCTTGTCCGCGGCGATGATAATACCGTCACAGGCGGCGATCTCTTCCTTGGTCAGGACGTTCTTGGCGCCGTCGGAGCCGTTGGTCTCCACCTTGACGGGGATGCCCAGGTT
Organism: Oscillospiraceae bacterium; assembly: GCA_017541995.1. Taxonomy (GTDB): domain Bacteria; phylum Bacillota; class Clostridia; order Oscillospirales; family Oscillospiraceae; genus JAFRPC01. Next base: position 139 of record JAFXYD010000034.1, read on the forward strand.
CAGGCCGGCCTTCTGCAGGTTCTCGGCGGCCATGTAGGTGTGGGCGATGCCGGTGGGGCAGGCGGTAACCGCCAGGACCTTGTAGCCGTTGCCGCCGATCTTCTCCTCGGTAAAGCTCTTGCTGCCGAAGTTGGCCTGCTCGGCCTGGTCGATGAGGGCCAGCAGTTCCTCCTCGGAGGCGGCCTTGCGGAGCTTCTCCACAAAGTCCTCGTCGGCCAGCAGGGTCATCATGCGGGCCAGGATGTCCACATGGAGGCTGCCGTTCATGGGGGCCGCGATCATGACGAAGAGATCAGACTTGTCGTCGTCATCCTCGTTGTAGAGGATGGGGGAGGCCAGCCGGACCAGGGCCAGACTGGGACGGGTGACCACCTCGGTCTTGGCGTGGGGGACGACGATGCCGTTGCCCACGTAGGTGGAGAATTCCTCCTCCCGGGCGTAGATCGCCTTCTTGTAGGCGGCCTTGTCGGTGATGTTGCCGTGGGTGACCTGGAGATCGACCAGCTTGTCGATGACCTGGGCCTTGTTGGCAGCCTTCACGTTGACTGCGGTCGCCTGCCTGGAAAACAGTTCGATGAGTCTCATTGGTTCTCTCCTTTCGTGAATTATTACAGATTATGCGGAAGCATAATGTGTACGGAATCGGGGCACGGGGTACAGAGGGCCGATGTGGGCATCGGCCCCTACGGCGGGAAACAGGCCGGCAGATTGCCGGCGCTACAGGGTTGCCAGCAGCTGGTCGATCAGGGGCTTTTCCGCCAGGCCGATGGAAAAGGCCGTGGCGGAGCCGGTGGCGGTGCCCAGCTTCAGGGCGTAGTCGTAGTCGCCCTTCCCCAGCCAGCCCGCCAGGAAGCCGGCCACCATGGAATCCCCCGCGCCCACGGAGTTCAGCACCTTCCCCTTGGGGCAGCCGATCCGGTGGACCTGGCCGTTCTCGTCCAGCAGCAGCGCACCGTCCCCCGCCATGGACACCAGAATGTTCCGGCCGCCCATGTCCTGGAGCTTCCGGGCGCAGTCCGCGATCTCCTCGTCGGTCTTCAGCACCCTGCCGAAGATCTCCCCCAGCTCATGGTTGTTGGGCTTGATCAGGAAGGGATGGTATTTCAGCACGTTCACCAACAGGTCCTTGGTGGCGTCCACGGCGATGGGGATGCCCCGTCCGTCCAGCCGAGCCATGATGCGCTCATAGGTGTCGCCGGGCAGGCACTTGGGGATGGAGCCGGAGAGGACCAGCAGGTCTTCCGGTCCGATGGCGTCCAGCTTTTCATAGAGCTTTTCCATATCGGCCTCGGTGATGATGGGGCCGATGCCGTTGATCTCGGTCTCCTCGGCGGCCTTGACCTTGACGTTGATGCGGGTCATGCCCTCCTTCACATGGATCAGGTCGACTTTGAGGCCCATTTCAGCCAGGCCCTTCTCAAAGCCCTCGCCGATGAAGCCGGCGACGAAGCCCAGGGCCACGGTGTCAAAGCCCAGGGTCCGCAAGACGTTGGACACGTTGATGCCCTTACCGCCGAATTGGAACTCCTCGGCTTCGTTGCGGTTGATCTCTCCGGGGCGGAGCTGATCAAAGTGGACCACATAGTCGATGGCGGGGTTAAAGGTCACGGTATAGATCATCTTGCTGTCTCCTCCTTGCAAAAACTCTGTGTCAATGGGGTTATACGATCACGAGATTCTCCTGGTTTTTCAGCTCGCCCTCCGGCTCCCGGTTCGTGATGATGGTGGCCTCCTCAAAGCGGGCAAAGCGGACGTAGGCCTCCGCCTTGAATTTGCTTTCATCGGCAAGGACATCGCAAGTTACATCGGGGGCATCGGCCCCGTCGGTTTTATCATGCCACAGCTACAAAAGAAGATAGCTGGTCTTCCACAAGGGAAACCGGACAGAATCCGGACACAACTATCTTATATCTTAAGGAAGGCTGCCGAACTCCGCTGAATACAAAGCCCTCAGCACATACGTCCGAAACGCGAGCAGATCAACCTTCTTATTGTGGCTGCCGGCGCAGGCTCCCCCGGAACTGTGTCCCAGGTTTCCCAGAATCCAATCTCTACAAATAAGTATATCATAGCGGGTTATGTATGTCAATTACAAAGCAATTCTGTGGGCAGCAGAAAACGGCGTTACTGCAGGTACCAGCGAAACGACGTTCAGCCCAAAGCAGACCTGTAATTAACGGACTCTTTTCCTGAACCAATGGATGTGTTCGAAAAAGTGAATTTTTCTGTTTATTCCCACTGTTTTCAAGGGCTTGTGCGATTATCGTTGCTTTTTCGGAACTTTCTGTGTATAATATTTTTATTATCAGAAATAAAAATACGGCCCATTTGATTCCATGGATATCGGAGGACAAGCGCCATGAAAATGCTTTGGCGGCTGAGCCGGGAGGCCATCCGGTACAAGACTCTCTACCGTGATGCGGAACCTCCTTGAAAAGCTGGGCTTCTTGCCTTGCGGAACGGTCTATGTGGAAGAGGACGATTTCCCGCGCCTTGCATTTGAGAAAACAAGCCCTTGATTTATTCCGGTACACATTCTGTTATATGGAGGAAACAACCCATGTTGAAATTTGACGAAGCGCAGAAAATCCAAAGCATACGCGGTGCTCTGGCCCTGCGGGCAGAGATTGAATCCATTGTAGATGCTGCCTTGGAACGGGGCGTGCGGAATCTTTGCTGGCTGGGCATCGGCGGCACCTGGGCCAGCGCCCAGCAGGCGGTCTGCCACATGAAGGAGCGGACCGGCATGGAGACCTTTGCCATCAACGCCGCAGAATATGCAGTTGTTGGGGACCTTCGGATTGGAAGAGGAAGCTTTGTGGTCTTTTCTTCCGTCAGCGGAACTACTACCGAGGTTGTCGCGGCTGTGGAGAGAGCCAAACAGGCAGACGCAATGGTCCTCGGCTTTGTGGACGATGCGGACGCGCTCCTGGCAAGACTTGCGGATTACTGTATATCTTATCCAGGCAACGAGCAGCTCAAGTTCTTTATGACAGCTGATCGCTTTCTTGATCGGGCCGGAGAACTGCCGGAATATGCGGAGATGTATGCCCGGTTCGACCGCTCCCTGCCGGAGGCACTGGTCAGTGTGGAGAAGGCTGCAGACCCCTTTGCAGCAGCCTTTGCCGCGGCCCACAAGGACGATCCGCTGCACTACTTCGTCGGCGCCGGGACCCTCTGGGGCGCAACCTACTCCTATGCCATGTGCTTCTGGGAGGAGATGCACTGGCTGCGGTCCAAGTCCATCCACGCAGCAGAACTCTTCCACGGGACCCTGGAGGTCATAGGAGAAGATACGCCCGTGACGCTTTTCATCGGCGAGGATGCCCAGCGTCCCCTGGGAGAACGGGCAGCCCGATTCCTGGCGAAGGTCAACCGGAATTACACGATCATAGACACAAAGAACTATGAGCTCCCCGGCATCGATACGGCCTTCCGCGGGGCGGTCAGTCATCTTGTGATGCGTGCCGTCACCGGCCGGATCGACGTCCATCTGGAGGCCCTGACCGGCCACGACATGCGCTTGCGGCGATATTACCGGAAGCTGAATTACTGAATCCAGAAAAGGGGGCACAGCATGAAGATTGCCTGTATCGGCGACAACTGCATCGACAGCTACGATGAAACCGGAAAATACTATCCCGGCGGGAATGCCGTAAACGTTGCCGTCTATTTGCACCGCATGGGAGTGGAATCCTCCTATGTGGGGGCTGTCGGAAGACTGACAAGAAAGATGCCAAGTGGATCGCGGATATCTTCAAGCACGATCTTGTTTCCGGGAGCTTTATCCCTCCGGCAGATATCCGTCAACTTCGGGATTTAGTTCGCTATCGCTGGAAGCTCACAAACTTCACCAC
>JAFXYD010000035.1 GCA_017541995.1 Oscillospiraceae bacterium
ACCGTGAGAAGCTGGAGCAGTTCTTTTCTGTCCGGCAGGAAGAACTGGAGGCCTTATCAAAGGATACAGCATATAAGCTGACGCTTCTGGACGCAGCCAAAAAAAGGCTGAGAAAGGAAGAAAACATAAAGTATTGCAAGGGGATTCGTTGCCCCGGTCTGATAAAGGCCGGGGCCATCGCCCATCCTGGTTTGATCGTCAGATAAGAAATAGCAAATTTGGAGGACAGAGCCATGGCTTTTGATTTCAAAAAAGAATACAAAGAATTCTACATGCCGAAGAATAAACCCGGCATCGTAACCGTGCCGTCCATGAATTATATTGCAGTCCGAGGACAGGGCGACCCCAATCAGGAGGATGGCGAGTATAAGCAGTCTATCGGGCTGCTGTACGGCATCGCCTTTACCATCAAGATGAGCAAAATGGGAGATCATCGCATCGATGGCTATTTCGATTACGTCGTTCCTCCGCTGGAAGGTTTTTGGTGGCAAGATGGGGTTCGGGGCATTGACTATGCGGACAAAGATGCCTTCCAGTGGATCTCTGTGATCCGTCTGCCCGATTTCGTGACCGCAGATGATTTTGCGTGGGCCGTCGGGGAAGCGACAAGAAAAAAGAAGACAGACTTCTCGAAGGCAGAGTTCCTGACCTATGATGAGGGGCTGTGCGTTCAATGCCTGCATGTCGGTTCCTATGACAATGAACCCGCGACGGTTGCCCGGATGCATGAATACATGGAGTCCCAGGGATATGTGCTGGACATAACAAGCCAGAGAATGCACCATGAGATCTACCTGAGCGACGCAAGAAAAACGGCGCCGGAAAAGCTGAAAACTGTGATCCGGCACCCGATCCGAAAGGGATAAGGGCGGGACTGATGGAGCCAAGAATGTGCTCCTGTGCTTTTTGAATTCATTTGTGTGGGAGAATACTGTGAGCCCGAGCATTCCGGCAGGCGCGAAGCCTTCCGGGGCGCCGCGCATTCCAACTGAACACAAAAAGGCCGGGACCGTTCTTTGCGAACGGCCCCGGCGCTTTTACGAGAACTCTGAATCATTCGTCCTCCGGCTTGGGCATGGTCAGGCGCATACCGGCCACGGCGGTGACGGGCAGGGAGAAGCAAATGGCCTGGGCCTTGCTGCGAATGCCGCTCTGGTCCATGATGGCCCGCATCACCGCGTCCCGGTTGTCCGAGGGCACCACAATGTAGTGCATCTCCTTCTCCTCCGCCAGCACAAAGCCGAAAAATTTCTCCGAACCCTTCTTGCCGGTGCCCTTGGCGTGGATCACGGTGCCGCCTCCTGCCTTGGCAGAGCGGGCTGCGTTCATAATCATCTCGGAGTAGCCCTGGTTGGAGATCACAACGATCAGTTCCTGTTCCGTCTGCTTCACGGTCGATTCCTCCCCCACGATAAATTCCTGTTCTCCCAGCAGCAGCTCCAGCTGGCGCTTGCCGCCCACGGAGCTGAGGGGAATCAGAAAGACGATGCCGGTGCCCGGCACGTCGATGATAAAGCGCTTTTCCAGCTCCCGCCGGAGCTGGGGAAAGAGGGCGTCGTTGATGACGGTGTGGAGCACCGCCTTTTCCGCCCGCTCCAGGCCGAAGGTGTTCAAAATCCGGGAGCTGGCAGTGCCCCTTCCGTAGCTCAGAAAGCTGACCGTGGCGCCAAATTCGTTGTAGAGCTTCTGAAAGCGCTCCGCGTTGACTTTGTTGGTGACGGTCACCATCAGGGAAAGCTGGCTCATGTCAGTGCCTCCTTACAGCCGAATAATGGCGTCCTCCTCCAGGGCGTCCCAGGCCTGGAGCAGCTTCGCAAGCCGCTGATCCTCCAGCCGCTTGCGCCGGTGGGCCAGAAGCCCCATAAACTGAATGGTAATCAGCGGCGTCATGGCCACCATGGCCACGATTCCAAAGGCGTCCGTCACCAGATTGCCTCCCACCGCCTGGCAGGCGCCCTGGGCGAAGGGCACCAGGAAGGCCGCCGTCATGGGGCCGGAGGCCACGCCGCCGGAGTCAAAGGCAATGGCAGTGTAGATCTTGGGGACGAAGCAGGAGATGCCCAGGGCCAGGGCGTAGCCCGGCACCAGGAAGTACAGAATGGAAAGTCCCGTCAGCACCCGGAGCATTCCGATGCCCACCGAGACCGCCACGCCGATGGAGAGGGCCCGGCCCATGGCCGCCTCGGAGATGTTGCCGTCGGTCATGTCGGAGACCTGCTTGTTCAGCACGTAGACCGCGGGCTCCGCCTTGACGATGAAGTAGCCCATGAGCATGCCGATGGGGATCAGCAGCCAGCGTGCCTCCATTCCGGCCAGCTGATAGCCCAGATAGACCCCCGCGGGCATGAAGCCCACGTTGGCCCCGGTCAGAAAGAGCACCAGCCCCAGGTAGGTGTAGACGATGCCCACCAGAACCCGGGACAGGCGGGCCCAGGGCAGCCGCAGCACAAGAAGCTGAAAGGCCCCGAAGAACAGCGCGATGGGCAGCAGTGCGACGGCGATTTCCCCCAGATAGGTGGGCAGCCCGTTCTGAAACAGGGCCCAGAGACTCCGGGAATCCGGGATATTCTCCGGCATGGAAAGGGCGTAGCCGCTGTCGGAGCCGCCGTAGACCGCCCCCAGAATCAGCACCGCGATCACCGGGCCGATGGAGCAGAGGGCGATGAGACCGAAGCTGTCGTTGGCGGCGTGCCGGTCGTTCCGGATGGCGGAAACGCCGACGCCCATCGCCATGATGAAGGGCACCGTCATGGGGCCCGTGGTGACGCCGCCGGAATCGAAGGCCACGCAGAGGAAGTCCTTCGGCACGAAAAGCGTCAGCAGAAAGGCCAGAGCGTAGAAGCCGATCAGCAGCCGGGGCAGGGGAATGCCGAAGAGCATACGCAGCAGGGCCAGCACCAGGAAGACCGCCACGCCTCCCGCCACGGCGGCGATCAGCATCAGGTTGGGAATGGCCGGGACCAGGCCCGCCAGAACCTGCAGATCCGGCTCGGAGACCGTGATGATGAAGCCAAGCAGCAGGGCCAGCGACACCATGACCCAGAGCTTGCGGCTCCTGGTCATCTGGGTTCCCACCATCTCGCCCATGGGGGAGATGGAGAGCTCCGCGCCCAGGGTGAAGAACATCATCCCCAAGACCAGCATGGCGCCCCCCGCCAGGAAGGTCAGCAGAACCCCCGAGGAAACAGGCACCAACAGGAAGCAGAGCACCAGCACGATAAAAATGATAGGCAGCACCGAGGCAAGGGCCTCTCGCAGCTTTTCATTGAGACTTTTCCGCAGCCCGTTCACCGGGAACCCTCCCTTCCGGCAGCAGCGTCAGAATCAGTGATTCTATTATACTGATCTTTCCCGTAAAGGTCAAGCCCTTCGCCGGTTCATTTCCTCTCTGGACGGGGCAGGCGCAGGTATCCGGGGTTTTTCTTTCAAAATATCCGCTAATTTTTTCCAGCCCTCTTCCATTTTCTGAAACTTGTGTTATAATGAAAGGTAGACATAACTGAAAGGAGCGGAATGTTATGACACAGGAACGCATGAGACAAATCTTCGCGGATACGGATTTTGTCCACACCAGCGGCAGCGATGAGGAGCTGCGGGTGGCGGAATATCTGAAGGCCCAGTGCGAGAGCCTCGGCGTCCCGGCCCGGCTCGAGGCCTTCCCCGTCCCCATGGGGGAGATCGAAGCGGCCCGTGTGCTGGCCGACGGGAGGGAAATCCCCTGCAAGGGCTTTACCTGCTGCGGCAGCGGCGAGGTGGAGGGCGAGCTCTACTACATGCCCGCCCAGGATCCGGTTTCCGTCGCCGGGGCGAAGGATAAGATCGTTCTGATGGACGGCTCCGGCATCGGCTTCTACGGCTACCAGGATCTGATCAAGGCAGGCGCCAGAGGCATTCTGTTCCAGTACGGCAATATGCACCATCCCAACGACGACATCGACCAGCGGGACCTCCGGGCCGCCGTGGTGGGGGAGGAGCGGAAGCTGCTCTGCGCCATGATTCACACCGCCTCCGCCGTGGAGCTGCTGCGCAGCGGTACCCAGCGGGTCTCCATCTCCATCCGGCAGCGGGAATGGGAGGGCGCGTCCCACAACGTCGTGGCGGAGCTCCCCGGCAAGCGGGACGAATGGATCGTCCTCTCCGCCCACTATGACACCACCTCCCTGTCCCACGGCTCCTACGACAATATGTCCGGCTGCGTGGGCATCCTGGGCGTGCTGGATGCGCTGAAGGATCAAGAGCTGAACTACGGCCTGCGGCTGCTGTTCTGCGGCAGCGAGGAGCGGGGCCTGCTGGGCTCCAAGGCCTATACCCGGGATCACGAGGCGGAGCTGAGCAAGATCGCCCTGAATATCAACCTGGATATGATCGGCACCTGGCTGGGCAAGTTCATCGCGAAGGTCTCCGCCGAAGAGAAGCTGGCGGGCTATCTGGGCTATCTGGGAGCGGAGCTGGGCTTCCCGGTGGAGGCCAGAATCGGCGTCTACTCCAGCGATTCCACCCCCTTTGCCGATCACGGCGTGCCGGCGCTGTCCTTTGCCCGGCTGGCCTCCGGCAACGCGGCTCCCATCCACTGCCGCTACGATCTGCCCGAGGTCCTGTCCATGGCTCAGATGGAGAAGGACATCGCCTTCATCGCGGCCTTCACCCGCCGCATGGCGAATTCCGCCGTCTGCCCCGTCAGCCGGGACATTCCCGAAAAGGTAAAAACGGAGCTGGATGAATATCTGTTCCGGAAGAGAAAACAATAGGCATGAGGCATCAGACATCAGGGATCAGGCATCAGACCCGCCTGTAGCGGCGAGCATTGCTCGCCACGGGTACCCCGCACGGACGGGGAATCAAGGATCAGGCAACAGGCAACAGGCAACAGGCAACAGGCAATAGGGAATAGGAGAACGATATGGAATATAAAACTTTAGGAAATTCTGATTTGAAGGTATCGGTGATCGCCCTGGGCACCTGGGGGCTGGGGGGCGGCAGTGTATGGTCTGACCGGGACTCCACCGCCGCCGAGGCTGCCCGGCTGCTGGACGCCTGCAAAGATCAGGGCATCAACTATATCGACACCGCCCCCGTCTACGGCACCGGCGCCAGCGAGACGCTGCTGGGGGCCGCCCTGGCGGGCCGCCGCCACGACTTCATTCTTCAGAGCAAATGCTCTCTGAACTGGAGAGGGGAGGGGGGCAATTTCCACTACTCCAGAGACGGCTATACCGTCAACAACGACACCCGCCCCGCCGCCGTCCGCCGGGACGTGGAGGACTCTCTGCGCCGCATGAAAACCGACTATCTGGACTCTGTCATCGTCCACTACGTCTGCAAGTCCTTCCCCGCGGCGGACACCGTGGGCGTGCTGGAGGATCTGATCCGGGAGGGGAAGATCCGGGCCTACGGCCTGTCCAACAGCCAGCCCGCGGATCTGGAGGAATATCAGAACGCAGCCGGTGGCGGGCAGGGCGTCAGCGTGGTTCAGGAGTTTTTCAGCATCCTCTCTCCCTTCCACGGAAGGGAATACTTCCCCCTCTGCGCCAAATACAACACCAGCTTCCAGACCTACGGCGTCCTGGAGGAGGGCTTTCTGACGGGACCCGAGTTCCTGGAGCGCCGCTTCGCCAAAACCGACATCCGTTCCCGCATCCCCTGGGTGGAGGAAAAATATCACGCGGGGCTGCGCTGGGCCTTTGAAGCCTGGACGTCCCTGTGCCGGGCCCACGGTTGCAGCTTCGCGCAGCTGGTTGAGGCCTGGGCCCTGGCCCAGCATCCCAACATGAGCCTGCTGGTGGGGATGCGCAGACCCGAAAACGTCGCGGACACTGCCCGCTGCCTGGAGCTCCGGCTGAGCCCGGAGGAGCTTTCCGCCATGGAGGAGAGCGTGAAGGCCATCCAGGTCGCAGTGCTGGACAAATGAGCCGCCGCGGCTTCAAGACCCGCTGCGCGGCGCTTCTTCTGATCCTGAGCCTGGCCGCGGCCCTCCTCCCTCTGGCCGCCGCGGCGGAGCCGGATCCGACGGAAGAAGCGTCTCAGCAGGAGGAGAGCGCCATGGAAGAAGCGCTTCGCGCCTCCGGCGCCATCCACGCGGAGGTCAGCCCGGGGGTGCGGAACATCGTAAAGCGAGCCTGTCAGCTCACGGATATCGTCTGGACGCCTTTGCGGAACATTGAGGGTTGGAAGAACTACTCCGGCAACCGCTTCCTGGCGGGACGGAGCTACACCGGCCTGCCCTATGCCCAGCCCCACCGCTCCGGCAGCTACGTGCCCTGGCAGACCTCTCTGACGGAATTCCTCCGGCAGGTGGCAAACCCGGACAGCGCCATGTATTCCGCCCAGGCGATCTCCCAGGTCCAGAAGAACCCCGGGCCGTACTATGCCTGCGAGTGCTCCGCCTTTGTCTCCTGGGCCTGGGGCCTGCCCCAGCGGGAGACCACCCACACCCTGCCGCAGTACTCCACGGTGATCGGCGGCAGCATATCCAATCTCCAGGTGGGGGACTGTCTGAATCTGGAGGGCAAGCACGCCCGTCTGGTGACGGATATCACCTACGACGCCCACGGCTCTCTGACGGGCATTGAGATCTGCGAGGAAACGCCCCCTGCCGCCCGGCGGATCTGGTATCGGGAGGGCAGCAGCAGCCACCCGCTGACGGAGCTGCAAACGGATTTCCTGGACAAGGGCTACGTGATCCTGCGCAGCAAGACCAGGGATCTGGTGGGCTACAGCCACTCCTGCGCTGTGCCCCTGACGGGGGACGTCTGCCCCGTCTGCGGCGCCAATCCCTACCGGGATCTTCCCCTGAACAGATGGTACGCCGGGGCCGTGGCCTACGTCTGCAACCAGGGCCTCATGAGCGGCACCTCGGCCGATACCTTCTCTCCCAACGCGGAGATCACCCGGGCGATGGCGGTGATGATGCTCTGGCGCATGGAGCACAGCCCCGATTCCGTGGGCACCGTTCCCTTCCGGGACGTGAAAACCGACGCCTATTACTACGCCGCCCTGCGCTGGGCCTGGGCCCGGGGCATCGTCTCCGGCACCGGGGCGGATCGCTTCAGCCCCAAGGCCCCCTGCACCCGGGCCCAGCTGGTGACCTTCCTCTGGCAGACGGCGGGGAAGCCGAACCCGAAGCAGAGCAGCTGCGGCTTCCGGGACGTGAAGCCCGGGGACTGGTACTACAAGGCCCTGCTCTGGGCGGTGGAGAACGGCGTCGTCTCGGGCAAGAGCGCGGACCGCTTCTGCCCCAAAGATCATGCTACCCGGGCCGAGACGGCCGCCATGTTCCAGGCGGTCTGCCAGCTGCGGGGCAGCTTTATGGGCCGGTAAAACAGCCCGCCGAAGCGGGCAGGGGAGGAGGGTCTGCTGTGACAGCCGCCGATAAAACCAAACAGCTTCTGGCCGACGGCCTGCGGGAAATGACCGCGAGCACCAGCTTCCGGAAAATCCGGGTGGGGGAGCTGTGCCAGCGCTGCCGGGTGGACCGCCGGACCTTCTATTATCACTTCAAGGATGTCTACGATCTGGCGGCCTGGATCTTTGACCAGGCCCTGGACGGGAATCTCCCGGACAGGGAGGGACGCTTCCTCTATGAGGGGCTGACCCGCACCATGGCCGCCCTGTGGGCGGATCGCTGCTTCTACCGGCGGGCCCTGGAGGAAAACTCCCAGAACGCCCTGGGCAGCTATATCATGGAACGGAGCGCCGACATCTACCAGACGGCCATCCTGACCCAGAAGAAGGGAGAGCCGCTGACGGAACGGGAGATTTTTGCCATCCACTATCACAGCGTGGGCAGTCTGACCATGCTGCGCCGCTGGCTGCTCTCGGACCGAGGGGTGGAGCCCCAGGAAATGGCGGCCCGCCTGGGTCTGACGATGCCGCCCATTCTGCGGGAGCTCTACCGCAGCCACGCCCTGGAATCAAATAACAAGCAGACAGGAGGAAACGCCCATGAATGAAGAGGCATTGAAATGGCAGGTTCTGGACACGGAACAGCTGCTCCACACCCCGGTCTTTGACGTACTCTCCCAGCGGGAGCAGGCTGCCGCCGGACCCAGCGGCCGCTACGTTGCCATGGAGGCCCCGGACTGGGTCATGGTGATCCCGGTGCTGGGAGAGGACTTCCTCCTGGTGCGTCAGTGGCGCCACGCCGCCCGCTGTCTCACCGTAGAGTTCCCCGGCGGCGTCCGGGACGGGGCGGAAGACCCCGCCGACACCGCCCGGCGGGAGCTTCTGGAGGAGACCGGCTTCAAGGCCGGCAGACTCACCAAGCTGGGCAGCTGCAATCCCAACCCGGCCCTGTTTCGCAATACCTTCCACTGCTATCTGGCGGAGGAGCTGATCCCCACGGGAAGTCAGCACCTGGACGCCGATGAGCTGTTGAGCTATGAACGGCATCCCATCTCCGAGGTGGTGGAGCGCTTCGGCAGCCCTCTTTACGCCCACGCCCTCATGGGTACGGCGCTGGCCTTCTATCTGCGCAGCGCCGCCCGGAGAGAGGAAAGGAAATAAACGCGCAAGCCCCGCATATGTGAAAAGGAGGAGTGACCCATGTATCTGCTGGCAAACGGCCGTCTGATTACCCGGGACCCCGCCCGGGGCTATATCAAGGACGGCGGCGTCGCGATCCGGGGAAGAAGCATCCTGGATCTGGGAAGCACCGCCGAGCTCCGGGCCAAATACCCGGAGGCGGAGTTCCTGGACGCCCGAGGCGGCGTCATTATGCCCGCCTTCATCAACGCCCACACCCACATCTACTCCGCCCTGGCCCGGGGCCTGTCCATCAAGGGCTATCACGCCACAAATTTCTTCGAGGTTCTGGACGGCCAGTGGTGGGCCATTGACCGCAGGCTCAGCCTCGGGGGCACCCGAGCCTCCGCCGACGCGCTGATGATGGACTGCATCAAGCAGGGCGTCACCACCATCTTCGATCACCACGCCTCCTACGGGGAAATCCCCGGCAGCCTGAGCGTCATCGCGGAGTCCGCCAAACGCTTCGGCCTCCGGGCCTGCCTCTGCTACGAGGTCTCGGACCGGGACGGGGAGGAGAAGGCCCTGCAGGCCATCCGGGAAAACGCCGACTTCATCACCCAATGCGAGAAGGAACAGAACCCGATGCTGGCTGCCATGTTCGGCGGCCACGCCCTGTTCACCCTCTCCGACAAAAGCTTTGACCGTATGGCGGCCGCCAACAACGGCCGCACCGGCTACCACATCCACGTCTCCGAGGGCATGAACGACGTCTACGACAGCCTGCGAAGCTATGGCCGCCGCCCCGTCCAGCGCCTCCACGACCACGGCATTCTGGGCCCCAAGACCCTGCTGGGCCACTGCATCCACGTCAACTCTGCCGAAATCGACCTGATCCGGGAGACCGGGACCATGGTGGTGAACAACCCGGAGTCCAACATGGGCAACGCCGTGGGCACCTGCCCCGTGCTGCAGCTGTACCGGAAGGGCGTCCTCCTGGGCCTGGGCACCGACGCCTATACCAACGATATGCTGGAGTCCGTCAAGGTGGCCCTTATCGCCCAGCGGCAGAACGCCTGCCTGCCCAACGTGGGCTGGCAGGAGGTGACGCAGATGCTCTTTGCCAACAACGCGAAAATCGCCGCCAGGTACTTCCCGGATCAGCTGGGGATCCTGAAGCCCGGGGCCTCCGCCGACGTCATCGTCATGGACTACAAGCCCTTCACCCCCTTCTCCGACGCCAACGTTGACGGCCACATCCTCTTCGGCATGACGGGCCGTCAGTGCCGCACCACCGTCGCTGCGGGCCGGGTGCTGATGCGGGACGGGGAGCTGCTGGGCATCGACGAGGAGGCGGAAAACGCCCATATCTTAGAGGAAGCGAAAAAGCTCTGGGGCGAGCTCAATCACTGCGCCTACAACGCGGAGGGCGAGCTCTGAGCCGGAGCCCCAGCCGGAAGATCCGTTTTTGATTGATCAAAAGGAGGGATACCATGTCTGAAAAAATGTACCCCATTCCCTTTGCGCGTCTGATGAGCTGGGCTCTGCGGGAGTACCGGCAGGAGGGCACCGTCTTCGGCGTTCGCCGCTTCTACAGGGCGAAGCCGGAAAAGACCCTCCCCATCTTCGGGGAAAAAATCGAAAGCCCCTTCGGGCCCGCCGCCGGTCCCAATGCCCAGCTGGCCCAGAACATCATTGCGGCCTACGTTGCCGGCGCCCGCTTCTTTGAGCTGAAAACCGTCCAGCAGATGGACGGGGAGGAGCTGGCCCGCTGCGTGCCCCGGCCCTGTATCCTGGCGGAGGACGAGGGCTATAACCAGGAATGGTCCACTGAGCTCACCGCAGCCCAGGCCCGGGACGAGTACATCAAGGCCTGGTGCGCCCTGAAGGTCCTGTCCGGTCTCTGGGGCCTGGGAGATCCGGAGGGATTCGTCTTCAATATGTCCGTGGGCTACGACCTGGCGGGCATCAGCGGCCCAAAGGTGGACGGCTTCCTGGAGGCGTTGAAGGACGCCTCCCATACCCCACAGTTCGCGGAATGTCTGGAGGTGCTGAAAAGGCTGCTGCCGGGTCACGAGGCCTGGATCGACGGCATTTCGCCCCGGGTCTCCCGCTCCGTCACCCTCTCCACCCTTCACGGCTGTCCCCCGGAGGAGATCGAGCGCATCGCCTCCTATCTGATCCGGGAAAAGGGGCTCCATTGCTTTGTAAAGTGCAACCCCACCATCCTGGGCTACCGTACCGCCCGGGATACCCTGGACGCCATGGGCTATGATTACGTGGTCTTCGACGAGCACCACTTCAACGAGGACCTGCAATGGGAAGACGCCGTTCCCATGTTCCGGCGGCTGAACGCCCTGGCCCGGGAGCGGGGACTGGAATTCGGCCTCAAGCTCTCCAACACCTTCCCGGTGGATACCACCCGGGGGGAGCTGCCCAACGACGAGATGTATATGTCCGGCCGGGCCCTCTTCCCCCTGACCGTGGAGATGTGCCGCCGGGTTTCCGCCCAATTTGACGGCGGCATGAAGATCTCCTTCGCCGGCGGTGCGGACTGGTTCAACTGTGACAAGCTCTTCTCCGCCGGAATCTGGCCCATCACCGTGGCCACCACCATTCTCAAGCCCGGCGGCTATAACCGCCTGTCCCAGCTCTGCGAAAAGACGGAGGCGCTGCCCTTCGGCCCCTTCGCCGGGACGGACACAGAGGCTCTGGCCGCCTTGAGCGAGGCCTGCCATACGGACCCCAGGCACACCAAGCCCATCAAGCCTCTGCCCAGCCGGAAATCCGAGGAGCCGGTGCCCTGGTTCGACTGCTTCTCCGCCCCCTGCGAGGGCGGCTGCCCCATTGGGCAGGACGTGCCGGAGTACATGGAGCTCTGCGACCAGGGCCGCTATGAGGAGGCCCTGCGGCTCATCACCGAGAAAAACCCCCTGCCCTTCATCACCGGCACCATCTGCGCCCACCGCTGCATGGGCAAGTGTACCCGCGGCTTCTACGACGATCCCGTTCAGATTCGGGCGGTGAAGCTCCTGGCGGCGGAGCGGGGCTATGAAGCCCTGCTGGCCTCGGTTCAAAAACCGGAGCCCGTCCCCGGCAAAAAGGCCGCCATCATCGGCGGCGGCCCCACGGGCATGGCCACTGCATATTTCCTCAGCCGGGCCGGAGTGGCCTGCACGCTCTTTGAGCGGGGGCCGAAGCTGGGGGGCATCGTCCGCCGGGTGATCCCGGATTTCCGCATTTCGGAGCAGGCCATTGACCGGGACGCCGCCTTGATCGCCGCCTATGGGGCGGAGATCCGCGTCAATACCGAAGCCCCCTCCGTTGGGGAGCTGAAGGCCGCCGGCTATACCCATATCCTCTTCGCCGTGGGCGCCTGGAAGCCGGGCCGCCTGGAGCTGGAGGGGAAGGTGCAGCCCGTCATCGGCTGGATGGAGGCCCGGAAATCCGGCGCGGACGCCGCGCCTCTGGGCCACGTGGCCGTCATTGGCGGCGGCAATACCGCCATGGACGCCGCCCGGCTGGCGAAGCGCAGCGGAGCCGAGTCCGTCACCCTGGTCTACCGCCGCAGCAAGCGCTATATGCCCGCCGATCCCCAGGAGCTGGAGCTGGCTCTGGCGGATGGGGTTGACTTCCTGGAGCTGGCCGCCCCGGTGAAGCAGGAGAAGGGGAGACTGCTCTATGAGAAGATGCGGCTGGGCGAGCCCGACGCCTCGGGCCGCCGGAGCCCGGTGCCCACCGGAGCCTATACGGAGCTGCCCTGCGACCTGGTAATCTCCGCCGTGGGAGAGCAGGTTGACCCCGCCCCCTTCCTGGCCTCCGGGGTGGAGCTGAACGCCAGAGGCCGCCCCGCCTTCCGCACCAACCTGGAGAACGTCTACGCAGGCGGCGACGCCCTGCGGGGCCCCGCCACGGTGGTGGAGGGCATTGCCGACGCCGCCCGCTTCGCGGAGGCGGTGCTCAAAGAGCGGCACAGCTTCGCCTATCCGGAGGGCTGCCGCCCGAGCCCGGAGGCCGCCGCGGAGAAGAAGGGCCTGCTGATCCCCGCCAGAGCCGCGGAGCATGAGCCGGAGCGCTGTCTGCGCTGCAATACCGTCTGCGAAAACTGCGTGGACGTCTGTCCCAACCGGGCCAACGTGGCCGTAAGCCTGGCCGACGGCTCGGTTCAGATCCTGCATCTGGACGAGCTGTGCAACGAATGCGGCAACTGCGCCGCCTTCTGCCCCTACGCCGCCCAGCCCTGCAGGGATAAGCTGACCCTCTTCGCCCGGCCCGAGGACTTTGCCGACTCCGAAAACAACGGCTTCCTCTTCCTGCCCGGCGGGAAACTGCGGATCCGGCTGCCCGAGGGCGTCCGGGACACGGTGCCGGAGGATGAAGCGCTGAGCCCCAGACTGCGGGAGCTGATCGCCGCGGTGCAAACCCGTTATCCGGAACTGATCGCGGCTGATTGCCTGGAGGAGCGCCCATGAATTCTGAAATCTCATTCCCCGTTACCATCATTTTGGCCTTGGTTTCCCTCTTTGTCTGGACAGCCGGGAACAAAATGAAGAATAAACGTCTGATCTACATCGGCATTCTGTTCTCTGTCGCCGCAATTCTGACCCTCTTTCTCCGGCTCTGACGGAGAACGGGTTTTAACTGGAAAGGAAGCAACAAATGGATCAAATCATCGAACTCTTCAAGACCTATACCGCCGCCCTGCCCACCTCCGTGGTAGCCGTCATTTTGCTGATGGTGGGTTTGAAGGTAGGCAAGGGCATTCTCAAGCTCCTGGGCCTCGCGCTGATCGCCGCAGCCGTCCTCTTCTTTGTGCTGAAGGTCTGAGCAAGCCGCAGAATCCCCGTTTTTCCCAGACGGAAAAATGGGGATTCTGCACAAAAAGACCCCCGTTTGCCCGGCAAATTGTCCGTCTGTTTCCTGCGGGATCCAAAGAAATATGACAAAACCTACAAAGATTTGCAAGCCGCCTGTTTTGGGTTGACAGGAGGCGGGGGCCTGTGATAAAGTATAGCCAATCCAAGCAGAACGAGAACCCACAGCAGCATGAGAGGGCAGAAAATGGCAAAGCTTCGTTTCATCCGTGAGATTCCCCAGAATGTTCAGGGGCTCATTCCGCTTGTCGATACGGGCATAGTGCCCGTATCCCATCACTGCGCTGTTTTTCCCGGCTTTTGCGATGTGCATGTGCATTTTCGCGAGCCGGGTTTTTCTTATAAGGAGACCATTGCCTCCGGCTGCGCCGCGGCGGCCCGGGGAGGCTATACCGCCGTCTGTACCATGCCGAACCTGAACCCCGTGCCGGACAGCCCGGAGCGTCTGGCGGTGCAGGAGGCGCTGATCGCGGCCCAGGCCTGCATCCACGTCTATCCCTACGGGGCCATAACCGTGGGGGAGCAGGGAGAGACCCTGGCGGAGCTGGAGGCCCTGGCCCCCCGGGTCGTGGCCTTCTCCGACGACGGCCACGGCGTCCAGCGGGACGAGATGATGCGCGCCGCCATGCTGGAGGCCAAGCGCCTGAGCAAGCTCATCGTGGCCCACTGCGAGGACAATCGCCTGCTCCGCGGCGGCTATATCCACGACGGCGTCTATGCCAGAGCCCACAATCACCGGGGCATATGCTCCGAGAGCGAATGGGGCCAGATCCGGCGGGATCTGGAGCTGGTGCGGGAAACCGGCTGCGGCTATCACGTCTGCCACATCTCCACCAAGGAGAGCGTGGCGCTGATCCGGGCCGCCAAGGCCGAGGGCCTGGACGTGAGCTGCGAGACCGGACCCCACTACCTGGTGCTGGATGAGAACGACCTGCAGGAGGACGGCCGTTTCAAGATGAATCCGCCCCTGCGCTCCCGGGAGGACCGGGAGGCCCTGCTGGCGGGCGTCCTGGACGGCACCATCGACTGCATCGCCACCGACCACGCCCCCCACAGCGCGGCGGAGAAGGCCAAGGGCCTGGCGGGCAGCGCCTTCGGCATCGTGGGCCTGGAGACCGCCTTCCCGGTGCTCTATACCAGGCTGGTGCGCCCCGGTCTGCTGAGCCTGGACCGGCTTATGGAGCTTCTGGTCTATCATCCCAGAAAGCGCTTCTCCATCCCTCTCGGCAACGACTACTCCATCTGGGATCTGGACGCGGAATACAGCGTCGATCCCGCGGAATTTCTGAGCCTGGGCCGGGCCACCCCCTTTGCCGGGTGGCGGGTCTTTGGCAAATGCCTCGCCACCGTCTGCGGCGGCAAGCTCGTCTACCAAGCCGAGGGGCAGCGGCACAAAGCGCCGCCCCGCCCTGTATGCCCGGAAGCGTGAAAGGATACGCCATGAAAGACAGTATTTTCACAATCCTCACCCAGCGGCCTCTGACAAACCAGGTCTATGAGCTGAAGCTCAGCGGCGACTGCGCCGCCATCACCCGGCCCGGCCAGTTTGTCAACCTGCGGCTGGAGGGCCTGTATCTGCGCCGCCCCATCTCCGTCTGCGACCTGGAGGGGAATACCCTCACCCTGATCTATAAGGTGCTGGGCAAGGGCACCGAGCAGCTCAGCCGGATGCGTCCCGGGGAAACAATCCCCGTCCTCACAGGTCTCGGCAACGGCTACGATACCGCCCTTTCCGGGGATCGTCCGCTGCTGATGGGGGGCGGCGTCGGCGTCCCGCCCCTGTACCTGCTGGCAAAGCGCCTGCGGGGGGAGGGCAAGCCCGTCGCCGTGATCCTGGGCTTCAACACAGCCTCGGAGATCTTCTATGAAGAGCGCTTCCGGGACCTGGGCTGTGACGTGAGCGTCACCACCGCGGATGGCTCCCGGGGCGTCAGGGGCTTCGTCACCGACGCCCTGCCGGAGGCCTATTCCCACGTCTATACCTGCGGCCCGGAGCCCATGCTGAAGGCCGTGTTCAAATGCATTCACACCGGCGGCTCCTTCAGCTTTGAGCGGCGCATGGGCTGCGGCTTCGGCGCCTGTATGGGCTGCTCCTGCAGGACCGTCACCGGCTATAAGCGCATCTGCAAGGAAGGCCCCGTGCTGCAAAAGGAGGAGATCTTATGGGAAGGCTGAGCGTCGAGCTCTGCGGCATTCCGCTGGATAACCCCGTGATCCCGGCCTCCGGTACCTTCGGCTACGGCTATGAGTTCGCGGAATTATATGATATTAACATCTTAGGCAGCTTCTCCTTCAAGGGCACCACCCGGGAGCCCCGCTTCGGCAACCCCACGCCCCGGATCGCGGAATGCCCCGCCGGAATGCTGAACGCCGTGGGCCTGCAAAATCCCGGGGTGGACCGGGTCATCGACACCGAGCTGCCCCGTCTGGCCCGGGTCTTTCACAAGCCCGTCATGGCCAACGTCAGCGGCTTCTCCCTGGAGGAATACGCCGATACCTGCGCCAGGCTGGATCCCCAGCCCCAGATCGGCTGGCTGGAGGTGAACGTCTCCTGCCCCAACGTCCACGGCGGCGGCATGAGCTTCGGCACCGACCCGGCGGCCGCGGCCTCCGTGGTCCGGGCGGTGAAGGCCGTCACGTCCAAGCCCGTGATTATCAAGCTGACTCCCAACGTCACCGATATCGTCTCCGTGGCCAAGGCCTGCGAGGAAGCCGGGGCCGACGGCGTCAGCCTCATCAACACCCTGCTGGGCCTGCGGATGGATCTGAAAGCCCGGAAGCCCCTGCTGGCCAACATCACCGGCGGCCTCTCCGGCCCCGCGGTCTTCCCGGTGGCCCTGCGGATGGTGTGGCAGGTGGCCCACGCGGTGAAAATCCCCGTGGTGGGCATGGGCGGCGTCAGCAGCGCCGAGGACGTGCTGGAGATGCTCATGGCCGGAGCCGCCGCCGTGGAGGTAGGGGCCGCCAACCTCATCGACCCCTGGGCGTGTCGGAGGATCATCGAGGACTTGCCCGGAGCAATGGACCGGTACGGGATCAAGAACCTGAAGGAATTGAGAATTGAGAGTTGAGAATTGAGAATTTTCGGAGTTTTTCAAATCGAGATTTGAAAAACACATTCATTTTCAACTTTCCATTTTCAATTTTCAACTGCGTACATACACCGTTACCAAATGATAGGAGGATATTATGGGACGTGATGTTATCATCGCCTGCGATTTTCCCGGCGGGGAGCAAACTCTGGCCTTCCTGGACCGCTTCCAGGGCAGAAAACCCTTTGTCAAGATCGGCATGGAGCTCTTCTACGCCGAGGGCCCGGAAATCGTGCGGCAGATCAAGGCCCGGGGCCATCAGATCTTTCTGGATCTGAAGCTCCACGATATTCCCAACACCGTGAAAAAGGCCATGGCCGTGCTCTCCCGGCTGGACGTGGATATCTGCAACCTCCACGCCGCGGGCACCGCCGAGATGATGCGGGCCGCCCTGGAGGGCCTGACCCGGCCCGACGGCACCCGGCCCTTGCTGATCGCCGTGACCCAGCTCACCTCCACCAACCAGGAGGCCCTGGAGCAGGAGCTGCTGATTCCCCGCCCCATAGACGAGGTTGTAATGGCCTACGCGGAGAACGCCAGACGGGCGGGGCTGGACGGCGTAGTCTGCTCGCCCCTGGAGGCGGAGAAGGTTCACAGCCGCTGCGGGCGGGACTTTCTCACCGTCACCCCCGGCGTCCGCTTTGCCGACGGGGACAGGGGAGACCAGAAGCGGGTCATGACTCCCGCCCAGGCCAAGGCCGTCGGCTCAGACTACATCGTGGTGGGCCGTCCCATCACCGCAAGCTCCGACCCCGTGGCCGCGTATGAGCGGTGCCTGGCGGAATTCATTGGATAAAGGAGAAACACCATGGACCTTTCAACCCAAATTGCAAAAGACCTGTTGTCCATTCAGGCCGTGTTCTTCCGGCCGGAGGAGCCCTTCACCTGGGCCAGCGGCATCAAGAGCCCCGTCTACTGCGACAACCGCCTGACCCTCACCGCCCCCGAGATCCGAACCCATGTGGAAAACGGCCTGGCCCAGCTGATCCGGGAGCACTACCCCGAGGCGGAGGTCCTCATGGGCACCTCCACCGCCGGCATCGCCCACGCCGCCATTGTGGGCCACATCATGGGCCTGCCCATGGGCTACGTCCGCTCCGGCAATAAGGATCACGGCAGACAAAACCGCATCGAGGGCCGCCTGGAGCCCGGCCAGAAGGTGGTGGTGGTGGAGGATCTGATCTCCACCGGCGGCTCCGTCATCGATGTGGTGGAGGCCCTGCGGGAGGCCGGAGCCCAGGTGCTGGGCGTCGTCTCCATCTTCACCTACGGCATGCAGCGGGGCCTGGACCGTCTGGCCGCCGCGCAGGTGAAAAACCAGTCTCTGACGGACTTTGATCACATCGCGTCCGTTGCTGCCCGGGAGGGCTATATCAAACCGGAGGACGTGGAACGGCTCATCGCCTTCCGCAACAACCCCTCTGACGAAAGCTGGATAGGAGGAACCAAATGAAACGAAGCATCATCGACATCCTGGACCTGAGCACCGCCGAGCTGGAGGAGCTCATCGCCACCGCGGAAGACATCATCGACAACCCGGACAAGTACGCCCATGCCTGCGACCGCAGAATCCTGGCAACCCTGTTCTTCGAGCCCTCTACCCGGACCCGCATGAGCTTTGAGGCGGCCATGTACGAGCTGGGCGGCCATGTGATTTCCGTCTCCAGCGCCATGTCCTCCTCCGCCGCCAAGGGCGAGAGCGTGGCAGACACTGCCAAGACCGTCTCCTGCTACGCCGACATCATCGCCATGCGCCATCCCAAGGAGGGCGCGGCCTACGTGGCGGCCACCAACGCCAGCATCCCCGTCATCAACGCCGGCGACGGCGGCCACTGCCATCCCACCCAGACCCTGGCGGACCTGCTCACCATCTGGAGAGAGAAGCGCCGCTTCGAGGGTCTGACCATCGGCCTGTGCGGCGACCTGAAATTCGGCCGCACCGTCCACTCCCTCATCAACGCCATGACCCGCTACAACGGCAATCGCTTCGTGCTGATCTCCCCCGAAGAGCTGAAGGTGCCCAGCTACGTCAAGAAGGGCAGCCTCAAGAAGTACAACATCCCCTACAGCCAGACCACCGATCTGGAGGCCGCCATGCCGGAGCTGGACATTCTCTACATGACCCGGATCCAGCGGGAGCGCTTCTTCAACGAGGAGGATTACCTCCGTCTGAAGGACAGCTACATCCTCACCCCCGACAAGCTGAAGAACGCCAAGCCCGACCTGGCGATTCTCCACCCCCTGCCCCGGGTGAATGAGATCAGCGTCGCCATCGACGACGATCCCAGAGCCTGCTACTTCAAGCAGGTGCTCAACGGCAAATACATGCGTATGGCATTGATTCTGAAACTTCTCAAGGAGGCCGGCAGACTATGAACATTGATTCCATCCAGAACGGCGTCGTCATCGACCACATCCGGGCAGGGCAGGGCATGAAGCTCTACAATCTGCTGAAGCTGGACGAGACGGAGCTCTCCGTCGCCATCATCCGCAACGTCAACAGCGGCAAAATGGGCAAGAAGGACATCATCAAGATCGACGCGGACATTCCTCTGAACCTGGATATCGTGGCCTACGTGGATCCCGGTGCCACTGTGAATATCATCCGCAGCGGCAAGCTGGTGGAAAAGCGCCAGATGGAGCTGCCCGAGACCCTCACCGACGTGCTGGTCTGCAAGAATCCCCGCTGCATCAGCTCCACCGAGCAGGAGCTGCACCACATCTTCAAGCTCACCGACCGGGAGAACAAGGTTTATCGCTGCCTCTACTGCGAGACCAAGGCCGGCGGCTGAGCGCGCCCGGCGTTGTTTCGTCCGTTTTTGCCGATTTCTGAAAAGAGGGAATTGAAATGAAATCCATCGGTATCATCATGGGGAGCAAGAGCGACCTTCCCGTGGTTCAGAAAGCCATCGACACCCTGAAGGAGCTGGAGATCCCCTTCGACGTCCAGATTCTCTCCGCCCACCGCACCCCGGGCGAGACCGCCGAGTATGCCCGCTCCGCCCGGGGCCGGGGCCTGGCCTGCGTCATCGCCTTTGCCGGTATGGCCGCCCATCTGGCGGGAGCCATTGCCGCCAATACCACCCTGCCCGTCATCGGGGTGCCCTGCCCGGGCCCCCACTTCGACGGTCTGGACGCCCTGCTCTCCACGGTTCAGATGCCCAGCGGCATTCCCGTGGCCACCGTGGCCGTTGGGGCAGGGGCCAACGCGGCCCTGCTGGCGGCCCAGATCCTGGCGGTGGACGACCTGGAGCTGGCCCAGCGGCTGGTGGATCACCGCACCACCATGGCGGAGAAGATCCTGGCCCAGAACCGGGAGCTGCAGGAGCAGCTTCGGTAATTTCATCAAGAATAATTCAATAAGGAGTCACAATACAATGGAAAACAAGCTCATCTATACTGGCAAAACCAAGAACGTCTACGCCCTGGAAAACGGCAACTATCTTCTGAAGTTCAAGGACGACTGCACCGGCAAGGACGGCGTCTTCGATCCCGGTGAGAATTCCGTGGGCCTGACCATCGACGGCGTGGGCGACGTGAACCTGCGCATGTCCATCTACTTCTTCGAGAAGGTCAACGCCGCCGGAATCCGCACCCACTACGTCTCCGCGGATCTGGCCAACACCACCATGGAGGTCCTCCCCGCCAAGGTCTTCGGCAAGGGCCTGGAGGTCATCTGCCGCCACAAGGCCGTGGGCTCCTTCCTGCGCCGCTACGGCGAGTACATCGAGGAGGGCGCGGATCTGCCCGCCTACGTGGAGACCACCTTCAAGAACGACGCCAAGGGCGACCCCCTGGTCACCAAGGACGGCCTGGTGGTGCTGGGCGTCATGACCGCCGAGCAGTATGACGAGATCAAGGCCATGACCCAGAAGATCACCCAGATCGTGGCCGACGATATGAAGGAAAAGGGCATGGTGCTCTACGACATCAAGTTCGAGTTCGGCTACGACGCCGAGGGCAAGGTCATGCTCATCGACGAGATCGCCTCCGGCAATATGCGGGTCTACAAGGACGGCAAGTACATCGATCCCATGACCCTGTCCAAGCTGTTCTTCGCCTGATCGAGACTTAGGAGGACCCCAATATGGGAGGCTTTTTCGGCATAACGTCTCAAAATGACTGTATGGCCGACGTCTTCTTCGGTACCGACTACCATTCCCACCTCGGCACGCGCCGGGGTGGGATGGCGGCTTTTGACCCGGAGATCGGTCTGCAGCGCAAAATTCACAGCATCGAAAACGCGCCCTTCCGCACCCGTTTCGAGCACATCTTTGAGGAGATGCAGGGCAGCTCGGCCATCGGCTGCATCAGCGATTCCGAGCCCCAGCCCCTGCTGATCCGTTCCAATCACGGCACCTACGCCATCTGCATGATCGGCCGCATCAACAACGACGACGCGCTGATCCACCAGTATCTCTCCTTTTCCGGCGGCCACTTCGACGCCAAAACCGGCGGCAAGGTCAACGCCGTGGAGCTGCTGGCGGCCCTCATCGACCAGAAGACCGACTTCGCGGAGGGCATCCGTTTCGCCCAGCAGTCCATCGAGGGCACGGCCTCCATTCTGATCCTTCGGGAGGACGGCACCCTCATCGCCGCCCGGGATCGCCTGGGGCGGCTGCCTGTCACCATCGGAAAGCGGGAGGACGGCTACGCCGTCTCCTTCGAGTCCTTCGCCTATGAGAAGCTGGGCTACAGCTTCGAAAAGGAGCTGGGGCCCGGGGAGATCGTGTCCCTCACCCCCGAGGGTCTGACCCAGCTTCGAGCCCCCGACCGGGAAAAGCGGATCTGCGCCTTCCTCTGGAGCTACTACGGCTACCCCACCTCCACCTACGAGGGGGTGAACGTGGAGGAGATGCGCTATCGCAACGGCGCCATTCTGGCCCGGGCCGACCAGGACCGGGAGGACGTGAAGAACCTGGACTACGTGGGCGGCGTCCCGGACTCCGGCACCCCCCACGCCATCGGCTACGCCAACGAGAGCGGCACCCACTTTGCCCGGGCCTTTATCAAATACACCCCCACCTGGGCCCGCAGCTTCATGCCCCCTGCCCAGGTGGACCGAAACACCATCGCCAAAATGAAGCAGATCCCCGTCACCGCGCTGATCCGGGACAAGAATCTGCTCTTTGTGGACGACTCCATCGTCCGGGGCACCCAGCTCCGGGAGACTGTGGAATTTCTCTATGAGAACGGCGCCAAGTCCGTCCATATGCGCTCCGCCTGCCCGCCCATCATGTTCGGCTGCAAGTATCTCAACTTCTCCCGGGCCACCTCTGACCTGGAGCTCATCGCCCGCCGGGTGATCCTGGAGCTGGAGGGCGAGGAGGGCTTCCGGCATCTGGAGGAGTACGCCGACGGCGCCACCGAGCGGGGCCGCAGGCTGCGGGAGAGCATCTGTGAACGCTTCCACTTCGCCTCCCTGGAATTCCAGTCCCTGGAGGGGGTCATTGAGGCCATCGGCCTGCCCGAATGCGAGCTTTGCACCTACTGCTGGAACGGAAAGGAATAGAGCATGAACGAAATCTCCAAATCCGAAGCCTACGCCGCCGCCGGGGTGGATATCACCGCGGGCTACCGGGCCGTAGAGCTGATGAAGCGCCATATCGCCACCACCATGACCCCCGGCGTCTGCTCCGACGTGGGCGGCTTCGGCGGCCTGTTTGAGCTGGATCTGACGGGCATTTCCCGCCCGGTGCTGGTCTCCGGCACCGACGGCGTGGGCACCAAGCTGAAGCTGGCCTTTCTCCTGGACAAGCACGACACCGTGGGGGTGGACTGCGTGGCCATGTGCGTCAACGACATCATCTGCTGCGGGGCCAGGCCCCTGTTCTTCCTGGACTACATCGCCTGCGGCAAGAACGTCCCGGAGCGTATCGAGCAGATCGTCAAGGGCGTCTGCGACGGCTGCGTCCAGGCGGGCTGCGCCTTGATCGGCGGCGAGACCGCCGAGATGCCGGGCTTCTACCCCGTGGACGAATACGATCTGGCGGGCTATTCCACCGGCGTGGTGGACAAGAGCCGCATTCTCAACAACGCCGAGATGGAGCCCGGGGACCTGCTCATCGCCTTGCCCTCCAGCGGCGTTCACTCCAACGGCTTTTCCCTGGTCCGCAAGGTCTTCGACGTGGAGCACGCGGATCTCAAGGCTCCCGTGGCGGCTCTGGGGGGCAAGTCCCTGGGCGAGACCCTGCTGACCCCCACGAAGATCTATGTCAAGCCCGTGCTGGCTCTGATGGAGCAGGTCCGGGTCAAGGGCGTCTCCCACATCACCGGGGGCGGCTTCTATGAGAATATCCCCCGCATGATCCCCGCCGGCCTCTGCGCCCGGATCCGGGAGGCTGACGTGCGGATTCTGCCCATCTTCGAGCTCATCGAAAAGACCGGCGGCATCTCCCGCCGGGATATGTTCAATACCTTCAACATGGGCGTGGGCATGTGCCTCTGCGTGGCCAGGCAGGACGCGGAGCAGGCCCTGTCCATCCTGCGCCGGCAGGGCGAGGAGGCCTATTTCCTGGGGGAGATTGTCCCGGGGGAGCAGAGGATCGAGCTATGCTGAGCGAGAGCCGCAAGCTCCGCACCGCCGTGCTGGTTTCCGGCGGCGGCACCAATCTCCAGGCCATTCTGGACGCCAGAGGGACCGTGATCCAAAGCGCGGAAATCGCCCTGGTGGTCTCCAACAATCCCGGAGCCTACGCCCTGGAGCGGGCCAGGCAGGCGGGCATTCCCGCTCTGACCCTCTCAGCAAAAGTCCTGGGGGGAAGGGAAGCCTTTGAGCTGGCCCTGCAAAAAGCCCTGGAGGCGCATGAGATCCGGCTCATCGTCCTGGCAGGCTTTCTCACCATCCTCTCTCCGGACTTCACCCGCCGCTGGGACCATCGGATTCTGAACGTCCATCCCTCTCTGATCCCGGCCTTCTGCGGCAAGGATTACTACGGGCTGCGGGTCCACGAGGCGGCCCTGGCCCGGGGGGTGAAGCTCACCGGGGCCACGGTACACTTTGTCAACGAGATCCCCGACGGGGGCGAGATCATCCTGCAAAAGGCCGTGGCCGTCCAACCCGGCGATACGCCGGAGAAACTCCAGCGCCGGGTCATGGAGGAAGCCGAATGGCTCCTCCTGCCCCAGGCCATCGAGCAGGTGGCGGCATCCTGCCTGTAGAGACAAGCCGTGCCTGTCCGCAAGAAGAAAAACGAGAAAAGGAAAAGTACAGGTTATTCACTATGAACGTATATCTGACGCCATCCATATCCGAGCGCCTTTCCGGCAACGCCTATCCCGGCCGGGGCATCGTCCTGGGCCTCAGCGAGGACGGCAGCCGGGCCGTCACCGCCTATTTCATCATGGGCCGCAGCGCCAACTCCCGGAACCGGGTCTTCACCCTCCGCGACGGCGCCCTCTACACCGAGCCCTTCGACGCCTCCAAGGTGGAGGATCCCAGCCTCATCATCTACGCCGCCCTGCGGAAGCTGGGCAATCGCCTCATTGTCACCAACGGCGACCAGACCGATACGGTCTATGAGGGCCTGGCGGCGGGGAAGTCCTTCTCCGAGGCCCTGGAGGCCCGCTGCTTTGAGCCGGACGCCCCCAATCTGACCCCCCGGATCAGCGGCCTCTATACCCTGGAGGCGGAGAAGCCCCGCTACGAGCTGAGCATTCTCAAGAGCATCGATCCCGAGGGCAGCGACTGCGCCCGCCATACCTTCTCCTATCCCGCCAAGCCCGGCCTGGGCCACTTCATCCACACCTACGTCCGGGACGGCAAGCCCCTGCCCAGCTTCCAGGGGGAGCCGGAGCGGGTGGCCCTGGGGAACGATATCGAGGCCTTCACCGCCCAGCTTTGGAACAGTCTGAACGAAGAAAACCGCATCTCCCTCTACGTCCGCTTCACCCGGCTTTCCGACGGCAGCTATGAAGACCGTCTCATCAACCGAAACAAATAAGGAGCTCCCATGAACGAATATGAACTGAAATACGGCTGCAACCCCAACCAGAAGCCGGCCCGGATCTTTATGGAGGACGGCAGCGAGCTGCCGGTTCAGATCCTCAACGGCCGCCCCGGCTACATCAACTTCCTGGACGCGCTGAACTCCTGGCAGCTGGTGAAGGAGCTGAAGCAGGCCCTGGGTCTGCCCGCCGCGGCCTCCTTCAAGCATGTCAGCCCCACCTCCGCCGCCGTGGGTCTGCCCCTGCCCGAGAAGCTGAAAAAGGCCTGTTTTGTGGACGACGTGCCCGGCCTGGACGAGAACCCCCTGGCCTGCGCCTATGCCAGAGCCCGGGGCGCCGACCGGATGTGTTCCTTCGGCGACTGGGTTGCCCTCTCCGACGAATGCGACGCCCTCACCGCCTCTCTGATCAAGCGGGAGGTCTCCGACGGCGTCATCGCCCCCGGCTATACCCCCGAGGCCCTGGAGATTCTGAAGAGCAAGCGCAAGGGCGGCTACAACGTGGTCCGCATCGACCCCGACTATGTGCCCGCTCCCCGGGAGCGGAAGCAGGTCTTCGGCGTCAGCTTCGAGCAGGGCCGCAACAACTTCGAAATCAACCGGGCCCTGCTGGAGCATATCGTCACGGAAAACAAGTCGATTCCCGACTCCGCGGCGAGAGATCTGATCGTGGCCCTGATCACCCTGAAATACACCCAGTCCAACTCCGTCTGCTACGCGGTGGACGGCCAGGCCATCGGCGTGGGAGCGGGGCAGCAGTCCCGCATCCACTGCACCCGGCTGGCGGGCTCCAAGGCCGATACCTGGTTCCTGCGCCAGGCGGAGCAGGTGTTGAATCTGCCCTTCCGCCCCGACCTGGGCCGCCCCGACCGGGACAACGTCATCGACGGTTACATCAACCAGAACGAGGAGGACGTCTGCGCCGAGGGCGTGTGGCAGCGCTACTTCACCAGCCGTCCCGAAGCCTTCACCCGGGAGCAGCAGCGGGCTTACCTGGATGGCGTCCAGGATGTGGCCCTGGGCTCCGACGCCTTCTTCCCCTTCTTTGACAACATCGAGCGGGCCTTCCGCAGCGGCGTCAGATACGTCGCCCAGCCCGGCGGCTCCATCCGGGACGACGCGGTAATTGAAGCCTGCAACCGCCACGGCATGGTGATGTGCTTCACCGGAATGCGCTTGTTCCACCATTAAGGAGATCATATGAAAGTTTTAGTCATCGGCGGCGGCGGCCGCGAGCACGCCATCGTCAGAAAGCTGAAAGAGAATCAAAGGGTGACCGAGCTCTATTGTCTGCCCGGCAACGGCGGCATCGCCCGGGACGCGGTCTGCGTTCCCATCGGCGCCACCGACCTGGAGGGCATCGTCGCCTTCGCCAGGGAGCGTCAGATCGACTACGCCGTGGTGACCCCGGACGATCCCCTGGCCCTGGGAGCCGTGGATCTGCTGGAGGCGGCGGGGGTGCCCTGCTTCGGCCCCCGGAAGAACGCCGCCGTCATCGAGGCCTCCAAGGTCTTTGCCAAGGAGCTGATGAAGCGCCACGGCATCCCCACCGCCCGGTATGAGAGCTTCGACGACATGGACGCGGCCCTGGCCTACCTGGAGACGGCTCCCATGCCCGCCGTGGTCAAGGCCGACGGCCTGGCCCTGGGCAAAGGCGTCCTCATCGCCCAGACCCTGCCCGAGGCCCGGGAGGCGGTTCGCGCCATGATGGCGGATCACCGCTTCGGCAAGAGCGGCGAGCGGGTCGTCATTGAAGAATTCTTAGAGGGACCGGAAATTTCCGTCCTCTCCTTTACCGACGGCAAAACCATCGTGCCCATGATTTCCTCCATGGATCACAAGCGGGCAGGGGAGGGAGATACCGGCCTCAACACCGGGGGCATGGGCACCGTCGCCCCGAACCCCTACTATACGCCGGAGGTGGCAAAGCGCTGCATGGAGGAAATCTTCCTGCCCACCGTCCGGGCTATGGCCGCCGAGGGCCGTCCCTTCAAGGGCTGCCTCTACTTCGGCCTGATGCTCACAAAGGAGGGTCCCAAGGTCATAGAGTACAACTGCCGCTTCGGTGATCCCGAGACCCAGGTGGTGCTGCCCCTGCTGAAATCCGACCTGCTCAGCGTGATGCAGGCCGTCACCGAGGGCCGCCTGGCGGACTGCCCGGTGGAGTTCTCCCGGGATGCCGCCGCCTGTGTGATTATGGCCTCCCAGGGCTACCCCGGCTCCTATCAGAAGGGCTTCCCCATCCACATTCCCGAGGATCTGGACGCGGAGCTCTTTGTGGCCGGCGCCAAAGCCCAGGACGATCAGCTGCTGACCTCCGGCGGCCGGGTCCTGGGCGTCACCGCCGTGCGGCCCACCCTGCCCCAGGCCCTGGAGGCGGCCTACGCCGCCGTCCGACGGGTTCACTTTGAAAATGCCTATTACCGCCGGGACATCGGCAAACGCGCCCTTGCGGCGAAGGAGGGCTAATGGTTTATCGTATTTTCGTAGAAAAAAAGCTGGGCTTCGCCCAGGAGGCGGAGGCCCTGTGCCGGGAGCTTGTATCCTTTCTGGGCGTCAAGGGCCTCAAGCGGGTCCGCCTGCTGAACCGCTACGACGCCGAGGACGTCAGCCAGGAGCAGTTCCGGGCCGCCGTTGACACGGTCTTCTCCGAGCCCCAGGTGGATACCGCCCTGGAGACTCCGGATCTCTCCGACGCCGACGCGGTCTTTGCCGTGGAGTATCTGCCCGGTCAGTTTGACCAGCGGGCGGATTCCGCGGCCCAGTGCATCCAGATCCTGTTCCAGTCGGAACGGCCTGTGATCCGCTCCGCCAAGGTCTACGCCCTCTACGGCGCTCTGACGGCGGAGGACGTGGAACAGATCAAAAAGTACGTCATCAACCCCGTGGAGGCCCGGGAGGCCGCGTTGTCTCTGCCCCAGACCCTGAAAATCACCTATGAGATCCCCGAGACCGTAGCCACCCTGGAGGGCTTCCGGAGCCTGGAGGGGGAAGCTGTTCCCGCCATGATCCGGGATTATGGCCTTGCCATGGACGAGGCCGACCTGTGCTTCTGCCGGGACTATTTCCGCAGCGAGGGCCGGGATCCCAGCATCACGGAGCTGCGGCTCATCGATACCTACTGGTCCGACCACTGCCGTCACACCACCTTCCATACCGTCATCGACCAGGTCAGCTTCGAGGATCCGGAGATCCAGCGCAGCTACGAGGAATATCTGGCGCTGCGCAAGGCCCTGGGCCGCACCAAGCCGCCCTGCCTGATGGATCTGGCCACCATCGCCGTCCGGGATCTGAAACGCCGCGGCCTGCTGGAAAAGCTGGACGAATCCGAGGAGATCAACGCCTGCACCGTGAAAATCACGGTGGAGGTGGACGGCAAGCCCGAGCCCTGGCTGCTGCTGTTTAAGAACGAAACCCACAACCATCCCACGGAGA
The DNA here is from genome assembly GCA_017541995.1 of Oscillospiraceae bacterium. Taxonomy (GTDB): domain Bacteria; phylum Bacillota; class Clostridia; order Oscillospirales; family Oscillospiraceae; genus JAFRPC01. The sequence goes on from JAFXYD010000035.1 coordinate 27,808, forward strand.
TCGAGCCCTTCGGCGGCGCGGCCACCTGCATCGGCGGCGCCATCCGGGATCCCCTCTCCGGCCGGGCCTACGTCTACGGGGCCATGCGGGTCACCGGCGCGGCGGACCCCACCGCCCCGGTGTCGGAAACCATCCCCGGCAAGCTGCCCCAGCGGAAGCTGGTGACCACCGCCGCGGCGGGCTATTCCTCCTACGGCAACCAGATTGGCCTTGCCACGGGCCTGGTGGAGGAGCTCTACCACCCGGGCTACGCCGCCAAGCGCATGGAGATCGGCGCGGTCATCGCCGCCGCCCCCCAGGCCAACGTGCGGCGGGAGCGTCCGGCCCCCGGGGATCTGGTGATCCTCCTGGGCGGCAGTACGGGACGGGACGGCATCGGCGGCGCCACCGGCTCCTCCAAGGCCCACAACGCCCACTCCGTGGAGCGCTGCGGGGCGGAGGTCCAGAAGGGCAACGCCCCCGAGGAGCGCAAGCTCCAGCGCCTGTTCCGCAATCCCGAGGCCGCCCGCATGATCAAGCGCTGCAACGATTTCGGCGCCGGCGGCGTCAGCGTGGCCATCGGCGAGCTGGCCGACGGCCTGCGCATCGACCTCAACGCCGTGCCCCGGAAATACGAGGGCCTGGACGGCACCGAGCTTGCCATCTCCGAATCCCAGGAGCGCATGGCCGTGGTGGTGGAGCCTGCCGACGCGGAGCGCTTCCTGGCCCTGGCGGAGCAGGAAAATCTTCAGGCCTGTCCCGTGGCCGAGGTCACCGAGGAGCCTAGGCTGGTGATGTGGTGGAACGGACGCAAGATCGTGGATATCAGCCGCGCCTTTTTGGACTCCAACGGCGCGGAGAAGCATATCAGCATTGAAACCGCAGCCCCGAAAAAGCCGGAGAGCGCCTTCGAGACCGACTTTAGCGCCGCCTGCGAGAAGCTGGCGGAGGATTTGAACCTCTGCTCCCACCGGGGCCTTTCGGAGCGCTTTGACTCCACCATCAGCGCGGGCACCGTGCTGATGCCCTTCGGCGGCAAACGGCAGCTGACCCCCATTCAGGCCATGGTCCACAAGATCTCCCTGGAGCAGGGACATACCGAGGATTGCTCCCTGATGGCCTACGGCTTCGACCCCTACGTCTCCGAGGCCAGCCCCTACCACGCCGCCTATCTGGCGGTGGTGGACTCCGTGACCAAGCTGGTGGCCGCCGGCGCGAAGTTCGAGGAGGTCTATCTCAGCTTCCAGGAGTATTTCGCCAAGCCCGGCCGGGATCCCAGGCGCTGGGGCCAGCCCCTGTCCGCCCTGCTGGGCGCCTTCCGGGCCCAGATGGATCTGGGCGTCGGGGCCATCGGCGGCAAGGACTCCATGTCCGGCAGCTTTGAGCAGCTGGACGTGCCCCCCACTCTGGTGAGCTTCGCGGTCACCACTGACAAGGTCTCCAATATCATCTCCCCCGAGTTCAAGGCCCCCGGCCATCCCGTGATGCTGCTGGCTCCGGAGCGAGACGAGAACGGCCTGCCGAAACCGGCCTCCCTGCGGCAGCTCTTTGCCCGGATCACCGCGCTGCAAAGGGCCGGGAAGATCGTCGCGGCCTGGGCCGTCGGCCCCGGCGGCGTTCTGGAGGGCGTTTTGAAAATGGCCTTCGGCAACGGCTTCGGCTTCCGCTTCCGGGAGGATCTCTCCCTGGCGGAGCTGCAAAAGAAGCAGTACGGCTCCTTCCTGGTGGAGGCCCTGGAGGGCATCCCCGAGGGCGAGCACGTCGGCGTGGTGAAGGCGGAGCCCGTATTTGTCCGCGGCAAGACCGCCGTGGACGCGGAAGCTCTCTGCCAGCGCTGGGAACGCCGCCTGGAATCCGTGTGGTCCACCGGCATTGACCGCATCCATGAGGTCTACCGGCCCCTGTCCTATCACGCCGAAAAGCGCGCGGCCCCTGCCATTCGCTGCGCCAGACCCCGGGTGCTGATCCCCGCCTTCCCCGGCACCAACTGCGAGTACGACAGCGCCAGAGCGGTCCGGGAGGCCGGAGCGGAGCCCGAGATCCTGATGATCAACAACCGCTCCGCCGAGGGCATCCGCCGTTCCGTGGACCGCTTCGCCCGGGCGCTGGACCAGGCGCAGATGGTCTTCATCCCCGGCGGCTTCTCCGGCGGCGACGAGCCCGACGGCAGCGGCAAGTTCATCACCGCCTTCTTCCGAAACGCCGCCATCCGGGAGGGCGTCACCCAGCTGCTGGAGCGGCGGGACGGGCTGATGCTGGGCGTCTGCAACGGCTTCCAGGCCCTCATCAAGCTGGGCCTGGTGCCCTATGGCCGCATCACCGACCCGGATCCCAACAGCCCCACCCTGACCTTTAACACCATCGGCCGCCACCAGTCCCGCATCGTCCGCACCCGGGTGGTCTCCGATAAGTCCCCCTGGTTCTCCGGCCTGGAGCTGGGAGAGATCGTCAACGTTCCCATCTCCCACGGCGAGGGCCGCTTCATCGCCTCCGACGAGCTGCTCCGGCAGCTGATTGCCAACGGGCAGGTGGTCACCCAGTACGTGGATCTGAACGGAGTTCCCACTTCCGATCTGCGCTTCAACCCCAACGGCTCCGTGCTGGCCATTGAGGGCATCTGCTCTCCCGACGGCCGGGTCCTGGGCAAGATGGGCCACTCTGAGCGGGTGGGCTCTGGCCTGTATCGGAACGTGCCCGGCAATTATGACAGTCACCTGTTTGAATCCGCAGTCCGATACTTCCGCGGTTAAGCCATATCGCATACAGAAAAGGAGAGATTACTATGGCTACCTTTATCACCGAACCCTCCCGTACCTTCAACGAATATCTTCTGATCCCCGGCTATTCCTCCGCGGAATGCGTTCCTGCCAACGTCAGTCTGAAAACCCCGCTGGTGAAATTCCGCAAGGGCGAGGAGCCCGCCATCAGCCTGAATATCCCCCTGGTCTCCGCCATTATGCAGGCGGTCTCCGGGGACCGGCTGGCGGTGGCCCTGGCTACCGAGGGCGGCGTCAGCTTCATCTACGGTTCCCAGTCCGTGGAGGACGAGGCCGCCATGGTGAAGCGGGCCAAGGACTACAAGGCGGGCTTTGTCCGCAGCGACTCCAACCTTCGGCCCGACAGCACCCTGGCGGAGGTCATCGCCCTGCGGGAGCGCACGGGCCACTCCACCATGGCCGTTACCGACGACGGCACCGCCGAGGGCAAGCTCCTGGGCATCGTCACCAGCCGGGATTACCGGGTCAGCCGCATGGGGCCGGAGACCCTCGTCTCCTCCTTCATGACCCCCATTGAGAAGATGATCTACGCCCCCGAGGGCACCACCCTCAAGGAGGCCAACGACATCATCTGGGACCACAAGCTCAACACCCTGCCCATCGTCAACGCGGCGGGCCAGCTCTGCTACTTCGTCTTCCGCAAGGATTACGACTCCCACAAGCAGAACCAGAACGAGCTTCTGGACGACCACAAGCGCTACGTGGTAGGCGCGGGCCTCAACACCCGGGACTACGCCACCCGGGTTCCCGCCCTCATCGAGGCGGGGGCCGACGTGCTGTGCATCGACTCCTCCGAGGGCTTCTCCGAGTGGCAGAAGCGGACCCTGGCCTGGATCCGGGAGCGCTACGGCGACGCCGTGAAGGTGGGCGCCGGCAACGTGGTGGACGCCGAGGGCTTCCGCTTCCTGGCGGACTGCGGGGCCGACTTTGTCAAGGTGGGCATCGGCGGCGGATCCATCTGCATCACCCGGGAGACCAAGGGCATCGGACGGGGCCAGGCCACGGCCCTCATTGAGGTCTGCAAGGCCCGGGACGAGTATTACAGAGAAACCGGCGTCTACGTTCCCGTCTGCTCCGACGGCGGCATCGTCTACGACCACCACGTCACCCTGGCTCTGGCCATGGGGGCCGACTTCATCATGCTGGGCCGCTACTTCGCCCGCTTCGACGAAAGCCCCTCCAACAAGGTCTCCATCAACGGCACCTACTACAAGGAATACTGGGGCGAGGGCTCTGCCCGGGCCCGGAACTGGCAGCGCTACGACCTGGGCGGCGACAAGAAGCTGAGCTTCGAGGAGGGCGTGGACTCCTACGTGCCCTATGCCGGACGCCTGAAGGACAACGTGGCCCTGACGCTCAGCAAGGTCAAGTCCACCATGTGCAACTGCGGCGCTTTGAGCATCCCCGAGTTCCAGCAGAAGGCCAAGCTGACCCTGGTCTCCGCCACCTCCATCGTGGAGGGCGGCGCCCACGACGTGATCCAGAAGGACACCTCCGCAACGATTAAATAAGGATTATAGAGAAAAATCGCTTCCCGGGTTTTCCGGGAAGCGATTTTTCTATGGGTCTATTCCGCTTCGATCTCCTTGATGATGCACTCGTTGCCCTGTTGGAGCCAGGTCTCGCCGGAGCCGCAGCGGGGGCAGATTTTGCCGTATTTCACGGTTTCATAGCTGGTTTTGCAGTGGTCGCACCAGGTCACGGCGGGGATGGTCTCCAGCACCAGCTGGCTGTCCTTCAAAACCGAATGCCGGAGCTTGAAGTAGTCCCAGGCGTCAGTGAACAAATCCGTCATGATGCCCGAGACCTCGCCCACCTGTAAGACCACCTTGCCGATGGCCGTCAGCTTGTTTTCCTCCGCGGTCTGGTCCAGGGTTTTGGCCAGATGGAGGACGATTCCCATTTCATGCATGATTTTATTTCTTCCCGAATAGTATTTTCATCTCCCGCTGGGCGGCGTACTTTGCTACCACGGGCAGCTTGTCCTCGCAGCGGATCATCCGGGAGGCCTCGGGCAGATCCCGGGTCAGATGAATGGCGTCGAACTCGCAGCGGGTGGTGCACAGGCCGCAGCCCACGCAGCGGTTGAGATCCACGGTGGTGGCGCCGCAGCTCAGGCAGCGGGCGGCCTCGGCCTTCGCCTGCTCCTCGGTGAAGCTCAGGCGCACGTCCCCAAAGGTATTCCGGGGGTTGCCGGGCTTCCTGTCGGGCTTGTTCCGGCGGGCAGTGTCAAAGCCCTGGGGGTCGATCAGCACTTTGTTCTTGTCCAGCTCCTTGAACTGCCGCAGATCCCGGGCGATGGTCTGGCTCTGGCCGGGATGCACGAAGCGGTGCATGGACTCAGAGCCCAGCTTGCCGTCGGCAATGGCGTCAATGGCAAACTTTGCTCCGTGGGCAATGTCGCCGCCCACGAAGATGCCGGGCTCTCCGGTCTCAAAGGTGATGGGATCGTGGATCACGGTGCCGTTCCGGTTCAGCTCCACCCCGGTGCCCTCCAGCAGCTTGCCCCAAACCGCGCTTTGGCCGATGGCCTGGAGCACCGTGGAGCAGGGGAGGGTAATGGTTTCGTTCTCGTCGTAGCTCGGGGCAAAGCGGCGCTGCTCGTCATAGACCGCGGTGCAGCGCTTGAAGACGATCCCGGTGACCTTGCCGTTTTCGGTGAGAATCTCCTTGGGGCCCCAGCCGTTGAGAACCTGGATGCTCTCCTCCTTCGCCTCGTCCACCTCGTCCCGGGCGGCAGGCATTTCGTCCTCAGACTCCAGGCAGAGCATGGTGACCTTACCGCCGGTCGTACGCACCGCGGTGCGGGCCACGTCCACAGCCACGTTGCCGCCGCCTACCACCACCACGTCCCCGGGCAGGCGGATGGAGTGATCCCGGTTCACCCGGTTGAGGAAGGCGATGCCGGACTCCACGCCCTGGGCCTCCTCCCCGGGCACCCCGGTCTTGCGGCCGCCCTGCATGCCGATGGCGAGATAGAAGGCCTTGTAGCCCTGCTCCTTCAGCTGGGCGATGCTGAGATCCTTGCCGATCTCCACGTCGCAGCGGAACTCCACGCCCATTTCCCGCAGCACCGAAATCTCCGCGGCCAGCACGTCCTTCTCCAGCCGGAAGCTGGGCACGCCGTACTGCAGCATGCCGCCGGGCTGCGGATCCTTCTCAAAGACCGTGACCTCATAACCCCGGGTGCGGAGATAGTAGGCGCAGCTCAGACCCGCGGGGCCCGCGCCGATGACGGCCATTTTGTAGTCCGGGCCCCACATGCCGCCGTCGTCCTTCTCGCAGATGGGGATGTAGCGATTCTCCCGCTTCAGCTCCAGGGCGGAGATGAACTTCTTCACCTCGTCAATGGCAATGGGCTCGTCCACAGTGCCCCGGGTGCAGGCGTCCTCGCAGCGCCGGTTGCAGATGGCGCCGCAGACGGCGGGCAGGGGATTGTCCTGCTTGATGAGCCGCAAAGCCTCGTAGTAACGGCCCTCCTTTGCCATTTGCAGATAGCCCTGAACGGCAATATGGGCGGGGCAGGCGGTCTTGCAGGGAGCGGTGCCGGAGTCGTAGCAGTTGATCTTGGCGTCCTCCCGGTAGTGGATGTTCCACTTGTCGGCGCTCCATTTTTTGGCGTCGGGCAGCTCGGTGACGGGGTACTGGACGGGGCCCTGCTTGGTGCAGAGCTTCTGGCCCAGCTTTGCCGCTCCCACGGGGCAGACCTCCACGCACTTGCCGCAGGCCACGCATTTTTCGGTCTCCACATGGGCCCGGTAGGCGGAGCGGGACATATTGGGGGTGTTGTAGAGCTGGGAGGTACGCAGGGCGTTGCAGACCCCCGCCGCGCAGTTGCAGATGGCAACGATCTTGTCCTCGCCGTCGATGTTGGTGATCTGGTGTACAAAGCCGTGGCGCTCGGCCCGCTCCAGGATCTCCAGCGCCTCCTCGTAGCTGATGTAGCGGCCCATGCCCTTGTCCACCTGGTACTCGGCCATGTCGCCCATGCCCATGCAGAACTCGCCGTTAATCTGGCCGGAGCCCTCGCCCCGCATGGCCTGCTGCTTGCGGCAGGTACACTGACCCACGGAGTACTTGTCGTACTTCTTCAGCCAGTGGGAGATGTGCTCCACCGAGGCGGACTGATTCTCATGCGCAATGGCCTTCTCCACGGGGATGACGTGCATGCCCACGCCGGCGCCGCCCAGGGGGATCATGGGGGTGACGTTCTCCAGGGGCATCTGGGTCATCAGGTTAAAGAAGGTAGCCAGCTCCGGATGCTGGGCCGTCAGCTCGTCGTTCATCATCATGAACTCCGCCGAGCCGGGGACGAAGATGGGGACGTTATAGTGCTTGGTCTTTTCCGGTCCCTCCCGGGTCATTTCGATCATGCCCACCCAGCACAGATGCTTGACCATCTGCTCGGTGTCCGCTTCGGACATGTTGTTCATCTTCGCCAGGGTGGGTACGTCATAGGGCACCCGGGTCTTCTTGAAGCTCAGCAGGAAGCGGGCCTCCTCCTTGGTCAGCACCGCGTCCAGCGCCCAGTACTCGGGATCGTCGTATTTCAGACTCCGGGTGTATTTCTGCAGGTAGCGGTCGGTGATCATGGTGCCGAGCTTCAGAATCAGCTTGGCTTTTTCCGGGTCAGCGGGCTTGTAGTTGGGATCCTGACGAAAATCCCGCGGGTTGACCATGCGATTTTTTTGATCTTTCATCTTTCTTCCTCTCCGTCTGTTGTGATATAAATCTTCAGTGATAGCTGCTTACAGCGCTTGTACCTGGGCCAGAAGCCACTGCTCCAGGGGCTCCATACCTTCCCCCGTTTTGGCGCTGACCGGGAAGATCCGGATGCCGGGGTTCAGCTTCAAAACCCGCTCGCGACATTTTTCCAGGTCAAAATCAAAATAGGGGAGGGCGTCGGTTTTCGTAATGATCAGCGCGTCGCTCTTCTGGAACATCAAGGGATATTTCAGGGGCTTGTCGTCTCCCTCGGGCACAGAGAGCAGCATCAGATTCTTCGCCGCTCCGGTGTCATATTCCGCCGGGCAGATCAGATTGCCCACGTTCTCTAGGAAGATCAGCTCCAGATCCTCCGCCTCCATGGCCTCCCAGGCGCTCGCGGTCATGCCCGCGTCCATGTGGCACATCCCGGAGGTGTGAACCTGAATCGAGGCGGCCCCCAGGGCCTCTATGCGCCGGGCGTCCACGTCGGATTCAATGTCCGCCTCCATGACGCCGATCTTCAGCTGCTTCAGATCCCGGATGATCCGGGACAGCAGGGTGGTCTTGCCGGAGCCGGGACTGCTCATGACATTCACCAGCAGGGTACCGGCCTCCCGCATCCGCAGCCGCAGGGCCTCCGCGTCCCGGTCGTTGGAGGCGGTGACGGTTTCATTCAGTTGGATGAGCTTCAATCCCTCCGCCTCCCCTCCGTCAGCCACTGCCGCAGCCAATCCGCCAGGGCGTCAAAGCCCTTCCCGGTTTTGGCGGAGACCGGGAAAATCTGAATATTGGGGTTCAGCGCCCTCGCCCGCTGGGCGGCGGCCTCCGGATCGAAGTCGAAGACCGCTGCGGCGTCCATTTTGTTCACCAGCATCAGATCGCTCACCGTGAACATCAGCGGGTATTTCAGAGGCTTGTCGTCTCCCTCGGGCACGGAGAGAATCATCATCCGAAGCCCTGCGCCCACGTCAAACTCCGCGGGGCAGACCAGGTTTCCCACGTTCTCCAGGAAAACGAGATCCAGCTCCTCCGGCTCCAGAGCCTCCAGACCCTGGGCCGTCATGGCGGCGTCCATGTGGCACAGGCCACCGGTGTGGAGCTGAATCACCGCGGCGCCCGCCTCGCTGACGGCCCTGGCGTCCACGTCGGAGTCCACGTCCGCCTCCATGACGCCAATTTTGAACTCCCCGCCCAGCCGCCGGATCAGCTGCAGCAGGGTAGAGGTCTTTCCAGCCCCGGGGGAGCCCATGAGATTCACCAGCAGCACACCCCGCCGGGCCAGGGCGGCCCTGGTCTCGGCGGCGATCCGGTCGTTGTCCGCCAGCAGCCGCTCCTTCACGTCTATGATTTTATAGTTCATGCTGTAACCGTCCTATTCCCGGCCGGGGGCGAATTCAAAGCCCAGCCGAAAAATTCGTTTGTCCGTGAAGCCGGAGAAGAGAAAGCCTTTCTCCTGCTCCTGCGCCCGCAGCTCCATGCGGTCTCCCAGCCGGAGCTCGGCGGCGTATTCCGCTTGAAGCCCCCGCAGGGGCAGCTCCCGCAGCCGGGGGGGCATGGCGTCCACCGCCAGATCCAGATACCGGGCGTTGTTCATGTGCCCGTTGAGATCCGTGACGCTGTAGGGCACGGTCCAGGAGACGGGGGCCTCGTCCACGGCCGCCTTGGGAGGCCGGGGGAAGAAGCAGTCCCAATCCGCCGCCATGCCGTGGATCAGCACCCCGGTCTCCTGGGGGGAGGCCATGGTCCGGGTCCGGGCGTTCATCAGCGTCCAGATGGAGGAGGCGGTCAGCAGCTCGGCTCCCGAGGCGTCGCTGATCCGGTAATAGCGGGGAAACAGGGTGTGCATGGTCTCTCCGGGAACCGAGTCCAGGACAATGCGCTCGTCATAGCGCGGCAGCCGTTGAATCCGCAGCTGCTGCAAAGCCACCACCCAGAGCCAGCCCCGATCCAGGGTTTTGTCCCGCCCGAAGCCCAAAGCCTCGGTATGGGCGATGGCGGCCTCCTGCAAGAGGGTAAAGAGGCGGCTCAGCCGGAGCCGCCGGTTCAGATCCACGTCCGAGGAGAGGATCTTGTATTCGATGTGATAGGCGTCCAGGTTCATTTCAGCCGCTTTTCGATGGCCGTGACCACGTCGCCCACGGTATAGAGCTTCTGCCACTGGCGATCCGGGATCTTGATGTCGAAGACCGCCTCCAGCCGGCAGATGATCAGGGTGAAGCCCATGGAGTCAATGGCCGTGTCGGTGTTGATCACGCTGCTCTCCTTCAGCTCCTGCTCCTGGGTCTCCGGCACGCAGTCGTGGACGATTTCCAGCACCTTGTCGTAGATTTCAGTTCTTGTCATATTGCGATACCACCTTTTGTTGTAAGATCCAGCGTTGTATTTTGCCCGTTGCCGTCCGGGGCAGCGGGGATGGATCCAGAATTACGCGTTTCAGACGGCGGGACAGCGGCAGCTCCCGCATCAGGGGCTCCAGAGCCCGGGTGACAGCCTCCCGCTCCGTCTCCCTGCCCCGCAGCACCAGGGCGGGGGCGGCCTTGAGCTCGATCACGGCAAAGTCCCGCTCCGGCAGGACGCTCCGCAGTCTGGCCTCATATTCCGGCAGAAAGAGCTTGGTGCCGTCGGGAAAGACCAGAATCTCCTTTTTACGGCCCGTCACATGGAGCAGGCCCTTCTCATCCAGGCGGCCCAAATCGCCGGTACGCAGCACCCCGTCCCGCAATACGGCCGCCGTGGCGGCGGGGTCCTTGCAGTAGCCCTGCATCATGCAGCTCTCGTTTTCGATCAGCAGCTCCCCGTCCTCCGCCACGCGGACCCGGAAGTCCGGGCAGATCTGCATGGCGTAAGGATCCTCTCCCAGTGACAGCGCCACGCCGGAGGAGCATTCCGTCAGCCCGTAACCGAAGCTGACCCGGATCCCCCTGGCCTTTACCGCGGCGGGGAGGGCGGGAGGACAGTCCCCCGCGCCGATGAGCACCAGCCTCAAGCCCTGGTTCAAGGCCTCCTGCTTCAGCAGAAAGCCCAGCAGCATGGGCACCACCGCAACGGCGGTGGGGGAGAAGTGCTTCAGATCCTCGGCGTAATATCTGGCGCCCCGGCCCAGGGCCACGCAGGCCCCGCAGCTGAGACCCCACAGCAGGCCGCAGACGAAGCCAAAGACGTGATTCAGGGGCAGCAGGCAGAGCAGCCTGTCCTCCGGGGAGAGGGGCAGCAGAGCTCCGCCGTTCCAGGCGCTGGCGCAGAGGCTGGCCTGGGTCAGCACCACGGCCTTGGAGGAGTCCGTAGTGCCGGAGGTGAAGAAGAGAACCCTCCCGGCGCCGTCGGCGGCGCCGCGGGTCAGCCAGGGCGTCAGGTCCGCGTCCAGGGCGTCCTCTCCCCACAGAGCGTCGATGTCGGTTTTCCGTATGAGGGCGGGCAGCTCCTCCTCGGGGAGGTTTTCATCCAGCAGCACCAGCTGCATGCCCGCCAGCGCCGCGGCGAAGATTTCCCGCACGCAGGCATAGCTGCCATCGCAGAGGACGCCGAGACAGCGCTTTCCGCCCGCCTTCAGGGCTTCCGCCCTTGCCTGCACGTCCTTTTGAAAGGCCAGATAGCTTTTGCAGCCCGCCGCGCCGAAGCGCAGGGCGGGGGCCTCCGGCTGCCGGGCGGCCAGATCCTCCAGCAGAGCGGCAAAGGACGGATATTTCGGATACTTGGCCTGGAACATAGAATCGCCTCGCTTTAGAACAGTATAACATGTTTTAAAGAAAAAAGATACAATAATCTTTGCGATTTTTTAAAAATAAGTGGTGCATTTTCCAAACGAATGGTGTATAATGAAAAGAGCGATATTGTTGCGAACAAGAAGGAGGAACTACAATGGACAAGGCAACAAGAATTTGCATCATCGGCGGCGGCCCTGCCGGTCTTTCCGCGGGCATGTACCTGGAAAAGAAGGGCTACACCAATTATACCATTCTGGAGCGTCTGGACCGGGTGGGCGGCAAATGCTGGTCTCCCCACTACAACGGCCGCCGCTATGAGATGGGCGCCATTATGGGCGTGCCCTCCTACTACGCCGTCCACGACGTGGAGGAGTTCTGCGGCATCACCCACGACGGCCCCAAGCTGAACCGCAACTATAAGAACGCGGCGGGCAAGGTCATCGAGCCCTTCGAGCCCAAGAAGAACATCCTGAAGATTCCCCGCCTGCTGAAGATGAAGAAGCAGATCAAGAAGCTGGGCGAGATTCTGGAGACCAAGTACAAGGGCTACGACGTCAACGGCCACCGGGGCGTCAGCGAGGGCCGCTACGAGGGCTTCTCCCAGCAGAACGCCAAGCGCGAGCCTGTCAGCGGTGTGAACCCCAATCTGAAAGATCTGGCGCTGCCCTTCAATCAGTTCTGCAAGCTCAACGGCGTGGAGCTGACCCAGGACGTCTGGATCGGGCCCTATACCTCCTTCGGCTACGGATATTTTGATGAGATCCCCGCTGCCTACGTCCTGAAGTATCTGGACTTCCAGACCTGCATGAACTTCGTCAAGGTCAACCTCTGGACCTGGAAGAACGGCACCCAGTATATCTGGGAGCAGCTCAACGCCCATCTGAAGAACCCCGCCCGCCTGAACTCCCACATCGAGAAGGTGGAGCGCAGAGACGGCAAGGTTTACGTCACAGTCAACGGCCAGGTGGAGGAGTACGACAAGATCATCGTGACCTCCCCCCTGTACGTGCCCAACAAGGAAAACCGCAGGGATGGTCTGGTGGGCATGGTGGACTACTTCGACGCCCGCCAGGACGAGAAGGAGCTCTTCTCCAAGATTGACTACGAGCGCTATGACGTGCTGGCCGTGGAGACCAAGCCCGAGGATCACCCCGAGATCTCCTACTACGTCTTTGAGAACATGGTGCCCGAGAAGCTGGGCCATCTGATGGTCTATTACCGCCGCTGGAAGGACACCAAGGACCAGGTCATTACCACCTACGCCCTGCGCAAGCACAAGGACAAGGCGGAGATCCCCTACGAGACCTGCCGCCAGATGGTGCTGGACGATCTGAAGACCATGCGCAACCCCGCCTCCAACGTGGTCAACGAGTGGTCCGTCTACTACTTCCCCCACGTCTTCTCCAAGGACTACGCCGACGGCTGGTATGAGAAGGTGGAGGCTATGCAGGACAAGTACGACACCTTCTACGCCGGTGAGATCATGTCCTTCGGCGACATGGACGAGACCGCCGAGTACTCCCGCGAGCTGGTGGAGCGCTTCTTCTAAATTTTCCTTACAGGGGAGGCCCCGCCTCCCCTGTAAGTCTATAGGAAAGCTGGTAAAAAATGAAGTATTATAAAGACCATTACCAAGTTATCATCATCGGCGGCGCGCTGGCCGGGATGGCAGCGGCCCTCCAGCTCCAGGCCAAGGGCGTCAAGGACATTCTGATCCTGGAGAAGCACAATCTCCCCGGGGGCCTGGCCACCGATTTTGTCCGCAACGGCTTTGAGATCGAGGCCACCCTGCATGAGATGATGTCCATCGGCACCAAGGAGCAGCCTCTGAAGGTGGGGCAGTTCTTCCGGGACATGGGGGTGGACATCGACTGGCTGCCGGTGCCCGAGTGCTACCGGGCCGTCCTGCCCAACTCCGGCCTGGACGTCACCCTCCACGAGGGCTATGAGCGCATGGCCCGGGAGATCGACGCCGCCGTCCCCGGCACCTTCGAAAAGGTCCATGAGCTGATGCTCCTCTGCCGCCGGGTCTACGACAGCATGAACATTCTCTCCGTCACCCCCATGAGCAAGCTTCAGATGCTCCTCAAGCACCCGGATTTCGTCCGGACCGTTGGCTATTCCGCCACCGAGGTCATCGACACCTTCCACCTGCCCAAGCGGGCCGTGGAGCTTCTGACCCCCTACTGGATCTACGTGGGCAACCGCATGGACGACCTGCCCTTCACCATCTACGCCTTCCTCATGGCGGACTACTTCACCGGCTCCTACGTCTGCCGGGGCTACAGCCATGAGATGTCCATGAAGATGCAGCAGAAGGTGCTGGAAAACGGAGCCCAGTTTGAGTTCCGCCAGGAGGTGGAGAAGATCCTGGTGAAGGACGGCAGGGTCTACGGCGTCCGCACCCGGCGGGGCGACGAGATCCACTGCGACTATGTGATCTCCGGCCCCTATCCCAACAAGGTCTATACCCAGATGATCGAGCCCCTGTCTGAGGTGCCCGCAGGGGCGGTGAAGATGATAAACGGCCGTCAGCTCTCTCTGACCCCCGTCTCCGTCATCGCCGTGCTGGAGGGAACGCCGCAGGAGAACGGCCTGATGAACTACTCCACCTTCTCCGGCCGCACCATGGACACCAACAAGATCATGGAGAACTACTCCAATCTCACGGAGCCCTACAACTATATCACCACCATCTGCCTCAACTACGCCAATCCCAACTGCGTCCCCGAGGGCTACTGCCAGGTCTCCATCACGGCCCTGGTGCCCTCCAAGCCCTTTGAGAGCGTCACCGAGGAGGAGTACTACGATCTCAAGCGCCGTCTGGCCAATGAGATGATGGAGGAATACATCCAGATCTCCGGCGTGGACTTCCGAAAGAACATCGTGGAGATCGAGGTGGAGACCCCCATGACCGTCGCCCATTACGTGGGGGCCTGGAAGGGCAACATCTACGGCTATTCCCACCGCCTGGCGGACCACGCCGTGGCCCGTCTGCAAATGAAGGAGGCCGACCACTTCATCCGGGGTCTGGAGTTCGCCGGCGCCCACGGCATGTCCGGCGACGGCATGGGCCCCCAGATCACCAACGGCAGAGCCGCCGCCAAGGGCGTGCTGGACGATTTAGCAAAGAAGGAGGCGGCTGCGAAATGAGCATCAAGGTCAAAGGCTTTCTGAAGGACGTGGGCGGCGCGTCCCGGGTCACGGAGCTGCGGAAAAAGAGCATCGAGACGGCCTCCGCCGTACCCGATCCCGTTGACAATATCCGGGCCGTGGCGGACGCCCTGCATCCCGACCACATGGAGTTCCGGGTCACCGCCGTCCGGGAGGCCTCTCCCACGTCCCGGGTTTACCGCATGGTCTCCACCGACGGGCACATTCCCGTCTTCCAGGCCGGGCAGTATGTGAACTTCCGGCTGAAAATCGGGCAGAGCGAGCTGACCCGCCCCTATACCATCTCCTCCGCTCCCTTCGACGCCAGGGGAGAGCAGGGGTACGTGGAGGTCACCATCCGCCGCAACCGTCCCTATCTGGTGCCGGACTGGTTCTTCGAGAACGTCGGAGTGGGCACCGTGCTTCAGGGCAATATGCCCTTCGGCACCTTCTATTATGAGCCCCTGCGGGACAGCAAAAACCTGCTGGCCCTGGCAGGCGGCTCCGGCATCACCCCCTTCTATTCCATGGCCCGGGAAATTGCCTACGGCAAAATGAAGGGCGTCCGGCTCACCATCCTCTACGGCTCCGTCCATCACAGCGACATTGTCCTTGGGGAGGAGCTGGCCCGGGTGGAGCGGGACTGCCCCGAGGTCAAGGTGGTCCACGTCCTCTCCGGGGACGAGGGATGGACGGGGGAGAAGGGCTTCATCACCAAGGAGCTCATCGCAAAGTACATGGGCGAGGACCCCACCGTCCTGTTCTGCGGCCCCATCGCCATGTACAAGCTGGTGGAGCAGGCCGTCACGGAGCTGGGTCTGACTTGCCGCCGCTTCCGCCACGACGTGATGAATCAGCCCTCCGATCCCGCCCAGCTGGCGGGTTATCCCGCGGGCAACAAGAACAAGGTCTGGAAGCTGAAGGTCCTGCGGGGCATCCACGAGGATCTCATCGAGGCCCGGGGGGACGAGCCTGTGGCCGTGGCCCTGGAGCGGGCCGCCATCCCCGTGGATACCCACTGCCGCTGCGGTGAGTGCGGCTACTGCCGGACCCAGCTGCTCTCCGGCGAAATCTTCGTGTCGCCCAACGGCGACGGCCGCCGTCTGATGGACAAGGAAATGGGCTGGTTCCACGCCTGCTCCGCCTACCCCGTCAGCGATCTGACAATCCGCATTCCCATCCTGTGAGGTGTTCGCTATGGTAAAAGAAGTCAACCCCATGATCCACGTCAACGAACGGGACTACCCTGTAGACGGGCACCGCTGCGCCGACCCGGAAAAGGCCAGGCTGGTGAAAAAGCTGGCGGTCATGATCACCGACTCCATCCCCCGCAAGCTCCCCGGCGGCATGAAGGAAAACCACATGGATTTCTGGATGCTGGACCGGCTGCTGACCAAGGAGGAAGTGATCTTCCTGCTGAGCTTCAAAAAGCGCCGGGTGGGCTATACCACCAGGGAGCTGGCCCAGCGGAACGGCATGAAGGAGGCCGACTGCCAGAAGATGATCGACCATCTCACCTGGATCGGCATTCTGGAGCAGAACCGGGACAATCCGGACCAGCACATCCAGTACTGGATCCCCAAGTGGGTGGTGGGCTCCGGCGAGTATATGGTGGAGCACAAGACCCTCTGCGACACCAATCCCGAGGTGGCCACCATGTTCAACCTGGCCCCCCAGGAGCCCCTGGAGCTGGCGGCCAAGCTGGTGCCTCCCGGGGGCGCCGGCATCGGCATGCACGTCATCCCGGTGGAGAAGGCCATCGACCCCAAGATCGAGAGCGTCAGCGTGGAGCACCTGTCCCACTGGCTCAATAAGTACGACAAGTTCTGCAAGATGGTCTGCGCCTGCCGCAAGGCCCAGCGGGTCCGGGGCGAGGGCGTAGGCGACATCGAGGGCAAGATGTGCATCGGCCTGGGGGACATCGCGGAGTTCCTGGTGGAGACCGGGAAGGACGCGGAGTACATCACCCGGGAGGAGGCCCTGGAGATCATCCAGCGGGCCGAGCGCAAGGGCTACGTCCACCAGATCACCAATCTGGACGGCGAGAACCGCATCGTGGGCATCTGCAACTGCTCCCCCGGCTCCTGCTACGGCCTGCGCACCTCCCAGCTCTTCAACACCCCCAATATGTCCCGCTCCGCCTATCGGGCCCACGTGGACACGGAAAAATGCGTGGCCTGCGGCAAGTGCGTGGAGGTCTGTCCCGCCGGCGCCGCCAAGCTGGGCCAGAAGCTCTGCAAGAAGGACGGCTCCAAGGTCATGTACCCGGTCCACGAGCTGCCGGACGATCACGTCTGGGGCGAGGACAAGTGGGATCGGAATTACCGGGACAGCAACAAGATCAACTGCTACGACTCCGGCACCTCTCCCTGCAAGGCTGCCTGTCCCGCCCATATCGCGGTGCAGGGCTATGTGAAAATGGCAGGGGAGGGGCGCTACGAGGATGCTGTCAGGCTCATCCGCATGGACAACCCCTTCCCGGCGGTCTGCGGCGCGGTCTGCAACCGCCGCTGCGAGGACGCCTGCACCCGGGGCACCATCGACAAGCCCGTAGCCATCGACGAGATCAAGAAGTTCCTGGCCCAGTGGGAGCTGGAGAACCCCGGCCATTTCAAGGTCATGAGCGAGAACGGCGAGGGAAATCAGTGGGACGACTATAAAATCGCCGTCATCGGCGCGGGCCCCGCGGGTCTTTCCGCAGCCTGGTATCTGCGAACCGAGGGCTATCCCGTCACCGTGTTTGAGAAGGAAGCCCGCCCCGGCGGGATGCTGATGAACGGCATTCCCAACTTCCGCCTGGAGAAGGAGGTCCTGCGCAAGGAGATCCAGCTGATCCAGGATATGGGCGCGGAGATCCGCTGCGGCGTGGAGGTCGGCCGGGACGTGACCCTGGAGGAGCTCCGCCAGCAGGGCTATAAGGGCTTCTTCGTCGCCATCGGTCTCCAGGGCGGCCGCCTGGCCGGAGTGCCGGGGGAGGATGCCGCGGGCGTGCAGTCCGGCGTGGATTTCCTGCGGAACGTGAACCTGGGCAAAACGGACAGCCTTCAGGGCGACGTGGTGGTGGTGGGCGGCGGCAACGTCGCCGCCGACGTGGCCCGTACCGCCCTGCGCTGCACCCGGGGCAAGGTCACCATGCTCTGCCTGGAGCAGCGGGAGGAGATGCCCGCCGCAAAGGATGAGGTGGCGGAGATCCTGGCCGAAAACATTGAGATCCGCAACGGCTGGGGCCCCAAGGAGGTCCTCACCGAGAACGGCAAGGTCACCGGCGTGGTCTTCAAGCGCTGCACCCGGGTCTACGACGAGCAGCGCCGCTTCGCCCCCGTCTATGACGAGAACGACACCGTCACCGTGCCCTGTGAAAACGTCCTCATGGCCATCGGTCAGAGCGCCCAGTGGGGCGAGCTGCTGAAGGGCAGCAAGGTCGTGCTCCGCCGCAACGGCACCGCCGAGGCGGATCCCGTCACCCTGCAGACCGCAGAGCCGGATATCTTCGTGGGCGGCGATATCTTCCACGGCGCCCGCTTTGCCATCGACGCCATTGCCGACGGCAGGGAGGGCATGGTCAGCCTCAACCGCTTCGTCCATCCCGGCCAGTCCCTTACCATCGGACGGGACCTGCGGAACTTCCCGGAGCTGAATAAGGACGACATCCGGGTGGAGAGCTATGACAACGCCCCCCGGCAGGCCCCCGGTCTGAAGCCCGGCGACCCCAGAGCCAGCTTCTCCGATCTGCGCCTGCCTCTGACGGAGGAACAGGTGAAGAAGGAGGCGGCCCGCTGCCTCAAGTGCGGGGCCACCACCGTGGACTTCAACAAGTGCATCGGCTGCGGCCTCTGCACCACCCGTTGCGAGTTCGACGCCATCCACCTGAGCCGCGACCTCCCGGCCTGCAGCGAAATGCACACCGCCGAGGAGATGATGAAGCTGGTGGGTCCCTACGCCCTCAAGCGCGTGGGCAAGATCATCAAGCGCAAGCTCACCGGCAAATCCGACTATCCCTCGGAGCAGTAAAAACAACCCTATAAACAAAAACTGCAAAAATAAATACAGCTAACACAAAATACTGCAAAAACAAACAACAAAAACAGATATCAAAAAACAGATATCAAAAAACTAATACTGAAAACCAAATACCGAAAAACATATGCGCGCAGAAACAGGAATCGGTTCCCGCCGATTCCTGTTTCTGCGCAGCGAGAAAAATGACTCTGCGCTACGCGGAAAAACGTCTGCGCTTTGCAGATAAAAATGATAAAAATGTTTCTGCGCTCCGCAGATAAAAAAGCTTGACATTTTTGATAAAAGCCCTTATAATAATCAAGCAAATTCGGGGTGTGGCGAAGTTTGGTATCGCGCTTGGTTCGGGTCCAAGAGGCCGTGGGTTCGAATCCCGCCACTCCGACCAAAATCCTCAGATTCTTGTGCAGGAAACACAAAAATCTGAGGATTTTTCCTTTCCCACAGCTCTGTTATTTGTGCGATATGCCAACAGCTATTTTCACGTAAATACTTGACCACAGCCCTGACTATTTCCAGACACGGAACACATGGAAACAATGCGACAAAAGACTGACAATCAGGAAGGCTCCTTTCCGATTGTTGGTCTTTTTACAAGGTTATAATATCTACTATGTCCGGTACACTTATCTTTTTTTACTGCATTCTTTCATATATCAACATCCGAGAAAGGAAAAAGCGTACAAGCATGATATAAAATAAAACAGGATTCCGGAGTCTATTTCTTGTAAGGTTTTTATTTCGTTGCCGTCTAATAGAGTGAAAGGCCTTTTATTGGAAGGAAGGAGGTCCGTTTATGGAGGACGCCCAAATTGTCGAGCTGTACTGGAAAAAGGATGGAGAAGCTGTTCGTCAGTCCGAAGAACAATATGGCGGATACTGTCTCACGATTGCAGACAATATCCTGCACAGCCACGAAGATTCGGAGGAATGCGTCAACGACACCTGGCTTCATGCTTGGAATGCCATCCCGCCCCAGAGGCCAAAGCGGCTGAAATACTTTCTTGGCCGTATCACGCGGAATCTTGCCTTGGACAGATGGCACAGCCTGACAGCGGAAAAGCGGGGTGGCGGCGGGATCGAGCCGGTATTGGATGAATTGGCGGAGTGCGCGGACCCGGGTGGAAGCGTGGAGAATGAACTGGTTGCCAAGGAACTGGGCGAGGCGATTCAGCGTTTTGTCCGTGCCTTACCGGAGCGGGAAGGAAATCTCTTTCTTCGCCGCTACTTCTACACGGAGTCTGTCCGCGATATTGCGGCCCGATACAGGCTGACAGAAAACCACGTCATGGTCCTCCTGAGCCGGACACGGAAAAAACTGAAAGCCTATCTAATCAAGGAGGGATTCCTGAATGAATAACGTAGATTTGTATCGGAGCATTGGAGCGGTGGACGATGCCCTCCTGGAGCGAAGCGATCATCCCTCGAAGCACCGTAGCTTCAAGTGGGCCATTGCAGCGGCAGCCTGCCTTTGTGTGATCGTTGGTACCATTTTTGCAGTGGGTCTTCCCAGACGAAATGTTGGCGGCGATCCACCGCACATCCCGGGTGACGATCCGCAACACACCCCGGGCGGAATGGTTGGGCAGACGGATGAACCGGCTCCGCCGACCCCGGTGCCGCCGGACCATAACCATCTGCTTCGTATCGACGGCAAGGACTATATGGTAACGGAGGTGCGAAGCGATTTGCCGGAGGGCTGTTCGTTCTTCCGGGAGCTCTCCGAGGAGGAACAGTGCGGCACCGGCCTGGCCGGGTACAAGCTGTATCTGGACGCCGAGGCGGAGAATTTATGGCTGTACCAGCCGGCCGACACTGTTGTGGAGAAAGCCTATACCGGCGGCCTTCCGACACTCCCGGATGGCACCACGGATTATCCCGAATGGGTCTACACCCATTGGGAGCCCGCCCCGAAACCGATCGAACGTGAGCCGGAGAACGGACCTGAAACTGCAATCCTGCCAGACACCAATCCTGATGACGGAATCGCTCCGACCGAGGAAAGCACCGCAGATCCAACAAATGAAACGCTTCCAATTCCAACAAAAGACACAACTCCCGCTTTGCTTTCCGCACTGCCCAGAGAGGAACAGATTCGTTTTCTGAAAGAGAAAGGGATTGATGTTCCGGAGTACGCGGAGGATTATATCATTACGTTGATTTCCCGAGTCGAAGAGGACCCGTCACACCCGATTGCAATAAACAATCCGGTGGTTTTCAAGCTTGGTGAAAGAGTCCGGGATGCCGTAAACGAGTATTACGGGAGAAACGGATAGTCAATAAAAGACCGCGGTATATTCGGACGATCAAAAAGCTTTCGCTGTTGGTTTGGAAAAACGCCCCGGTAATTGAATACTATGATTATACTCTGTTTGCTCGAAAAATGGAATCGGAAAAACTTGGTTTCTTTGCGGAAGTATGGTATTATCACGGTATCAAAATCAATTCCATTGGATGACGCGAATTGACTGGAAGGAGGCGTCCTCTATGATCTCGGTGTAGAAGAAATCATACCAGGCCGGTTCCGTTTTGATCACTTGCAGGAAGCGGTCCAGCTGCTCGTTGTTCAGGATTTGCTTCTGCGCGTATTCCTTTTTGGGCAGGGTCGTTCCGTTTGTTGGATTGCGCGGGATCAGATGTTCATGAACCGCAGCCTCCAGCGCTTCGTGCAGGACCATGTGGGCGCCGCGAACGGTTTCGTTGGACAAGCCTTTGACCGACTGCATCTCGTTGTACACTCTCTGGATCATTTCCGTGTTCAGCTGCAGCAGCCGCTTTTCACCCAGGGACGGGATCAGATAGCAGCGATTCACAGAACGATAGCCCTTCACCGTGCCGGGCCGCAGGGTAGTCTCCGCATACTCCCGGAGCCATCGTTCCATCCAGGCTGCCAGGGTCAGATCTTTTTCCGGCGTCAGCTCGATGCCTTCGTAGTCCTCCCGCAGCTTTCGCAGCTTCGGCATCAGCTCCTTCTGTGTTTTGGCGAGCACCGATTTGTAGATGGGCCTGCCGTTTTCTTTTCTGCCGATGATGATGCGTCCCTCCCAGCGGCCATCCGCACGCTTGCTGACGCTTCCTTCTCCGCTGGCTCTTCGCTTTGCCATTTGGACACACCTTCCTTTTTGCTTTGGTAACATGACATTATACCATCGAACGCCGGAATATCCAGCGAAAGACCTTCAAGACACAGAAAGTTATCAATTGGCCTATTTAGTATTTCTCAGAAATATGGTGCGTGCTTTTTCGATCATTTCTGTTACTGATATTGACAATTATCCTCGGATCGAATACGGACACCCGTTTTGCTTTTAACGCTGTTATTGGGTCTTGCTTTGGGTTTTCGTTGCAAACACAGGCAGATCCCCTTGATCTCATTGCAGCCAATGAAAGGAGAATCATACCAGTTTTTCTGTGTAAAGTTGCGATTTCTATTGTTCTATGATATAATAATAGAATCAGAAGCAGGAAGGACGTGAGCAGATGAGCTTCCGATCAAAACTGTTCAGGTATTCCAACCCCTATGATCTTTCGGGGACAGAGGAGCTGTTTGCATCCGCTGTCCGCGAAAACTGCAGCTACGTCTATAATCACTGCCCGGAATACAAAACAATTCTGGACGCTGAGGGCTTTTTCCCGAATCGGATACGGTCTGCAGAGAATCTGGCAGAGCTCCCTGTTATCCCGACTGCGCTGTTCAAACGCAGGCGGCTTTTGTCCATGCCGCGGAGCAGGCTCCCGGTGGTGGTAACCTCCTCCGGAACCAGCGGACACGCCAGCCAGATCGGCTTTTCCTTCGGAGATTTGTGGGCAGGGCTGAACATGGTCCTGCGTGTGTGCAGAAAACGCCGCCTGCTCTCTCTGCGGCCCTGTCACTATGTGGTGTTCGGCTATCAGCCAAACCGGAAAAATCGGACCGGCGCCTCCAAAACTGCCTTCGGCGTGACCCTGTTCACCCCTGCGCTCAGCCGCACCTATGCCCTGCGCTGGAAGGATGGGAAATATGTGCTGGATCTCAAATCGGTGCAGGCTGCCATCGTGAAGCATGCCAAGTCCCGTTTTCCGCTGCGCTTCATGGGCTTTCCGGCCTACGCCTGGTTTTTGATGAAGCAGATGGACGAGCAAGGCCTCCGGGTCCGGCTGCCGAAGGGTTCAAAGCTGATGCTGGGCGGCGGATGGAAGCAGTTTTACACAGAAGAGGTGGACAAGCCGGTGTTCTATGCCTTGGCAAAGAAGGTCCTCGGCCTGGACGAAGGGGATATCGTCGAATTCTACGGCGCAGTGGAGCATCCAATCCTCTATTGTGACTGCGAGCATCACCATTTTCACGTTCCCATCTACAGCCGGGTGCTGATCCGGGACGTGCAGACTCTGAAGCCGGTTCCCCATGGGACGCCGGGGCTGGTCAATCTGATCTCTCCCATGGTGCGCGGAACACCGCTCCTGTCCGTGATGCCGGACGATCTGGGGGTGCTGCATGACAACTGCCCCTGTGGGTTGGATTCCCCATATCTGGAGATCCTCGGGCGTGTCGGCCTGCAGGACGTGAAGACCTGCGCCGCAGGAGCGGCGGAGCTGCTGGAGCAAATGGAGGTGTCGCTGTGATTCTGGCAAACGGAACGCGCTATGACAGCGCCATGCAGGACAGGATTCTGGACAGCCTTTGCGCGCGGCTGAATCAGAGGCTGGCAAAGCCAGCGCCTGCAGCGGACACTGTCATCGCTGCCATTGACAGACTGGGCCGGCAGGTTGCGGCGGGGGCCTTTGATGAACAGATTGCTGCGCTGCAGATCGACAATGCGGAGCAATACAAGAACATGGCAATCCGCTTGCTCCGGCGGGATTATCTGGAATTCAAGGTCCGGACGGAGTTGGGTGCAGATTTTTCCGCAGACAGGGTGACGAACCCGCCCCAGGGGTTGGCGCCGCTTCGCGTGCTCACAAGGCCGCTGGGCGTTCTGCTGCACATTGCAGCCGGAAATGCAGACGGACTGCCTGCCTTTTCTGTTGCCGAAGGACTGGTGACCGGCAATATCAATCTGCTGAAGCTGCCTCAGGCAGACAACGGTCTGTCAGTTGCAATCATTGAGGCCCTGTTGAAGATCGAACCGAACTTGGCAGATTATATCTACGTGTTTGACACACCGTCCAGCGACTTGGCCGCCATTAAGCGCATGGCGGATCTCAGCGATGGGATCGTGGTCTGGGGTGGTGAGACTGCCGTTGCCGCGGTGCGGCGCTTTGCGCACCCCGGGACAAAGCTGATTGAGTGGGGCCACCGGCTCAGCTTTGCCTATCTTTCCGGCGACGCTTCCCGGCAGGCGCTGGCGGATTTAGCGGAGCATATAATCAGCACCAGACAGCTGCTTTGCTCCTCGTGTCAGGTTATTTATCTGAATACAGCGGATATGGATCAAGTACGCAGCTTTTGTGATCGGTTCTACCCTGTTTTGGAGGCAGAGGCGCAGCGGCATCTGCCCAAAACCATGGGGGCGGCTGCGGCTTTGACTCTGCGCAGTCGGACGGACCGTCTGGAGGCCTTGCTGGATGGCCACGGAGATAAGCCCTGGCACTCAGTGCTGTGCTCGCTGATCGCAAAGGAGGATTCTGCGCTGGAGCTCTCACCGATGCTGGGAAACGTGCTGGTGAAGCCGCTGCCGCGAGAGCGGATCCTGGAGGTACTGCGGGAGAAAAAGCAATACCTTCAAACCGTGGGGCTGTGTTGCCCACCGGAAGACCGGGAAGATCTTACACAGCTGCTCATTCGCGCCGGAGTTACCCGCATTACAACGCTGCGAAATATGTCAGTATCTCTCCCGGGAGAAGCCCACGACGGAGAATATCCCCTCAGACGCTACCTGCGCACCGTCAACGTCGAGTTAACAGCGCAGACGGACGATGGATTTCAGGAATGAACAGCAATTCGACCAAATCCGTTATAAACACTCGGACCAAAATCCTCAGATTCTTGCGCAGGAAGCACAAAAATCTGAGGATATCTTCTTTCTCTCAGTTGCCCAGCTTTTCCCGGTTGCAGCGGGCCATCGGATTTGTCCATTTCAGATCCGCGGCGGTATAGGGCTGCTCCGGGAGGATGGGAAATACGTCCGCAGAAATCGCTTCCGCCAGGGCCTTGGCATAGCGCTCCGTTGTGCCCTCCGCGCTGAAATACGTGACGATCGCTTTCATAGTGCCTCCTTGAATATTCTGTATAAGTAGTTAGACCGGATCTCTACGCACAACAAATACATTTTGCTTCGCTGCGTCTATTGTAGCATATTCTTTTCGGGAAATAAACTCTTTTTTCGTGCCCGTTTGCAGAAATCAAGAAACGAACGATTTGAAAAATTATAGGATTCCTGGAGGATTCCGCTTGATAAATATACAATTCTATGGTATAAGAAATTATAGGGAAGATATTACCTGCAGATTGTTCAGGGAACAGGAAATGATCATACGCTGAAGGTCGTCATTTCTCACAGAGCGAATTCGGAGGATGCTATGGATTACAATGAACATAACAACGAGCGCAGCAACGAGGCCGAAGCCCTGTTTGCCACCAAACGGAAGCAGCAGCTGGCGGAGGAAGCCGAACGGAAGCGGCTGGAGGAGCTGGAGCGGCAAAAGCAGCAGATGGCCGAGGAGGTCAAGCGGCTGGAGGCCCTGCAGGCGGCCCAGCGGGAGCAGGAAGCCCGGTTGGCGCAGGAGGCCCAGACGCGCGGAGCGCCCGGAGCGGGTCCCGCAGGGGAGAAGAAGGGCTCGGATCCGAAAAAGAAGAAGCTCATCCTCATCGGCGCCCTTGCGGCGCTGGGCGTCGTCGCATTGGCCGTCGTCCTGATTCTGGTCCTCGGGTCCAAATCGAACAATAAGCCGGGCGGCAGCCAGACTGTGGAGCCGAGCAGCAGCCAGCGCAGCGCGACGCCGGAGCGTTCCACCGAAAACGGGGGCGAGTACGACCCGGAGCTGCTGTATTTCGACGGTCATTCCTATCAGTGCTTTGACCTGGATCTGTCGTGGAATGACGCAAGACTGTACTGCATCGAGCAGGGCGGACACCTGGTGACGATCACCAGCCCCGAGGAGCAGGACTTCCTGGCGAACAATTTCTCCGGTCAAAAGCTGTGGATCGGCGCCGCTGAGACCCAGGCAGGCTGGTACTGGGTCACAGATGAGGCGTGGTCCTACGAAAACTGGCGCGAGGGCGAGCCCTCCGGCGGCGAGGAATGGTGCGGCACCCTCTGGACAAACATGGAGTGGAACGACCTCCGAAACGAAGACCCGGGCGAGCGCGTTTCCGCCTTTATCTGCGAATACGACGATCTGGAGGACGTTTTCGGCCAGGATTGGATGAAGGAGGATATCACGCCATTCTGCGGCATGTGGAAGTATGACGAATTCGAATATCGGATCGGGATCAACGAGGACAGCACCTGGACAATGTACGACGCGGGAAACAACGAGACAGACGGCGGTATCTGCTACTGGGAGAACGGCTGGCTGGTGCTGGAGGAAACAAGCGGAGACTATTATTGCAGCCTGTATCTGGCTTCAGAGGATCAGCTCAACGACGATCAGGGCTACTCCCTGTCTCGCTATGAGGCGCTCGAGACCCCGTGGTTCGAGGACCACGACCTGTCTGTGAATTACCGCTATGGAGACCCCGCCAAAAACCTGAGCAGCGGCTTCTTTGTCCGCGGCATGGAAACCAACAGCTATGCGCGCATCCCTGTCAAATGGACCGTCGAGCAGAAATCCCGGCAGTCCACCGGCGACGGAAACTGCATCATCACCCTGGTCGCCACCGGAAAAACAGAACCATACAGCCTTCCCTCCTTTGTCTATAACGAAGACTATCACTATGGTTTTTCCTGGGCGTTCTGCGACTATTACGCCGGCCTCCTCCTGCCCGAGGCCGGGAATGACACGCTCTATTCCTACAGCTATGACGCAAACGGGGAAAGCGTCCATGTGGAATTCAGCTATACCTTGGACAATTCGAGGGCCAAGGACCTTTCCCACACCGGCGTGCTTACCGTGACCGTCCGGATGCCGGAGGATTACGACGGTCTGGTGCTTACCTGTAATAACGAACCGGAAAGCTACGAGCTCACGCAGCAGCGGAGTCCGTTCTTCGAAAGCGACGCCGTCTGTCCCTTGGACGAGCTGCCCGGCTGGGAGGAGATGCGCGACAGCCTCATCTGCAGGATCAACGAATAGCGCGGCCCGTCCCCGGGTGATTCTGCCGCGGCAGGCCGCGCGTTCCTGGCAAGACAGATAGAAAGGAAGAATGTTATGGAACACAACGAGCACAACAGCGAGGCCGAAGCCCTGTTTGCCACCAAGCGGAAGCAGCAGCAGACGGAGGAGGCCGAACGGAAGCGTCTGGAGGAGCTGGAGCGGCAGAAGCAGCAGATGGTCGAGGAGGTCAAGCGGCTGGAGGCCCTCCAGGCGGCCCGGCGGGAACAGGAAGCCCGGCTGGCGCAGCAGACAAACGAAGGACCGGGGACAGGGGCGGGTCCCTCAGGCGGGAAGAAGAGCCTGGACCCGAAGAAAAAGAAGCTCATCCTGATCGGCGCCCTTGCGGGACTGGCCCTCGTCGCATTGGCCGTCGTCCTCATTCTGGTCCTCGGCTCCAAATCCAAACCGACAGACGAGCCGAGCGGCAGCCGGGGCGTCGAGACAACGGAGGAAGCGGATCTCACGCTCTTCTACGGCATGTGGGAGTATGAAGGGCTCGGATTACGCGTTGGCATCAACGCGGACGGCACCTGGACGATGTATGACGGAGTTGGCGACGAGACGAGCTCCGGCGTCTATCGCTGGGAGGAAGGCCGGCTGGTGCTGGAGGACGAGGACGGAAACACGGCGGCAGCCCTAAACCTGGGCACGGACGACCGGCTCTACGATCAGGATGGCGACGCACTGTCTCCCTATGATGAGGGGTACACCGAAGAGCGGAGCGAGGACCTTTCGCCCTTCTACGGCACGTGGAAATATGACGAGTACGAAAACCGGTACGAGATCAAAGAGGACGGCACCTGGTCTATCTATGTGGAAGAGATGGGTATGGTACATGCCGGCTCCTACGACTGGGAGGACGGCCGGCTGGCACTGACCTTCGACGACGGATCATTTCTTACCTATCTGTCCCTGGACACAGACGACCGACTCTACGATGACGAAGGCAACTCCCTGTCTCGCTATGATGCGTCCTTTACCCGCTGGTTTGAGGACCATGGGATGCTTGTGAACTACCAATATGGAGACCCAGCTAAAACCGTAGCGAGCGGCTTCTCTCTCGAAGGCAAGGAAACCGGCACCTATGCGCGCATCCCCGCGGACTGGTACGTCGAGCGGAGCTCCCGGGAGTCCACCGGCGACGGATACTGCGTCGTCACCCTGGCTGCTGCCTTAACGACAGACGGAAACACCATGCCGGCCTTTACCTCAAAGGAAGGTTATTTGTGGGATGTATCCTGGGCGATCTGCGACTACTACACCGGCTTCTACCTGCCGAAATCTGTGCCGGATACCCTCTATTCCTACAGCTATGAAGCAAATGGGGAAACCGTCCATGTGGAATTCAGTTTTACCACAGAATATACGCTTGCTGATGATAAGTCCTATGCTTATATGATCATCTTGGCCGTCCGGATGCCGGAGGATTACGACGGACTGGTGCTTAGCTGTTTTGACACTTCGAAATCCATCGAGATATTTAAGCAGCGCAGAAAACTCTTCAACGGCAGCGACGTTTTTCCGCTGGACGAGTTCCCCGACTGGCAGGACGTTGCCTCCGGCCTTATCTGCAAAATCAACGAGTGACGCGTTCCGTCCCTGTGGGATTCTGCTGCGGCAGGCTGCGCGTTCCTGCCAAGAAACATAGAAAGGAAGAAGCCTATGGATCACAACGAGCACAACAACGAGGCCGAAGCCCTCTTTGCCACCAAGCGGAAGCAGCAGCAGGCGGAGGAGGCCGAACGGAAGCGGCTGGAGGAGTTGGAGCGGCAAAAGCAGCAGATGGCCGAGGAGGTCAAGCGTCTGGAGGCCCTTCATGCAGCGCAGCTGGAACAGGAGGCCCGTCTGGCCCGGCAGACCCAGAGCGGGGCAGACGCAGGTCCCGCAGGCGGGAAGAAGAGCCTGGACCCGAAGAAAAAGAAGCTCATCCTGATCGGCGCCATTGCGGGACTGGCCCTCTTCGCGTTGGCCGTCGTCCTCATTCTGGTCCTCGGCTCCAAATCCAAACCGACAGACGAGCCGAGCGGCACCCGGGGCGTCGAGACGACGGAGGAAGCGGATCTCACGCTCTTCTACGGCATGTGGAAATATGACGAGTACCAAAACCGGTACGAGATCAACGGGGACGGCACCTGGGCTGAATATGACTTGAAAAACGACCGGATCAACGGCGGCGTCTACTATTGGGAGGATGGCTGGCTGTTGCTGGAGGATACCTCCGGAGACTTCGTATGCAGCCTGACGATCGGCGCGGACGACCAGCTCTACGATCAGGATGGCGACGCTCTGTCTGCCTACGACACAAACCGGGACGATGACAGTGAGTACCTGTATTTCGACGGGAGCTATTACAGGTTTTTCGATTTGGATTTGAGCTGGTCGGAGGCAAGAGCCTACTGCATCGAGCAGGGCGGGCATCTGGTGACGGTTACCTCTCCGCAGGAGCAGGGCTTTTTGACGAGCTGCTTCCTGACAGACGGCAGCGACGCCGGTCCGTGGCTCGGCGCGTACAGCGAGGGCGCCTTCGGCGGCGGCAAGAAGGATTGGCGCTGGGTCACGGGGGAGGCGTGGAGCTATACCGACTGGGAAGCCGGCGAGCCGTCCAACGGCAAAGGCATAGAGTGGTATGCGCACTTCTGGAAACAGATGCGTTGGAACGACGTCGCGGAAGACGACCCGGACAACTGCCACCGCGGCTTCATCTGCGAATATGACGATTTGGCGGACGAGGCAGTCGCAAACGGCTTTGGCTGATCGATCCCGGCGCTGCGCGGCAGCAGCTGTGACAAAGACTACGGAAGCGCAATTCAGAACAGGGAGGTAACCTATGTCAAAATTCATGACGGTGTTTTTTGGAAACGGTTTTTCTGAGCATTACTTCCCCGCCGTGGACAACCGCAAGTACCCCGTTTCCGTCAACCCCTCCGTTTCGGGGCTTGACGACGAGCTTACGTTCAACATTGAAGTCTGGGGAGGAACGTGGACGATCTACGGCGACAGGGCCTATACGCTGATGGAGAAGGGCGAGAGCATCGAGCGCGCGGAGCTGCGGGGCGGTCTCGTGCTGGAGGGCATCGTAAAAAAGAGCGGCGCCTGGTTCTCGCTGAAGATCGACGAAACGGACGAAAACGCCTCGGGCTTTACCAAGTATATCGTGAAGCGCGAGGCCGTCCAGTCCCTTGTCATCGGAAGCGCGGACTCCGCCGACATCTCCTACCGCAACAAATTCGTCTCTGAGCGCCACGCACAGATCAGCTTTGAAGGGAGCTTCACCTATGTCAACGACCTGGACAGCGTGAACGGCACCTACCTGAACGGCAGAAAGGTCACGGAAAAAACGCCCGTGCGATACGGGGACGTCATCTATGTCGTGGGGCTCAAGGTGGTTTGCCTCGGGCCGCTGCTGGCAGTAAACCGTCTGAGCGGCAGCGTCAAGGTGAATCGGCTCACGCCGGTGCAGATCCCCGAGATCACCGACGACGAAGACGAAGATGAATACGAAAAGCAGTATTTCCAGCGCACGCCAAGACATCTGCGCGAGCTGGACACGACGGAGACCGTGATCGAGCGCTGCCCGCCGAAGCAGGCCTACAAGCAGCAGCCGCTGATCTTCACCATCGGCCCGGCCTTCACCATGGTCATTCCAATCGCCCTTGCGGCGATGATGAGCTCCGAGGGGGGCTTTGGCGCCTCCAGCCTTGTCATGTCAGGCGGCGCCGCGGCCATGGCGGCGGCGTGGGCGATCGCAAACGCAAAATACAACAAAAAGGAAGCAAAGGCCAACGAACAGACCCGCCAGAACAGCTACCTCGAATACATCGCGGGGATCGAAAATCGCCTCAAGCAACAGTCGGAATACAACAGCAGCGTGCTGGCGGAGCAGTATCCGTCCGCCGATGAGATGTTCAACTTCGTGACCAACCAGCGGAAGCGCCTCTGGGAAAAGAGCAGCGGCCACAGGGACTTCCTCTCCGCCCGGCTGGGGCTCGGCAGCGTGGCGTCGCCGAGCAGCGTAACGGTCGCCAACGAAAACGGCATGCAGACCTACGATCCCCTGAACGAGCTGGGGAAGCGGGTGTGCGGCGATTACCGCACCCTCCGGAACGTACCCGTTTCGGTGTCTCTGTACGACAACAGACTCGTCGGCGTCGTCAGCAGCGACGGGCCGCGGCGCTACAATCTGCTGCGTCTGCTGGCGCTGAACCTCACGGCAAACTACCCCTATACCGAGCTGCGCTGCTGCTTCCTGTTCAAGGCAAAGGAGTACGATGAGCTGAGCTTCACCCGCTGGCTGCCCCACGCCTGGTCGCCGGACGGCAAGGTGCGGATGATCGCTTACGACAGCCGCTCCTTCGGCACCGTGCTCTATGAGCTTTCGGACGTGATCCGGAAGCGTCTGGAGCGGGAAGACAAGAAAGCGGCCAAGGAAGACGAGAAGCTCCTTCCCCACTATGTGGTCTTTGTGACGGACCTGTCCGTGATCGCGGGGGAGCCGGCGTCCAAATTCCTGCTGGACCCGCCGAAGGAGGCGGGGCTCACGGTGGTATTCTGCGCGCAGACGCCCGACGGGCTGCCCGCCGGCTGCGACACGGTGGTTCAGGACGATGACGGCAATTCCGCAGCCTACAGCATTTCCTCCCAGATCGCCTTCAGCGAGGAGCTTGTCTATGACAAGCTGCCCCTCGCCAGCATGGATCGCTTTGCGAGAGCCCTCGCGCGCTTTGAGCTGCGGGATACCTCTGAAAACGCCGAAATACCGGACATGCTCACGTTCCTGGATATGTACAAGACCTCCCGGGTCGAGGAACTGGACGTCTATCACAAATGGCTGGAAAACCGCACCTACGAGACGATGAAGGCGATGATCGGCCAGAAGGCGGGGGGCAAGCCGATCTATCTGGACATCCACGAAAAATATCACGGCCCCCACGGCCTGGTGGCCGGCACGACGGGCTCCGGTAAATCCGAGACCCTGCAAACCTATATCCTGAGCCTTGCGATCAACTACCATCCCCACGAGGTGGCGTTTATCCTGATCGACTACAAGGGCGGCGGCATGGCTCAGAGCTTTGCCGGCCTGCCCCATCTGGCCGGCATGATCACCAACCTGGGCGGAAACGCGACAACCCGGGCGCTGCTGTCGATCAACGCGGAGATCCGTCACCGTCAGCGGGTGTTCAACGAGTATAAGATCAAACACATCGACCAGTACATCGAGCTTTACCGCAACGGCGAGGCGGACGAGCCGATGCCCCATCTCATCATCATCGCGGACGAGTTCGCGGAGCTGAAAAAAGAGCAGCCCGAATTCGTGCGGGCGCTGGTGTCCGCCGCGCGGGTCGGCCGGTCGCTGGGCGTGAACCTGATCCTTGCCACCCAAAAGCCGGGCGGCGTCGTAGACGATGAAATTTGGAGCAACTCGCGCTTTCGCATCGCGCTGCGCGTAGCGGACAAGCAGGATTCCAACGAGATGCTCAAGCGCCCGGACGCGGCCTTCATCACCGGCACGGGCCGGGGCTTCCTCCAGGTTGGCAACGACGAGATTTTCGAGGAATTCCAGTCCGGCTGGTCCGGGGCGCAGTACACGCCGGAGGTCCCATACGACAACGGCAGCCAGGGCTACGCCCGCATGGTGGATATCACGGGCAAGAGCGAAAAGACAGGGAAAAAGAAGAAAAAGGGAGGCGACAAGCTCAACAAGGTCACCCAGCTTGACGCGATCGTAAAATACACGGAACGGATCTCGGCGGAGAACCGGATCGAGCCCCTGCGCCAGATCTGGCTTCCGCCGCTGCCCGACACGATCTATCTCGACGAGCTGGATACGGCGGAGCTCGTCCGGAGCCGCTTTGCCGTCCCGATCGGTCTTGCGGACGATCCGGAGAATCAGCGGCAGTTCACGCTGTCCCTCGACTTCGTTGCTGACGGGCATCTGCTGATCTGCGGCGGAGCGGGCAGCGGCAAGACGACGCTGATCCAGACCATCGTCTACAGCGCGTCCGAGCTCTACACCCCGGAGCAGATAAACTTCTTCATCGCGGATTTCTCCGGGCGCACGATGAAAGCCTTTGCCGGGCTTCCGCACACCGGCGCGGTGTGTCTGGAGGGCGAGGACGATAAGATCGCCGTGATGATGGACTATATCCGCGGCGAGCTGGAGCGGAGAAAGGCGCTGCTGTCCGAAAAGGGCATCGGCTCCTACCGGGACTACATCAAGGTCTCCGACGATCTGCCGATGATCCTGCTGATCATCGACAATTATGCGTCCTTTGTGGAGAGCTATGAGGAATATGAGGACCTCTTCATCCAGCTGGCCCGGGAGGCGGCGGGCTACGGCATCTACATGATTTTCAGCTGCAACAACTCCGGCGATCTGCGGGGACGCATCCGCCAGGGCTTCACCAGGGGCATCGGTATGCAGCTGCCCGACCGCTTCGAGTATGACAGCGTGATCGGGATGCGCACCGAGATCCTGCCGGACGACCGCGTGAGCGGCAGAGGCCTGATCAAGGAGGGAAAGCCGCTGGAATTCCAGACCGCGCTTCCTGTCAGAAGCACAGGCGGCAGCATGATGCTTACGGTGAGAAGTCTCATCGCGGAGAAATACCCGAAGGATTCGGGCGCGGCAAAAAAACTCGTCAGCAAATATGAAGCCTATTCCGACGAGGCGCTTTTGCCCATGTGCCGGGACGGCAGCTTCCTCCTCGGCAGGAGCTGCGCGGACGGCGCTCCCGCGGCGGTCAACACGGACGGCATCCTCTGCTTCGCCGTCAGCGGCGGCCCCAAAAGCGGCAAGACGAACTTCCTGAAATTCGCGGCAAGGCAGTTCAGGCACAACGGGGCGCGGGTGTTCATCTTTGACAGCATCCTCCGGGAGCTGGAGGACTTTGCCGCCGCCTGCGGGGCGGACGGGTATATGACGGACAACGACGGCCTGTTCCGCTTCATGGAGAGCGTCCTCGTGCCGGAGCTGACGGAACGCAACGAGCTCGTCTATGAGGCGCGGCAGGCAAAACGCTCCGTGCGGGAGGCCCTGAAGGGCTATGACCGGATCGTGCTGCTCATCAACAGCGCTGCGGAGTTTATGGAGGCGGTCTACAACAGCGCACAGGACATGAGCGAGTTTTTGGAGACGGTCTTCGCCAAGGGGGCTGAGCACAAGATCCACTTCCTCCTGGCGGTTTCTCCCCGGGAGTACAACGAATGCTCGGCTTACGGGGCGTTCCGTATGGCCTGCGCCATGAAGACAGGACTGCATCTCGGCGGCGAGGCGATCGAGCAGGGCATCTTCGACTTCAACGTGGAGGACGACATGAAGCGGACGCCCGCGGGCTCGGCGCTGATCCAAGTGGACGGAAAGACGGCGGAGATCATGACGCCGCTGGTAAAGGAGGGCGAAAATGAGTAAGATCAGCATTGAAGTCCGAATACCGGGCAACGCCAAAAGCTATGAGTTTCAGGTGGACGACCGCATGAAGGTCGGCTCCGCCAAAAAACTGATCATGTCCGCAATCACGGAGTTCGAGGGCTATGACATCTTCAACGGCACAAAGGACATCGCCGTCTGCTCGGTCGAGCTGGAGGGCTTGATCGAGGACGGAGAGAGCTTTTACAAGGTCGGCATCGGGAACGGCAGCCAATTGGTTATCGTATAGGAGGAATCAGTTGTGGTTCAGAACAGAATTGCGGTAGACCCGGACGCGCTGGACAGCGCCGCGGGAAAGGTGGACGACTCGGTCAGCGAGATCCGGGATTGCATCGGAAGGTTCCAGTCTGTCATCGAAGGGCTGAACAGCTCCTGGAGCAGCGACGTCAAGGACAAGTTCTTCAAAAGCTACGAAAGGGATCTGAGGGCCCTCGCGGAAATGACGGCCCAGTACGGCGAGGTCGCCACGGGGCTGCGGCAGATGGCTGAATACCACAGGCGGACAGAGGAAGAAATCCTGGAAAAAATCGAAAAGGCGCACAAGGCGCAGGGATAGGAGTGTGAGCAATGGCAGCAGACATCAATCAGGTGGATACCGGCAAGCTGGCCGCCGCGGCAGCGGAGATCGCCGGGGTCCGGAAAAAGATCCACGCGAGCGTTGACGCCGTCCACGCGGTCTTTCGCAAGATGCTTGAATCCAACGAGGGCAGCGCCGCCGACGAGCTCAGCGCCGTCACGGGGCAGCTCCGGAAAAGCTCGGCGGACATTCTCAACACCCTTGCAAATTACGAAAAGGTGCTGGCTGAACTGGCGGGGATCTACAACGAGGCCGAGAAGCAGACGACCGGCGCCGCGGGAAAACTGAAATTCGGGGGGCTGCGCTGATGGCGAACATAAACATTAACATCTCGGAGGTCCAGAAGCAGGCGAGACTCCTCCGCGAGGCCTCCGCCAACCTGAGCAAGGGCACGGTAAAGCCCCTTGTGGATTCCAAGGACCGTCTGGACTCCGCCTGGACGGGGGAATCGGCAAAGGCCTTCGTCAAGTACACCGACGAACTGATCGGGCAGCTACAGTCCAACGCGAAGGACATCCTCGAGATCGCCGCGTTTCTGGAAAACGCCTGCAGCACCATCAAAAAGGCGGATCAACAAGCAAAATCCCGCATCAAATCATAACAGGAGGGTACAGTTATGGCAACGCAGCAGGTCAACGCAGTCAAACTCAAAAAGGCCGGAACCGATCTGACCGATCTTTCGTCCAAGCTGAAAACGGAGATGACCAAGCTTGACGAGAGCATCCAGAAGATCTCTTCGATCTGGAAAAGCGAAGCGGGTACGGCTTATGTGAAAACCTACAACGAAGACAAGGCCAATCTGAACCAGCTGGTGCAGATCACGCAGCAGATGGGCGCGACGCTCCAGCAGATCTCGGCCAAGTATAAGCAGGCGGACAGCAAGGCCCTGGAAGCTGTCGGCAGGAACCTTGCCAAGGGATAAGGAGGATAAGCTATGGCGACCGAACAGATCAGCGTAGATACCCAACAACTCAAGAAGTATTCCGGCGAGCTGAAAACGTCCTATCAGAAGATGTTTTCCTATCTTTCGCAGGCCAGAACCTCGGTGAAGTCCCTCAAATCCACCTGGACCGGCCCTGCGGCCAGCGAGTTTTACGGGCGCTTTGATTCCATCATCGTCAAGTGTGAGGAAGTCCTCAAGGTCGTGGACGGCTACTCCCGGGCCCTTTCGGAGAGCGCGCAGGTCTACGACAGCAACGAGAAGAATGTGACGGAAAACGCCGGCAAGCTGAAGATCCAACTCAAGTAACGGGAGGTGTAGACCATGTCTTGTGAAGAACCCCCAAAAACACCACCGGTCAAACCAAAACCAACGCCAACGCCGGTCAATGCGCCCGTCAGCAAGCCTGCCGCGAAGAGCAGCGCGCCGGTCAAGGTTTCCGTAAACGAGCTTGAATCGCAGCAAAGCATTTTTGGCAAGGCGTCAAAAAATCTCCGATCCGTGATGCAGACGCTGAATACCGCCCAAAAGTCCATCGGCGGCGATCGCATGTTTGACGCTACAAGACGACAGCTTGGCAAGCTCTCGGAGCTGTTGGAGATCAGGGCTTTCGTTTTGGACGCCCTTGCCGAGGCCATGACCGCGGCGACGGGCGGATACAAGACCGCGCAGACCCAAAGCGTCAAGGTTATGACGGAATGCAAGGCGCACAAAACAGACTTCTACGGCAATCCCGTCCATGTTTCCGGCGCCGTCGGCGCGGCGGGAAGCGCTGCAGCCGCCGGAGCAGCCGCGCCCGCGGAGGCGCCGGAGGCTTACGCCGCCGCAGGATCGCCTGCCCCGCAGACCGCCGCGGAACCGAACGATCCGCAGACGGTGAACATCACACAGAATATCACGAACATCGTGAACAATTATGGCGCCGCTGAGTCCGCCGCGGGCACAGACGCCGCCCCTGCCGCTGCCCCCGTCACACCCGCTGCCGAAACTGCTTCCGACGGAATCTCCCTCGGCGCAGCAGCCGCGGGCATGGCCGGCGCCGCTGTGCTCGGCGGCACCGCGCCCGGACTGTTCGAGATGGCAAAAGGCAAAATTGAAGCGAAGAAGATGGAAAAGGCGAAGAAACAGGTAGACGACCAGCTCGCCGCGGCAAAGCAAAAGCTCCGCGAGATCGAAGAGGAAGAAAATCGCATCACTGCGGAGATGGCGGAAGGAGCCAAAGACCTCAAGGAATAGGCGGAATTCAGCAGAGAGCAAAGAACACAAAAGCGGGGCCCGGAGTCTGTTCCGGGCCCCGCAAAATTATATTCAGCTCGCAGGGAAGCGTGTTCCGACAAAAACCCAGCCTTTTCCTGATTTATATCATATGGCCTTGCTTGCGTTGATTTCCTTCTCCATGTTTACTGCGTCCCAATATCTGATCCACAATTTTTCAGCCCGACGATACCCTTCCGGATGGCAGCAACGGACAGCACGAGAACGGTCAACATAATTACCGCGCTGGTGACCGCCGATAAGGTCAGCATTTGGTTCCCTTCGCCATGCATATTTACCATGATTAACGTGTTTTGCAGGGTCAGAATGGACACCAGCGCGTCAATAAAATTGATTGTTCGCAAGAGTCTGACAAGCTTGTTTTCCGACTTTTTCCGGCTTTTCAGGTGAATGGAAGCCATCACGATTTTATAGGTCGTATAGGCCGCCATTGCAATCGCCGGAATCAGAGACATGTTCAGCGGCTTCTGCAGCAGGACCAGCAGCGATACCGGCACGACCAGACTCAGATTCAGAATGAACAGCAAGGCCGCCGAGATGAGATAGGATCTGTTCCTGGCAGGGGAGTCCCCGCTGCGGCCAGCGGTTGTTTTCTCACTCACGACAATGAATCCCCGCAGAATGGAGAGAATAAGATAGTAAACGCAGATCGTCCCATGCCAGAGCGAAGAATGATGTATCCCGAGGAACCCGTTATACAACGCGAAAATCACGGTTACGGCCAAGGAACCGAAGGTTGCAGTGAACGTTTTGTAATCATAGTCGCTCTTCCAGCGGGCATAAAATTGTTTCGTTTTGTTCATTGCGCATCCCGTCCGTATGCCAGCGTGTGCTGCATGATCAGATTAATAATCCGGAATTTATTCCTGAAGGTTTCTGATGCTCTGCTGCATCGTCTCGTGGGCCTCCTCGTCCCAGACCGTGCGTTCCGGGCCGAGGGTGCCGTACATGGTGTTCGCAAAGGAATAGGTCCGCTTGCCAGTGCGGATCAGCCTTTCGTTTTCATAGTCGTCCCGAAAGCTTCCCAGCCGGTCGTAGATCTCCCGGGTGATCTCATAGTCGTACTCCTCCCGGCCCTCGCGGCTGGTATAGATGATCTCCGCAAAGTATCGGTTCGTATCGGGATCGCGGTAGGCGGTCCAGCAGCTGCCTTTTTTCTTGTTCATCTTGCTTCCTCCTTGCTTCGTTCTGTTTCCCGCCGCGCTTACACCAGCTGCTCCAGCTCCTGGACGAAGCGGGCCTGGTACGCTTCTTCCTCCCGGGCCACCAGGGCCCGGAATCCGGCGATCTCCTCCGAGGAAAGCTCCCGGGCGGACAGCCATTGCAGCTGGGCCGCGGCTTTTTCGGTTTTGAGGGCGATTTGCGTGTATTCCGGGCCGATCATCAGCAGCCGCATGGCCGCCTCCGGCTTGAGCAAGCCGCTGGTGATGACGCCCCAGGTGTCGTAGATGGGAGAGATTCAAAATGTACCGAACAAATGAGAATCATGACGGATTCAAACGCTCTGCCATTTGCAGACGTACATGCAATTGAGATTCACACGCGTAATATATTCATCTTCTTTGGTATATTCTTCAAGAAACTTCGGGGAGAATTTACACGGAGTATTCTCTGCTTCTTTCCGAAGCAGCTCTGCAACAGGGAAAAAAGAACGTGAATAATTACCGGGTGATTCCATATCGCTGAATTGTAAGAATTCTTTCGTATCACAGATGATTAAATAGCCCTTGCCCCCGCTGAACTTCTCCGCACATCGAAGCGTCCCTGTAAAGCTTGCAATCTTCCCGTCAACCTTTCTTGCGGTTGAACGAAATAAGACTGGACGGGATTCCGGCAGATATCGCTTCAGAACCATGTCCCAAA